>JACRIO010000112.1 GCA_016220035.1 Planctomycetota bacterium | reverse complement strand
CGTGAAGCCCACGGGTGACCACAAGGTCGCCGTCGTCGTGCTCCAAAAGGTCGAGGTCGCGTCCGCAACCGAGACCCCGGCCGAGGGCAGCCCCGTCGCCGCGGCCGCCGCGCCGCCCGCCGCGGGCGCTGCCGCTCCTGCCGCCGGCGCGAAGGCCCCGGCCGCTCCCGCCAAGGAGGAGAAGCCCAAGAAGGGCTGATCCGCTCTGGAAGACACCGAATCGGGGCGCCGCGGAGCTCACCTTGCTCCGCGGCGCCGCGCCGCTAGAATGCTCGCCCTTCTCGCGCCCCGGAGCGTCTCGTGAGGCTCGTCGTCGGACTCGGAAACCCCGGCCCCGAATACGAGGGCACGCGACACAACGTCGGCTTCCACGCCGTGGAGGCCGTCGCGCGGCGCGCTCGATCGATCTTTGAAGTCAGCCGAAAACTGGAAGGTTGGAAAGGCAGGAGCGACTTCGAGTGCGCGCGTCTGGCGCGTCCGGAAGCGTTGCTCGTGAAGCCCTCCTGCTACATGAACCTCTCCGGTGACGTGGTGGCGCCGCTCGCTCGCGGACTCGCGCTCACGCCCGATCGGATCCTGGTCGTCTACGACGACCTCGACCTCCCGCTCGGCGCGAAGCGCATCCGTCCGCGCGGGGGACCGGGCACCCACAACGGCATGCGTTCGCTCGTGAACCGGCTCGCCACCGAGTTCCCGGACCGCCCGGCGGGGGATTTTCCACGCCTGCGGATCGGGATCGGATCGGCGGGCACCGACGCGGCGCGTTACGTACTCGAGCAGTTCTCCAAGAAGGAGCAGGTCGAGATCGACATCGCGGTGGAAGAAGCCGCCGATGCGATCCTCGACTGGCTCGCGACCGGAGACATCGACGGGTGCATGACGCGGTACCACAGCCGCTGGAACCAAGGGGTCTGAAGCCCCGCATCATCGCAAGGAAGACTCAGTGACGAACCGTTTGTACGAATCCATGTTCCTCCTCGACAACCAGATGGTGCGGGAGGACTGGGGCAAGGCGAAGGCCATGGTCCTCGACCTGCTCCACAAGCACGGCGCCCAGTTGAAGAGCGCCCGCCGCTGGGACGAGCGCCGTCTCGCGTACCCGATCGAGGGCCGCCAGCGCGCGACGTTCCTGCTCACCTACTTCGAGATGGGCAACGAGCACCTCGTCGCGCTGCGGCGCGACCTCGAGCTCAACGAACGCATCCTGCGCTACCTCATGCTCAAGGTGGAGAAGCTCCCCGAGGGCGAACTCGAGTTGGCGCAAGCCGAGAACGCCGCCGACTTCGTCGTGCCCGCGCCGCCCGCCGACGACGCGCCCGAGCCGGAGAAGCCCGCGCCCGAGCGCCGTCAGGAAGACGAAGTCACCGTGCCCGATCTCGACCTGATGAACGTGGAGGAGAACTGATCATGAGCAGCAGCCGCCGCGCTCCCGCGCCCCCGATCTCGGGGAAGAACTGCGACGACCCCGTCCTCGACTACAAGGGCGTGGACAACTTGAAGCGCTTCCTGACCGTCCACGGCCAGCTCCTGTCGCGCAAGCGCACCGGGTACTGCGCTCAGTGCCAGAAGGCCCTGAAGCAGGCCGTCAAGCGCGCCCGTCACCTGAGTCTCCTGCCGTTCGTCGGCTGATCGCGAGGAACCCCCATGTCCCGAAAACTCGAAGTGCTCCTCCGCGAGAACCTGAAGGATCTCGGCAAGTGCGGGGACGTCGTGCGCGTCGCGCCCGGCTACGCCCGCAACTTCCTCATCCCGCGCCGCCTCGCGACCGAGGCGAACGAGGAGAACAAGCGCCTGATGGCCCGTCGCCGCATCCGCCTCGACGCGGAAGAGGTGAAGCGCAACGCCGAGATCGACGCGCGCGTGGCGAAGCTCGCGGGCGCGATCGTCTCGACCTCCGGCAAGGCCGACGAGGGCGGACACCTCTTCGGCTCGGTCAGCGCGGCGAACATCGCCGAGCTGCTCCACAAGGCCGGCCACGGCGCGGTCACGGAAAAGGACGTGCGCATCGACGCGCCGCTCAAGACCGTGGGCGCGCACGCCGTGAAGCTCCACGTGTTCGGCGATCGTTACGCCGACGTGCAGGTCGTGATCACGGCCGAACCGTCGGCCTGATCGACGCCGCGACGTGCTTCCAGCGACCGGCCGGGCGCGACGCTCGGCCGGTCGCTTCGTCTCGCCGGGGGCGAGCGCGTTCGTCGCTTCAATTCCGAACTCCGCGCGCGCCCGATGGAAACCGCGTGGGCACCGCGCGCGCCTTTCCGCTGCCTCTGCGCGCGGCTATCCTCCGCACCCCATGCTCGACGCGGAAGTCAGCGCCCCGGCCGGACGGACCCCGCCGCACAACGAGGAGGCGGAGCGCGCGCTGCTCGGCGGACTGCTCCTCGAGCCGCTGCGCATCCCCGAGGTCGCGGAGCTCGTGCGCGAGGGCGACTTCTTCAACCCGCGCAACGACGCGGTGTACGCGGCGCTCCTGAAGCTCGCGGAGCGCGCGCACGCGATCGACTACGTCACCGTGGCGGAGGCGCTGCTCGCCGCGCAGAAGCTCCAACAGGTCGGCGGGCGCGCCTACCTGATCGAACTCACGAACACGGTCACGAGCGCGGCGCACGTCAAGTTCCACGCGCGCATCGTGCGCGACACCGCGCTGCTGCGCCGCCTCATCGGCGAGGCGAGCGACATCCTGCGCGAGGCTTACGACACCCGCGTCGACGGCGAGAGCGTGCAGCACCTGCTCGACGGCTCCGAGGACCGCATCTTTCGCATCGCGGGCGAGCGCGACGCGCGCGGCGCGGAGCCGATGTCGAAGGCCATCGAGGAGACGTTCAAGCGCATCGACTCGGCGAGCCACCGCTCCGGCCTCACGGGCCTTCCGAGCGGCTTCTACGAGCTCGACGAGATGCTCTGCGGCTTCAACGCGGGCGACCTCGTGATCATCGCGGCGCGTCCTTCGATGGGGAAGACGGCGTTCGTCCTCAACGTCATGGACTGGGCGGCGACGCACCCACCGGAATGGATGGAGCGCCAGCCCACGGTGCTCTTCTTCAGCCTCGAGATGGGCCAGCAGTCGATCGTGCGGCGCATGCTGTGCGCGCGCGCGCGCGTGGACGCGCACAAGTTGCGCACGGGCCGCATCCCGACCGACGACTACGCGTTGCTCGCGCAGGCGGCCGGCGAGCTCTCGAACACGAGCTTCTTCATCGACGACACGCCCGGTCTCACCGTGATGGCGCTGCGCGCGCGCGCACGGCGCGTGAAGCAGAAGCACGGCCTCGACATGATCGTGGTCGACTACCTGCAGCTCATGACGCACCCCAAGGCGGAGAGCCGTCAGATCGAGATCTCGCACATCTCGCGCTCCCTGAAGGAGCTCGCGCGCGAACTCGAGGTGCCCGTGGTCGCGCTTTCGCAGCTCTCGCGCCAGGTCGAGAACCGCGACGACAAGCGGCCCCTGCTCTCCGACCTGCGCGAGTCGGGCTCGATCGAGCAGGACGCCGACGTCGTGATGCTCCTGCACCGGCCCGAGTACTACTTCCGGGATCGCGAGGACTTGAAGGGCCTCGCCGAGATCATCGTCGCGAAGCAGCGCAACGGTCCGACGGGCGAGGTCAAGCTTGCGTTCTTCGGTTCGATCATGAAGTTCGACAACCGCGCGCCGACCGCGGCCGAGCCGTTCACGCTCTAGGGGCGACGGCGAGCACGCGATGAAGGCATCGACCTGGTTCGCGGTCCTCGCGCTCGCTTTCGCCGCGCGGCCGTTGCACGCGCAGGAGCCGAAGCCGGACGAGCGTCCGGCGGAGCCCGCCGCGACGAACCCGCGCAAGGAGCAGGCCCCGGTCGTGTCGATCGGCGTCGTCGGCGCGCGGCGCTACACGCGCGAGCAGGTCGTCGAGGCGTTCGGCCAGAAGATCGGCGAACCCTACGACCTCCTGCGCGCCGAACGCGGCATCCAGAACCTCTTCGCGGCGTTCCGCGTGCGCGTCGACGACGTGCTCGTGCGCGAGGTCGCCGGCGGGCTGGAGCTCGAGCTGCGCATCGTCGAGCTGCTCGTCGACCTCGAGCCGCGGTTCGTCGGCAATGTCGAGGTCGACAAGGAGACGCTGCTCAAGTGGGCGCAGCTCCCCGAGCGCGGCGAGCTCTATCTGTTCCAGGCCGAGCGCGTGCGCCAGCGGCTGATCGAGGCGTACAAGCAGGACGGCTACTACCACGTCGAGATCGACGTCGTGAAACGCGGTCAGGAAGCTGGATCGACGGACGTTCCCGACGTCATCTTCGAGATCCGCGAGGGGCCGCAGGTGCACGTGCGGGACGTCGTCGTGCGCGGCAACACGTCGCTCCCGGACCGCGGCTGGTGGTTCTGGCGCGACGGCTTGAAGAAGCTCTCCAACGTCGAGCTCGACGGGCCGGGCCTCTTCGATTGGTACGGATCGAAGTTCGACAGGGAGAAGCTCGAGGCCGACCTGCTCGCCATGCGCGAGACGTACCGGGACCTCGGCTACCTCGACGCGATCGTCGAGCTCGAGCCCTTCGAGTTCAGCGCGGACAGGAGCCGCGTCACGCTCCACGTGGTCGTCGACGAGGGTCGTCCTTGGCGCGTCGCGAGCCTCGCGATCCGTGCGTTCCACCGTGAGGTCGATTTGAAAGACCGGGCGCGCTTCGTCGACACGCCGGTCGAGCTCGTGTACCCCGAAGCCGAGCTCCTCGCGCTGTGCAAACTGCAGCCGGGCAAGCGCTACGAGCGCGTCAAGGAGAAGCACGACCAGGGTGAGCTGCGCAAGCGCTACGGCAAGGACGGCTACCTCGCGCATCCGTCCCTCGGCGCGGAAGGCTGGCAGTTCCTCGAGCCCGAGCTCGCGTACGACTTCGAGAAGCACGCGGTCGCCGTCACCTACCGGATCGCTCAGGGCGAGCAACGTTTCATCCGCGAGGTCCTCTTCGAGGGCGGCCTCCACACCCGCGACCGCGTGCTGCGCCGCGAGGTCGACGTCATGCCCGGCGAGAAGGCGGACATCGAGGAGCTCTCGCGCTCGCTGAACCGCATCTACTCGACGAACTACTTCTCCGACGAGTTCGCGCCGCTCGACCACAAGGACCCGACGTACCGCTTCGTTCCGGTCCCGGGGCAACCCAACTGGGTCGACACCTACTTCACGGTCGAGGAGGGGCGCGTCGTCAACCTGCAGCTCCAGGGCGGCGTCGACTCGAACAACGGGCTCTTCGGTCGGATCCTGCTCGAAATGCGCAACTTCGACGCGGCCGCGCTCCCGTCGAGCGTGTGGCGCATGCCCGGCGAGGTGTACGAGAAGGAAGCGTTCCACGGCGCCGGCCAGCGCATGGTGGTCGAGCTTTCGCCGGGCACGCTCGTGAACTCGTACCAGATCCGCTTCGTCGAGCCGGACCTGTTCGGGACGCACTTCGATCGAACGCAGCTCGACGTCAGCCTGTCACGCCGGCTGCGCCGCTACCGGTTCTACGACGAGGAGCGCAACGATCGCCGAATCCGACTCGGTCGCGAAATCGGCCGCAACTGGACCGTGTGGACCGGGTTCTCGCACCAGGGCATCGACGTCAGCGACATCCAGGCGAGCCTGGGCGACGGCGGGGACTTCGGCCAGCCCGAGGAGTACCCGCTCGCCGACACGCTGTTCGCGCAGGAGGGCCACTCGAACTTGGTCGGCGTGCTGTTCGACGTGAACCACCGCAGCGTCGACCGCACGCTCAATCCCACGCAGGGTTTCCTCGCGAGCTGGAAGAGCGGCGTCTACGGCGGTCCGTTCGGCGGCGACTGGGACATGGTCCGCTCGAACCTCGACTTCGATTGGTTCTGGCCCTTCGGTCCGGAGGAGGAGGAGGTCCGACCCGGGCTGCACTTCTCGCTCGGGCTCGGGATCGCGGACGACTTCGGGGGGACGGAGGACGTGCCGTACACCGAGCGCTTCTTCCTCGGCGGCGGGCACAACCTGCGCGGTTTCGCCTACCGCGGCGTGGGGCCGAACAAGGGCGGCGAGCCGCTCGGCGGCGAGTCGATGCTCAGCACGTCGCTCGAGTACAGGATCCCGCTCCATTCCGTCGCCCAGCCGGGCACCTACCGGCGCGTCGAGGTGTTCCACATGAAGTTCTTCGGCGACGCGGGCATCCTGGATCCGGCTCCCTGGCGGCTCGATCCCGACGAGTTGCGCGCGTCCATCGGCTTCGGCTTCGGCATGTCGTACCCGATCCCGATCAGCCTCGATTTCGGCTTTCCCATCGAGTCGGGCGAGGGCGATCGACACGAGACGTTCTCGTTCAGCGTCGTGAACATCACCTTCTGACCGCCCACCACGGGTCGAGGTGAACGGGCCGAGGCGCCGCGCGACTCGGACGCCGCCTGGACCCCTCCGGAGGGTGTGCTGCGAGAAAGCCCGCTCGACGGATTGACGCCGTGCGCCGGCGCCAGTAGACCCTTGGCCCGGCTGTCCGCACCGTAGGACGCCGTGAGGGCCCGAGTCGGGTCCGCTCTCATGCAAGAACGCACGCTGTTCGAAATCGCCGCGCTCTGCGGCGCCGAACTGGACGGAGACGGAGCGCGTCGGGTCCAGGGACCCGCATCGCTGCGGGACGCCGGGGAGCGCGAGGTCAGCTTCCTCTCGAACCCGCGCTACCGGGGCGAGCTCGCGCGCACGCGCGCCGCCGGCGTGCTCGTCCCGCGCGACGAGCAGCGCACGCGCGAGGACGTGGCGCTCCTGCGTTGCGCCGATCCGAACGCGGCGTTCACGCGCGTCGTGCAGGCCTTCGCGGCTCCGGAGTGGCGACCGAGCGGGCGCCACGCGAGCGCCGTGGTCGATCCCTCGGCGCGCGTCGCGAACGATGCCGCGCTCGGCCCGAACGTCGTCGTCGGCCCCGACTGCGTCGTCGGGACGCGCGCGGTGCTCTTCGCCGGCGTCGTGCTCGGCCGCGGCGTGCAGGTGGGGGAGGACTCCGTGCTCCACCCGGGCGTCGTGCTGTACGAGCGCGTCGTCCTCGGCGCGCGCTGCACCGTGCACGCGGGGACGGTGATCGGCTCCGACGGGTTCGGCTTCGAACCGACGCGTGAGGGGTGGCGGAAGGTGTCTCAGTGCGGCAACGTCGTCGTCGACGACGACGTCGAGATCGGGGCGAACTCCGCGATCGATCGCGGGCGCTTCGGCGCGACCCGCATCGGGCGCGGCGTCAAGATCGACAACCTCGTGCACATCGCCCACAACGTCGTCGTCGGCGACGGGGCCCTGCTCATCGCACAGTCGGGGGTCGCGGGCTCCACGCGCATCGGCGCGCGCGCGATCCTCGCCGGGCAGGCGGGCGTCACGGGCCACGTCGAGGTCGGCGCGGGCGCCAAGGTCGGCGGGGGCGCGGGGGTCTTCGGCGACGTGCCCGCGGGCGCTGAGGTGCTCGGCTATCCCGCCCGGCAGCGCCGCGCGGCCCTGCGCCAGTTCGCGCTGGTCGAGAAGCTCCCCGAACTCCTGGAGCGCCTGCGTGCGCTCGAACGTGCGGCCGGTCTCCGCGGCGCCGCGCGACCATCGAACTCCGAGGAAAGCGACGCATGACGCGCAAGCAACGCACGCTCAAGACCGTGGTCGAGTTCGCCGGCGCCGGCCTGCACTCGGGACAGCACGTCCGCGGGCGACTGCTCCCGGCGCCGGTCGGCACGGGCATCGAGTTCGTGCGCACGGACCTGCCCGATGCGCCGCGCATCCCCGCGACCATCGCCTCCTACCCGCAGAAGGAGCGCCGAACCCGGCTCGCGCGCGGTCCCGCCGAGGTCGAGACCGTCGAGCACCTGCTCTCGGTCTGCGCGGGCCTCAAGGTCGACAACCTCACGGTCGAGCTCTCCGGCGCGGAACTGCCCGGACTCGACGGCTCCGGGCTCGAGTTCCTGCGGCTCGTGCAGCAGTCGGGCATCGCCGAGCAAGGCGCCGAAGCGAAGGTCTTCAAGCTCGACCAGCCCGTCTACGTGCGCAACGGTTCGGCGACGCTCGTGGCGCTGCCGACGGATCGGCCGGCGCTCACCCTGCAGTACGTCGCCACGTTCAACGAGCCCGGAGTGGACAGCGGCTCCTTTCAGCTGGACGTCGACCCCGAATCCTTCGCGCGGGAGATCGCGCCCGCGCGCACGTTCTGCCTCGCGAGCGAGGTCGAGGCGCTGCAGAAGGCCGGGCTCGGCAAGGGCGCGACGCGCGAGAACACGGTCGTGCTCGGCGATCCGAGCACGCAGATGCGCCTGCCGGCGGAACCCGTGCGGCACAAGCTGCTCGACCTGCTCGGCGACCTTTCGCTCCTGGGCGCCGAGCTCGAAGCGCACATCATCGCGACGCGCTCGGGGCACTCGACGAACGCGGACCTCGTGCGCAGGCTCCACGACCTCATGCAGGCGGCGGAAACGGGCGGCCTGATCCGCCGGGAGTCGGGCCTCGACGTGCGCGAGATCCTGCGCTTGCTCCCGCACCGCTACCCGTTCCTGTTGATCGACCGCGTGATCCAGATCGATGGATTCCAGCGCGCAGTCGGGATCAAGAACGTCAGCATCAACGAGCCCTATTTCCAGGGCCATTTCCCGAGCGCGCCGCTGATGCCCGGCGTGCTCATGCTCGAAGCGATGGCGCAACTCGCGGGCGTCCTGCTCCTGCGCAAGCTCGAGAACACGGGCAAGCTCGCCGTGTTGTGGGCGATCGACAAGGTCAAGCTGCGCGGGGCCGTCGCCCCCGGCGACCAACTGCGCATCGAGGTCGAGACGTTGCGAACGAAGGATGCGACGGCCCAGGTGCGCGGCGTGGGCACCGTCGCCGGCAAGGTGGTCTGCGAAGCCACGCTCATGTTCACCCTGGTCGACGCCTGAGGAACTCCATGGCCACACAGATCCATCCCACAGCGGTCGTTGCGCGCGGCGCGGAACTCGGCGAGGGCGTCGAGATCGGTCCCTACTGCGTCGTCGGCGAGCACGTGAAGATCGGCGATCGAACGCGCGTCGGCCCGCAGGTCGTCATCGACGGCGTGACGGAGATCGGCGAAGAGAACACGATCGTCGGACAGGCCTCGCTCGGCGGCGCCCCGCAGGATCTCTCGTACAAGGGCGAGGCGACGCGCCTCGTGATCGGTCATCGCAACACGATCCGCGAGTTCGTGACGATCAACCGCGGCACCGTGAAGGGCGGCGGGGTCACGCGCATCGGCAACCACTGCCTGCTCATGGCCTGTTGCCACGTCGCGCACGATTGCGAGCTCCGCGACCGGATCATCATGGGCAACAACGTCCTGCTCGCCGGGCACGTCCTGGTGGAGGAGTTCGCGAACGTCTCCGGCGGCGCCGCCGCGCACCACTTCGTCTCGATCGGGGCCTACGCCTACGTCGGCGGGATGACGCGCATGGTGCAGGACGTGCCGCCCTTCATGATCCTGGAGGGCCATCCGAGCCGCGTCCGCGGCGTCAACGTGATCGGCCTCCAGCGCGGAGGGCTCGCCGAGCAGGACATCGAGGACCTGCGCGAGGCGTTCAAGCGTGTTTTCCGCTCGGGCGATCCCCGCAAGCACACCCTCGAGAAGCTGAAGGCGGAGATGCCCGCGGCGCCGCTGGTCGGACGCCTCGTGCAGTCGCTCGAACTCACCGAACTCGGCGCGAAGGGGCGCTTCCGGGAGAGCCTGCGCGCGCAGTTCCTCGCGGAGGGTCGACGCGCGATCCTCGGCGAGGCGG
>JACRIO010000111.1 GCA_016220035.1 Planctomycetota bacterium | reverse complement strand
TCAGCGGTTCGTGCGTGCGGCGTCGATCAAGTGCTTCGCGCCGCGCGCGACGAGCCGTTCGGCCAGCTCCGCCCCGAGCTCCGCCGCGCGCTCGATCGAGCCGCTGATGCGGTCCTCCAGCGTTTCCCGGCCGTCGAGGGACAGCACGCACGCTTCCAGCGCGAGCGCCGCTTCCTTCGCACGCGCCAGCGCTCCGACCGGCGCGTTGCAGCCGCCGTGGAGCCGCGCGAGCAGCGCGCGCTCGGCGTGCGCCTCGGCCCAGGCTTCGCGATCACCGATGCCTTGCAGCGCGCGGTGCGTCGCGTCGTCGCCCGTGCGGCAAGTGAGTCCGACGATGCCCTGCCCGACGGCGGGGAGGAAGCCCGGCGGGCCGAGACGCTCGGTGATGTGCTTCGCGTAGCCGAGGCGTTCGAGCCCCGCGCACGCCATGATCAACGCCTCGGCCTGGCCGCTCATGAGCTTGTCGAGCCGCGTGTCGACGTTGCCGCGGATGCCGACGATCTCGAGGTCCGGGCGCGCGCGCTTCAACATCGCGACGCGCCGCACCGAACCCGTCGCGACGCGCGCGCCGCGCGACAAATCGGCGAGCACGTGGCCGTCGCGGCCGACGAGCGCATCCTCCGTCGCGCCCCGTTGGAGCACCGCCGCGAGCACGAGCCCGTCCGGAAGACTCGTCGTCATGTCCTTCAAGCTGTGCACGCCCGCGTGCGCGCGCCCGGAGAGCACGGCGTCGTCGATCTCGGCGGTGAACACGCCCGTGCGGCCCAGACGCGCGAGGTCGGACTTCTGGTCCTTGTCGCCACTCGACTGCACGACGCAGAGCTCGACGTCGAGGTCGAGCCGCGCGTGCTCGAGCAGGCGCTTCGTCGTCTCGGCCTGCCAGCGTGCGAGCGGGCTGCCGCGCGTGGCGAGGAGGAACTTCGTCTTCGACGGATCGGGCATGGGGGGCGTACTCCGCGCGTGCTGGGTCAACGCAAGTGGTCGAGGAAGCGCTGGTATTCGCGATCGAGCGCTTCCTCGGAGCGCGTCGAGCGCGCGCCTTCCTTCATCTGCACCATCGCGACGTCCATGAGCCGCTTCGTGAGCTCGTGCGCGATCTGCACGTTCTTCGGATCGGTCTTCGCGCCCGCGATCGCATCGAGGACCTCCTCGCGCACGGTGTCGAAGCGCTGGCGCAGGGTCGCGATCGCGGGGCCGAACGCGGCATAGGCGCGGCTCGCGAGGAACTTGTGCAGCTCGGCGACGAGGATCTCGGCCGTGCCTTCGACGGCGAGGTCGCGGCCGCGCTTGTTGTCGTTCACGACCTTGCCGAGGTCGTCGAGGTCGTACAGGAGCACGTTCGAGAGCGCGCGCACGCCCGGGTCGACCGCGCGCGGCACCGAGAGGTCGACCACGAGCATCGGCCGGTCGCGGCGCTTGAGCGTCTTCACGTCGAAGTGCGCCGGCTCGACGGCGAACTCGTTCGCCTCCACGCACGCGACGACGAGGTCGGCGTCGCGCGTCGCCTGCGACAGCTCGGCGAGCGGCCACGCCTTGCCCTGGAACTCACGCGCGGCCGTCTCCGCGCGCGCGACGGTGCGGTTCGCGAACGCGAGGTCCTTCACGCCGTTGTCACGCAGGTGGCGCGCGACGAGCAGGCCCGTCTCGCCCGCGCCGACGACGAGCGCGTGCACCGAGCCGAAGCTGCCGAACACGCGTGCGGCGAGCTCGACGCCGACGCGCGCGACGGAGAGCGTGCCCTGGCCGACCGGCGTCTCGGTGCGCACGCGCTTCCCCGTGTGCAGCGCCTGCTGGAGCAGCGCCTGGAGCGCCGGCCCGAGCGTCTTCTCGTGCTGCGCGACCTCCAGGCCGCGCTTGATCTGCCCGAGGATCTCGCTCTCGCCGAGCACGAGCGAGTCGAGGCCCGACGCGACGCGGAAGAAGTGGATCAGCGCCTGGACGTCGTCGAACTCGTACAGGTGCGCGGCGTCGATGTTGCGGAACACCTGCGCGCGCACGGGGGCCGCGAGCTCGCGGCCGCGCTCGCCGATGACCAGCACCTCGGTGCGGTTGCAGGTCGAGAGCACGTACGCCTCGCAGACGCCTGGCGTCGCGATCAACGCGCGCAGGCAGGCGGGAACGTCCTCCTGGCTCACGACGTACTGCTCGCGCACCGCGACGGGCGCGGTGCGGTGCGAGAGTCCGACGAGCGTGAGGGCGGTGCGCGGATCCACGGCGGGGTCAGAGGGTGTGGTGGAAGGTCGTGCCGGGCACGAGCAGGAGCACGAGCGAAAGCAGCACGACGACGAGCCCGACGGTCGCCGCGATCGACGCGCGCCGCGCGTTGAAGCCGCGGATCCAGCGCGAGAACGCGATCGCGCCGAAGTGCAGCCACAGGAGGATCGTGAGCGCGACCTCGGCGTCGCGGTACGCGAAGCCCGTCTCGTGATCGCGGTGCGCGAGGGCGATGCCGACGTTCATGCCGATCATGAGGCAGAGGAACCCGGCGAGCGCCGCGCCGCGCGTCAGCCGCGCGAGCACGGCGAGGTCGGGGAGGCCGGCGAAGAGCGCGCCGAAGTGCCTGAGGCGCATCTGGCGCAGGAGCGTGAGGTAGAGCAGCCCGTGCACGCCCGAGAGCACGAGCGCCGCGAGCGCGACGACGCTCGTCGTCACGTGCACGATGCCGAACGTGTCGATCGGGCTCGTGCGCGGCAGCGCGCGCAAGTCCGTGATCGCCGACGCGAACAGCTGTCCGAGGAAGAGCAGCGCGAGCACGATCCCGCCGCTCCCGGGGTTCTTCATCCAACGCGCGAGCACCGTCTGCAGGCACAACGTCGCGAGCACGACGGCCGACGCGCTCGACGCCGTGTCGGCGATGGGGAAGCACTGGATGCGCTCGCCGTGCACGACGAACCACGCGAGGTGCAGCACGATCGTCGTCGCCGTGACGGCCTTCCGGAGGAGCTCGGTGGTGCGCGCCTCGGGGCGCGCGAACGCCATCCCGTGCAGGAACGTGGCCAGGAGATAGGCCGGGGGCAGGAGCACCGTCAGCACTTGGAACAACGCGTTCACGCGAGGAGGCCTCCTCTCGCCGACGAGCTCGCCGCGGCCACGGCGCGCGCGGGCCGTTCCTTGTTCGAATCGGCGCGCGTGTCTCCGCGCGCAGGTGCGCTGCGCGCGGCGCCGAGCTCCTGCGAGCTCGTCGACGCGTTCGACGCGAGGATGCGCCGCGCGACCGCGCGTCCGCGGCCGATGACTTGTTCGACGGACACGCCGCCCGTGTAGCTGCCGGCGAGGTGCATGCCCGGCGCCGAGCGCGCGAGCTCCGTTTCGAGCGCGTCGATGCGGTCGCGATGGCCGGGCGCGTAGCGCGGGATCACGCCCTCCCAACGCAGCACGCGCGCGACGATGGGCTCGGGCGTCCGCGGAAGACGCAGCGCGCGCGAGAAATCGAGCGTCGCCTCGCGCGCGACGTCCGCGGCGGCCCATGCGTTCACGGTGTCGGCGCGGTAGAAGCTCGTCACCGCGATGCAGCCCTCGGGCGCGCGACCCTCGAACAGGCTCGACGCGAAGATCGTCCCGAGCACGCGCGGCGCGGCGCCGCCCACCTGATCGGGCGGGACGAGGTAGCCGAAGCCGCCGGGGAAACTCGGGACGTCGCTCGCGCGGAAGCCGAGGTGCACGAGGGTCACATTCGCATGCGAGACGCGTTCGAGCGTGGTCGTGAGCTCGTTCGCCGCTCCCGCGCGCGCGCACAACCGCGCCGCGACGGGCGCGGGGCACGCGAGCACGACGTCCGTGGCTTCGAGCGCGAATCCGCCGGACGTGCGCGTGCTCCAGCCGCTCGGACCGCGCGCGAGCTCGCGCACCTCCTCGCCGAGCACGAGGTTGACGCGGGGCGCGTGCGCGAGCGCGTCGACGAGCTCGCGCAGTCCGCCCGGGAACGAGAGGAGGTCGCTGGGCTTGCAGGCGGGGCCCGGGAGCACGGGCTTCGCGCGTTTTCGCGCCGCCAGGACGCCGCGGATCAGGCCGCCGTGCTCGGTGCACGCGCGCCACATGCGCGGGAATGCGCTCCGCGCGCCGAGCTCGTCGAGCTCCGCCGCGTAGACGCCGCGCACGAAGGCGCCCGCGAGCCGGGTCGCGGCTTCGGGCCCGAGGCGTTCGGAGAAGAAATCGCGCAGCGAGGGCTCGACGCCGTTCGCGGGCAGGCGGAAGCGGCGCAGGAGCTCGCTCGCGACGCGCAGCTTGCCGCCGACCGACAGCACGGGCGTCGTGAGGAAGCCGGGGATCGAGCTAGGCAGTGCGACGAGCCGGTCCTCGAGCCACAGGTAGCGCGCTCCCGCGGAAGGACTCGACGCGACGAGCCGATCGGCGATCCCGAGGTCGCCGCAGAGGTTGCGAAATTCCTCGGACGAGGCCTGCACGGTGTTCGGGCCGGTCTCGAAGCGGAAACCGTCGCTCGACAAGGTGCCGACGACGCCGCCGGCGTGGTCGGAGCGCTCGAGCGTGGTCACCGCGACCCCCGCGCGCGCGAGGTCGAAGGCGCACGCGAGCCCGGCGAGGCCGGCGCCGACGACGATCACGGACTGCTCGGTCACGGCGAGAATCCTACTCGCTTGTGCGGGGGCTCACACCCGTACGGCGGCGTAGAAGGAGCGCGACAACGTGCGAGTAGGAGGCGTGCGCGGACGCCCGATCCGCGGGCCAGCGGCTTCAGCGCGGGGCCGTGTTCGCGTCGTCGCCGACGTAGCCGAGGCCCTTCAACGCGGAACGCACGGCGTCGTCGAGGACGATCCTGCGCGGCGCGAGGCCGAGCTCCTTCCCGCGCTCGCGGGCCTCGCGCACGAGACGATCGAGGTCGGCGAGGCCGAGCCGCGCCGCCGTCGAGTCCGTTGCGAGCGGCGCCTCTTCGCCGGGATCGCGCGCGAGGTCGAGCGCGAACACGAGGCGGCCGTCCTTGTAGCGGATGACCTTGCTCGCCTCGCGGCGCAGCGCGCGGATCTCGGCGCCGTCGACGAGGAGCTCGCACAAGGCGGGCGCGGGCTCCATCGGCTCGCCGCGGAGGAGCGGACCGACGTCGCGGCCCTGCACGCCCGCGGGAACGGCGACGCCCGCGGCGGCGAGGATCGTCGGCGCGACGTCGATCAGGCGCACGAGCGGACGCACGGCGCGTCCGCCGTCGAATCGACCGGGCCAGCGCGCGACGAACGGCACGCGGACCGACTCCTCGAAGAGCGCGCGCTGGTGGCCCTTGCCGCCGTGCTCGAAGAACTCCTCGCCGTGGTCGGAGGTGACGACGACGAGCGAGCGCTCGCGGCCGCGGTGTTCGTCCCAAACGGCGAGGATCCGTCCGAGGATGTCGTCGGTGAAGGCGATCTCGCCGTCGTAGAGCGCCACGAGGTGCTGGAGGTCGCGCGCGGGCATCTGCGCCGTGAGCGCGGGATTGTGCGGCACGTCGCGCGCGTCGAGCGTGCCGCTCCAATCGGGATCGAAGCGGCGCCAATACTCCTCGGGCGGCTTGTAGTCGTAATGGACGTCCCACAAATGCACGAAGAGGAAGAGCGGTTCGTCTTCGGGGAGCTCGCGCAGGAGCTTCACGGTCTCGTCGAGCGTGCGCGGGCCGGTGACGTCGGAGAGCGAGAGCGTCTCCGCGGGATCGAGCACGAGCTTCACGAGCTCACCCTGCTTCGCGGTGAGCGCGGCGCCCATGCAGTTCACCCAGCGGTCGAAGCCCTGCGCGAGCCCGAAGACGGGATGGAGGTACGGCCCGCCGAAGACGCCGGCGGTGCGATAGCCGGCGGCGTGGAGCGCTTCGGCGAGCGTGTTCGCCTTCTCCGAGAGCGCGCGCTCGTTGTCGACGACGCCGTGCGTCGAATCGAAGAGCCCGGTGAAGAGCGCGGCGTGCGCGGGGAGCGTCCAGGACGTCGTGCTGACGACCTGCTCGCACCGCACGCCCTCGCGCGCGAGTCGATCCAGGTTCGGCGACGTGGCCTTCGAGTAGCCGTAGCACCCGAGATGATCCGCGCGCAGCGAATCGATCGAGACGAGGAGGACGTCGGGACGCGAGACGGGGGCGGCGGTCGTGGACGGTGTCGACGGGACCGGAGGCGAGCAGGCTGCGACGCCCGAAAGCAGAAGGAAGGGGATGCGCGTCGACACGCGGCGGAGGATAGCAGGCACTCGAACGGACGAACCACGCGGGACGGCGCGTGATGGAGAGGAGCAAGTCTCCGCGTGTTCCTGGTGATCCCATGCGCGACCACGTGCGCCGGGAAATATCAGGGGCTCTGTCCCCGAGGCCACGCCGAAACGGAAGTCCCGCGAGCCTTCGAGCGGGAGCGCCCTGGCGCTAGGCTTTGTCGCCACCGCCCGTCTCGAGAAACAACCATGCTCGTACCGCTCACCGTGAGTGACTTCCTCGACCGCGCTGCAGGGTCTACGGCGAGCGAATCGGCATCGTCGACGAACCCGAACAGCCCGCGACCTCGCTCGGGAGCCTCAGCTACCGCAGGGTGCAGGAGCTCGCGAACAGCTGCGGCGCGGCGCTCGATCGGCTCGGCATTGCACATGGGGAGCGGGTTGCGGTCGTGTCGCAGAATTCGGCGCGTTTGCTGCTCGCGCTGTATGGCGTGGTCGGCTCGGGACGCGTGCTCGTCCCGATCAACTTTCGGCTCAGCCCACTCGAGATCGAGTACATCGTTCGACACTCGGGAGCCTCGCTGCTCTTGATCGACCCCGAGCTTGCCGACGCGCTCGCCCACGTCCCGTGCCGGCGACGCGCAATTCTCGGACCCGAGTCCGATGCGTTGTTGTCGCGACCTGGGGTCGAGCCTCTGCCCTGGGCCCGCGACGAGAATGCGACTGCGACGATCAACTACACCAGCGGAACCACCGCGCAGGCTGACCTCGACACAAAGCGGCGCGAGCTCGACGCGCTCGCGAAGGTGCTGGACCAGGACGCGCGAGCCTGAGGTCGCTCACCGCGTCCGTCCCGGTGCCGCGTCCCGCCCGAGGGCGTCCCGTGAGAGCCCTCCGCCTCGATCCTCGCCTTCCCCCTTGGCTCCCGCCGCGCGGGGGACGATACTGAGAACGGCCCTGGACCCCGCGAATGCCCAAGCTCCGCTTGGGAGACGCCGTAAGGCATAGCGGTGACGGGGCTATCTCTCTTTCCGTTTCGACTTCGAGCGGTCGATCTCCCGTTCGGCCGGTACGAAGAGCCAGTGCCGGTACGGATCGCGCCAGCGACTGACAGAGCCTTCGCGCTGACCCGTCGTGATGCCCGGGTTGAAGTTCGGATGAAGTCCGCGGATGTGCTCGAGGATGGACTTGTAGAGTTTCTCCTTCGCGATCGTTCGTGAGCCGCGACGAGCTGCTCCATCGGGGATCTTCTTGTGGTGGTCGTTGAGCCGGAACTGCATCGCGCCGAGCACGATGTCGGTGCACTGCAGGAGAACGTGGTCGTGGGAGTCCACCTCGGCGATCTGCTCTGGATCGACGAACACGCGAGCGTCGCGAAAGTCAGGTGAACGCGAGAGCGCTCCCAGATAACCGCGGAAGCGAGCGCGCTTCTCCTTCGTGTCCGGGATCGCGTCGAGGTAGATGCGCAGGCGAACGTGCGCTTGGCTGTGGTCGGCGTGCGCCAAGCCGAAGGCGTGCTTCACGAACTGGTAGTAGAGGATGAAGTAGGCGTCCTCGCGATGTTCGGGCGTGAGCTGCGTGGGGACGTTGCGGTTCTGGGTGAACATCACCCGCACCTTGATCTTGCCCACGGCGAGCAGTTCGAAGAAGACGGCCATCAACGCCTCGTACTTGCCGAGGTAGGGTGCCGTGACCTTCTGCCACTTCACTTCCTTGCGGAGGTTCAGCGAGAGCTTCGTGTCGTTCAGGCGGCGCTCGACCTCGGCCAGGTCCTTGGACTCAACCAGGCATCCGCCGTAGAAATTCGAGAAGTACTTCCCGTCGGTGATCGACTCGTCCGCGTAGAGGATGTACTCGAGCGCCATGCAGCCGGTTCGGCCTGCACCGTGCGTGAACGCGAGCGATGCGCGGCAGTAGAGCGGACTAGAGCAGGCGATTCCAGGCGACCGGGTTGCCCTCGGCGAGGTCGTCCGCGAGGTGGGCGTGCACCGCGACCGCGCCGAGGTCCGCGTCGTGAAGCCCATGGACGAGATCGAGGAAGTGGAGGACGTGAGCGTCGCTGCGCGCGATCCGAAGAGGCCTCCCCGCCGGTTGTGGTGCCCGACACGGACCACCAACCCGGATCGGCACGGGAAGCGCCGCTGCGGCCGTAAACCCTTGTTTCTCAGTCACAGGCCCATGCTGCGCTGACTGTTGTTCGCCGAGCCGAACTCGAAGTCCGAGCCCGAGTTGCCCGCGAAGCTGGCCCGCCATGAAAGAGCGCTCGCCCCAACCAGGATCGCTCAATCGGATCTCCTGGCATGCCGTCCACGACGACCACGCACCTGACCTGCCCCACCCCTGCCTGCTCCACGCAGCCTCCGCGCCTCGTGCGCCACTCCTTCCTGCACACGCGCAGCGGCCAGACCCAGCGCTGGCGCTGCAAGAACTGCCGCCGCACGTTCACCCGCCGCACCGGAACGCCGTATCATCGTCTCCGCAACCCGCCTTCCCGGTTCGACCGGGTTGCCCAGATGAGCGTCGAAGGCTCCAGCAAGGCGTCGATCGCACGCGTGAACGGCATCTCGCCGGCGACGGTGGATCGCTGGACGCTGCGCGCGTCGGAATGCGCATCGCGCTTCGGCGACCGAACGGTTCGCGACGTGAAGGCGAACGAGCTGCAGGCCGATGAACTGCGCGGCTTCACGGAGAGCAAGAAGAGCCGGCAGTTCGTGTTCGTGGCACTGGAGGTCGGCGCGCGCTTGTGGCTCAGCACGGTCGTCGGGCGCCGAACGAAGCGGAGCACGCGCTTGCTCGCGCGCGATTCACGCCGGCGCGTTTCGTTCGGCCAGGAGCGCGTGCTCTTCGCGACCGACCCGTTCCGCTACTACCGGCACGAGCTCGCGAAAGCGTGGGGCTCTACCTGCCTCCACGTCGAGTCGAGCAAGGCCATCGTGGGCGGACGGGTGAGGCGCGTGCGCAACACGATCACGAACGGCCCAGATTGGCAGCTCGAGCGCGTGCTGGCGCGCTGCGAGGACTCGAAGCAGCCGAACACGAGCTACATCGAGCGCCTCAACCTGTTCATTCGTCGAGCGCTCGCGTATCTGCACCGACGGACGAACAGCATGGCGCGACGGCACAAGAAGCTCGAGGAGGCGGTGAAGCTGCTGCAGTGCTACTACAACTTCGTGCGCCCGCACTCGGCGCTGCCGCACACGAACCGCAAGAACATGATGACGCCGGCGATGCAGGCGAAGCTCGTCACGCGGCGGCTGTCGTTGCGGGACATCTTCATGTCGTTTGGGCCACTGGCGAAGTTGCCTTGGCTCGTCAACCCGGAGGCCAGGCATGAGTGGGAAAGGGATTGGGAATGCGGACCCAGCAACAGTTAGTGGAGGGTCGACCCACTTACCGCACTCCCGAACAGCAGGTCGCCGACTTGCAGGCGAAGATCGCGAGCATCGAGGTTCGCACGAAGCGTCGGGAGGCGCGCGCGAACCCGGCCGTGAAGCAGGCGATCGTCGCCGTGCGCGCGATCGACCGGGGGCTCGCGGGGGCGAGCGACACGACGATGAAGGGCGCGCTCCTGGAAGCGCGCACGACGCTCGCGGCGTGCGTGGCGGTCGCGGGTGTCACGCTCGCGCCGACTACGGTGTCGGCCGCTCCTCGCAAGCGGCGTGTTCGCAGCGAACAAGTCGAAGAGGCGTAGTCGTGGCGGTCCCCGACGTCGCGCTCTGCACCCGATGCGTCTGCGCGGACGGGGCCGCAGAGCGCGTCGAGCTCGCACTGCGCGTGGGCGGGTCGCAGGCGTGATCGCGCGCGGGATCCGTGGATTCCTCGGCGGAATCAGCTTGCTGAGACCGCCCAGGTCGAGCCCTCATGCGACGACGCGGCCTGCTAAACAGCGGAAAAGATTGACAGGGAGATGCGGTCGGCGGAGCCTTGGGCGTGCCGTGAGAGCTTCCACCAAGCGGCCTGCTCTGCGATCGAGAACGCTGTGCGCGACGCGCAAGGTGCGCGTGCTCGACGGCGTGCGACGCGGCAGGCGATCTACGGAACGCTCGAGCGGTTTGGAATGGTCACTCGAACCCGAGGCGGCGTGCCCTTCAGCTCCTCTGCCGGTGCAGGTGTCTCGTGATCACCACGAGAACGACGACAACGACCCTCTGTACGTCGACTACGATGGGGACGTGCGTGGTCGTGCCCAGATCACGGCCAGCGTGTACGACACCTTCGGCCGGCTGACGGACCGGATGGAGTACGGCACCAATGGTGGTGCTGACTTCGATCGCGATCCCACGGGCGGCTACTCCGTGCCCGCGCGCTCGGACACGATCCTGCGCACGACCTGGACGTACAACATAGACGGCACGACGAAGACGGTTGAAGACCCGCGCGGTCTCAAGACCTTCTGGGTGTACGACGCGATGGGGCGTCAGGTGCGCGAGGTGAAGAACTGGAACGGGGATGAGGATCCGGGCGACTACGAGCCGACCGGCGACTCGTCGGGCATCGCGGGCTCGGTGACCAACGCCTCGAACGTGACCGTGCGCTATGAGTACTCGAAGGGCCTGCGCACGAAGCTGATAGCGGACCTGCCGAGCGGCGAGACGGACCAGGAGACGGTCTACACCTACGGCACGACCAAGGGTGCGGCTGCGGGCGACTCGAAGATCGCGACCGGGCACCTCTTGCAGAAGACGACCTACCCCGATTCGTCGAGCGCGGGCGACGTCGTCACGTACGCCTACAACGCGCAGAGCCAGGAGCTGTGGAAGCAGGACCAAGCTGGCAACGTCTACGAGACGGAGTTCGACGCGGCGGGCCGCGTGGCCCACAAGCGCGTGACGACGCTCGCGAGCGGCTTCGACGGTGCGGTGCGTCGCATCACGACAGCCTACGACTCGCTCGGCCGGACCTTGACGGTGACGCAGTACGACAATGCGACGGTTGGCTCGGGCACGATCACCGACGAGGTGAAGTACACCTACGACGGCTGGGGCAACATCGAGAAGTTCGAGCAAGACAGGAACTCGGCCGTGGGAGCGTCGGGCTCGGTCGACGACTACGAGACTTCGTACACGTTCGCGAAGCAGACCACGGGGCGGAACACGATCCGGCTCGCAACGATGACGCTGCCGAGCGGGAAGGTGATCACGTACGTGTGCGCCTCGCGCAGCGGCCTGTTTGACAACGCCTCGAGCCGGGTGACCGACGTCAAGGACGGGGCGGTCGTCCTCGCGACCTGGGACTACAACGGGGTCGGGCAGGTGGTCGGGACGGGGTACCCCGAGCCCGAGATGTACTCGAGGCTTTACGATGGGTCCTCGCCGCCGGTGTACGACGGGCTTGACAGTTTCGGCCGGGTGGTCAAGAGTCGCTGGACGAAGGACCTGGTGAGCCCGGTCAACTTCTACGGTGTGGACCTCACGTACGACCGCGACTCGAACATCACCTCGGCCGATGACTCGGTCCATGCGGGGTTCGACGTGAAGTACACGATGGACGACGTGAACCGGCTCGTGCGTGCGGAAGAAGGCACGCTCAGCAGCGGATCGATCACGAGCCGCACGCGCGATCAGCAGTGGACGATGAGCGGAACAGGTAACTGGAAGCGGGACAAGGTCGACCTAAACGGCGATGCGGACTTCGTCGACACAGACGAGGTCAACGACACGCGCTCGCACAACGACGTGAATGAGCTGACGGCGCGCGACACGGATTCCAACAGCTCGAACAACTACACGCTCGCCTTCGACGCAGCGGGCAACCAGACCGACGACGGAAAAGACTACAAGTACGAGTACGACGCGTTCTACCGGCTGCGTAAGGTGAAGCAGACCGGGAACTCGGCGCTCGTCGCGGAGTACCGCTACAACGGGCTGGGCTTCAAGATCGCCGAGCACGCCGACACGGACACGGACGGCGACGTCGACTCGAACGACAAGTGGTACTTCGACGCCTTCGACGAGCGCTGGCGGCAGGTCTCGCGCTTCCGCGAGAGCGACACGAGCCCGAAGGAGGAGTTCGTGGCGCACCAGGCGGGGGCGAGCGGGCGCGGCGGTTCGAGCTACATCGACCTCGTGATCTGCCGGTACAAGGACGCGAACACGGCCTGGACGTCGGCGTCGGACGGCACCCTCGAGGAGCGGCTCTACTACTGCCAGAACCAGCATGCCGACGTGGTCGCGATCGTCGGGTCGGACGGGACGCAGCGGGAGGGCGATCGGTACTCGGCGTACGGCGTACCCTTTGGGCTGCCGGGCGGCGACTGCGACTCGGATGGGGACTGCGACTCCGCGGACGTCACGCAGGTACAGGCGTGGATCGATGCGCCGGCGTACGACGTGCGGGGGGATGTAGACCTGGATGGGGATGTGGACTCGGCTGACAAATCAGCGGCCGTATCCACATACCAGGGAGCAAGTCTAGCTTGGAGGATTCTTGGGAGCGCGACCATCAGTAGCAATCGCGGATATGCCGGAGAATTGAGACTGGCAAATAATGTGTCGGCGTGGACCGTCCGCAATAGAGTTTTCTTTGACGAGTTGGGAAGGTGGAACGCACGAGATGACGCGCAATACAAGGACGGAGTCAATCTGTATCAATACAATCAAGGTCGTCCGACAACAACAGTAGACCCATCCGGCAGAACGTTGAGCGTTGTTGTTTTGGACGACAATTCGTCAAAGGAATGTCCAAACCCTCGGATCGATCAATCCGTCGAGATTCGCACCGACAAGACGTGCAAGGCACCGTTCCCCAACTTGGTATTTCACCAGGTCATCTACTGGGAGGGCTCGGTTGGACAGTGCTCACAGGGCGGCAATTGCATGTATGGGGCGCTCGAAGCAGATGCAATTGATGAGTTCTTTGTGGTTCAGACCCAGAATACCAGTCCTTCTGGCGGGAAGACCCCCGATCATAATCGCTTCGTGGCAATGTCGCCATGCGGATGGATCAGCTATCAATTTCAAGTTGATTCGTACTGCGTTGATGATGAGACCAAAGACAAGATCGTCGGTCTAGGAAAGGAAGGTGCTCGGCATTACAAAGTTCTAGGGCAATGGGGGGAATACAATAGCACAAGCCGTCGAAGGGGAACAATGGATGACAATGCGTTCCCCTACGGTTGGAGGTCTGAAGATACCAACACAGCCGAGCGCCATAGGAGCATGTGGTGGAATTGCTGTACGTCTCCTGGAGACGTAGGGCTAGACTACTGCGACGCAAAGGTAGGCTGTCCGGGGCGGAAGTTTGACATGCCTTTCATCGAACAATCTGATACAGCTTCGGCCAGACTTGGGAGACGAGATGTTCACTAAGAGGCTGCGTGCTGTCGTGGCAATCCTGTGTGTTTCGTGCACTAGAGAATTAGACCATGAGGCGATCATCTCCACCGGCGGGACGGCGATTGTGCCCATGCGAAGTGCGGAAGACAATCATGATGTGCCGTCAGCGGAGCTGGCAAATCCCTATCCGTGGGCGTGGCCGCTCGAGACGCAAATGTGCCTCGGCGAGACCGAGGAAGTTCTTGGAGAGTCGCCTAGCATGACAGTTGTTCAGCAAACGGACGGATGCGGCAATAGAACACTTCGGTTCAACGTGCGAGGCACTAATGGCGAGTGTTGGCAGGTTGATATTGACGACTACAATAGAGTTCGGAGAGTCGCAAGAACGATAGGGCAAACCCTTTCCGGTGCGTGCGCGGCATTCGATTCGCGCGGGCGCTTGCGAGCCAGGGGAGAGCTTAAGAAATCATCAGATTATGGTATTGTACGCACGGGCATGTGGAACTACTGGGATGCGGACGGACACTCAGTTGAAGCGCACAGTGGTGTGTATTCGGATGGCAGGATCCTGCGTGGCAAGTAGGATTGTTGTGGAATGTTGAGGTAGACACTCCACCAACTTGTTCTGAGCACGCATTCCTGTGGTGTTCCACGAAACCTCTTCCGCTGTGAGTAAGCGTCCGAGCAACGCAGGTTCCCCTCGCCCTTGGGCCTCGTCACCGTGCTCGGCATGGACAAGAGCTCACGGGCCGAACACTGGCGTCGGCTGGTTCCCGAGCATGCGAGCGCAGCGTGTATAGTGTCGCGAATGATCGAGCATGATCCGGGAGAATCACATTAGCTCCGATCGCGACAAGCATCGGACCCTGTGAGGGCACCGAATCGCGAGGACCTCGCGCACTTGCACTGAGTCCGATAGGACCCGCAATCGGACCCCTGCCGCCAATCCGGCAGATCCTGCTCCTCGACTGTTCCAAAGGTGGCTCCGAAAACGCGTGTTTTCGACGTGACACTCGCCCCGAGACAGGCCTTGGCGACCCCGCCATGGC
>JACRIO010000003.1 GCA_016220035.1 Planctomycetota bacterium | reverse complement strand
CGGATCGGGCGTCGGGCCGAGCGGGGCCTTCGAGCGCGTGGCCTCGAAGACGATCACGCCGCCGACGACCAGCACGGAGGCCGCGGCGGCGAACCGCAGCCACGGGCCGCGGAGCACGCTCCCGCGCGGCTTCGCGGTGGAGAGATGACCCGGCAGGCCGCCGTGGGCTGCCTGCCGGGTCGGTTGGACATGGACCGTGGGGGTCGCCGCCGACCGCTCCGGGGCACGCCGCCCGGGGAGGGGCTGCATGTCGAGGGGGGAGATGTCGAGCGGCAGCGGCGGCGGGGCCGAGAGGGTGGTGACGAGCTCCTGGCACGCTGCACAGGCCTGGACGTGCTCCTCGATGCGCGCGCGTCGATGGGGATCGAGTTGGGCGTACCCGGGGCCGCGGCCGAAGTCGTAGAGGTCCTCGGAGCTGGGGCACGCGCCGAGCGCACGGTGCGACGTGCGCGCGGGGGCCTGCTCCTGGAACCAGCGTTCGGCGTCGCGGAGGGTCGCGAGGCGGGGGCCGTGCCTGGGGTGAGCTTCGAGCGCGCTCAGGAGTTCGGGCTCGAGCTCGTCCCAGTGCGTCAGGGCTTCGAGGGACCGTTCCGGGTCGTTCAGGTCTTCGAGCCCGAAACGGGGTCCTCTCGGCGTGGTCGTCATGTCCGGGAGCGCATCCGCACGGGCGCGCGCGAACGGTGCCTGGGCCTCGCGTTTTTCTCGGCGTTCATCGCTCATCGGCCGCCTCCTCGAGCGCCAGCTCGTTGAGCAGCACGCGCCGCAAACTCGTCGACGCGCGCTTCAATCGGTACTTGGTCTGCTCCAGCGAGATGGAGAGTTCGTCGCTGATCTCCCCGATCGTGCGCCCATCGACGAAGCGCAGCTGCAGGAGCGCGCGCTCCTCGATCTCCAGCGTGGCGAGGCCGCGCCGGACGAGCTCGCTGATTTCGCCGTCCGCGGCCTGATCCCGCGGGCTGGGCGTGGGGTCGACGCGCTCGGGGAGCTTTTCGCCGACCGTCGTGAGCCGGGGGTTCCTGCGGGCGCCCTGCTTGCGCTTGAGGTCGACGCAGCGGCACCAGGCGACGCGGTAGAGCCAGGTCCCGAACGAGCCCTTGGTCGAGTCGAAGCGGTCCTTGTCGAGGCGCTCGAGGACGTACAGCACGACCTCTTGATAGAGGTCCTCGCGCGCCGAGTGGTCCGACTCGAAGTGCGTGATGCAATGGTAGAAGAGCGGCCGGTAGCGCTCGAGGAACACGGCGAGCACGTCCTCGCGGCGTTCCCTCAGTCCCTGCACGAGATCCAGCTCTTCCACCCGGCTCCGACCGTCCCCTCGGTGCGCGACCACGCCTCCGCGCGGTGCGCCCGCGCGTAGGGCGGCCCGCGCTCGGGGACCCGCTCGACGGAAGCCCCGACGGGTGGGGGATAGAGAATCCAAGGACCCAATGCAAGGCCGTGGGCGGGGGCCGGGCCTCCGGGGGAACACGCGGACGCGGGAGACCGGCCCTTCTCGCCGGCACCCCACGGGAAGGGGCCCGTGGCGCGCCCGCCGGACTCGGTCAGGAGCGGTGCCTGGCCTCACTCTCGAGCTCGCGCCGGCGAAAGGGGCCGGCCTTCGAGGGCTGCAGGGCGGTCGTTCGGACCCCGCGCGGAGCGACGCCGGGGAGGGTAGGCTTCAGAGTCCACGAGTACGCTCATGGAACTCCGGGCCCCGTTCGGGCGTCCTAGTCCCGCACCGTTCGCCCCCAGTCCATCCGTCCACGAACCCCCGTCACCCAATGATTCGAATCGAGAAGCTGCTTCGCACCCCGGTCCTGGGGCTCCTCTTCGCCGCCGGTCTGTCGCCCGCGCTCCGCGCGCAGCAGGTGGAACAGGATCTCCCCCCCCTGCAGCACGCCCCGATCGTCGTTTGCTTCGCGAACGGCACGGATCCGGTCTACGTCGATCAGATGACCAACCTGGTCGCGCTGCTCAACGGCTCGAGTTACTACCTCGGGCCCCGCTGGTCGGGCACGCAGGGGACGCCGCGCGCGCTCACCTGGAGCCTCGCGCCGGACGGTCTCAGCATCCCCGGCGGCGTCGGGGAAGCGACCGCCCCCAACAACTTGTTTGCGCAGATGGACTCGAAATTCGCCGCCTCGGGCGGCCGCGCGACGTGGATCGCCCGCTTCCAGTCGTGCTTCGATCGCTGGCAGCAGCTCACCGGGCTCACGTTCACCCGCGTCACGGTCGGCGGCAACGACTGGGACGACGGCGCGGCGTGGGGCTCGGGCGGCGCGGCGGGCGCGCGCGGCGACCTGCGCATCTCGATGCACGTCATCGACGGCGTGAACGGCATCCTCGCGTACACCGAGTACCCGTCCAGCGGCGACATGGTGATCGACAGCGCGGAGAGCTGGGGGACCTCGACCAACCTCCACCGCTTCTTCCGCAACACGATCATGCACGAGCTCGGTCACGCCTACGGGGTCGACCACATCTGCTCGAACAACTCGAACCAGCTCATGGAGCCGTTCCTGTCGACGAGCTTCGACGGCCCGCAGCACGACGACGTCCGCGCGGTGCAGCGTCACTACGGCGACCCGTTCGAGACCGACAACACGTCCGCGACGGCGAACGACCTCGGCACCATCGCGGGCGGGACGACGCTGGCCAACACCTGCGCGCTGCCGGCGCCGCCTTCGGGCTCGAACCCGGCCAACACCTCGACCTGCTCGATCGACGCCGACGCGGAGCTCGACTACTGGAAGTTCACGGTCACGGGCAACGTCGCGGTGAGCTGCACGATCACGCCGCTCGGCTTCACCTACGACAACACGCAGCAGACCGCGGCCAACCCGAACTGCACGACCGCGTCGACGACGACGAACAGCCTGACGGCCGCGGACCTCAAGCTCGAGCTCCTCGGCACGAACGGAACGACCGTCCTCGCGACCGCGCCGACGCAGCCGGCGGGCACGGCGGAGTCGATCACGAACATCGCGATCACCGCGGGCACCTACTTCATCCGCGTCTCCGAGGTGAGCGTGCCCTCGATCGTGCAGAACTACTCCATGTCCGTGACGGTGCAGAACAACTGCACGGGCGCGCCCGATTGCAACTTCAACGGCGTGCGCGACAGCTGCGACATCGCCAACGGGACGAGTTTCGACAACAACGCCAACGGCACGCCCGACGAGTGCGAGGGCTTCGTCGGCAGCGTGTTCTGCGAGGGCGATCAGCACGACATCTTCTTCACCCCCTGCCCGTGCGACAACGCGGGCATCGCCGGCCACGGGTGCGCGAACTCGATCAACGCCGTGGGTGCCCTGCTCGGGGTCACGGGCCAGACGCAGCCGGTCGACACGCTGCACCTCAACGCGTCGCTCATGCCCTCGACGGCGAGCGCGATCTTCCTCAAGGGCGACACGAATTCCACCGGCGGGATCTCGTTCGGCGACGGCGTGCGCTGCGTGGACGGCGCGCTCATCCGCCTCGGCACGCTGATCAGCGTCGGCGGCGCGTGCAGCTACCCGACGGGCGCTCAGGCCGCGGTCAGCGTCCGCGGCGCGACGCCGATCGGCAGCGCCCTCGTCGGCTACTACCAGACGTACTACCGCAACTCGTCGGCGACGTTCTGCCCGCCGGAGACGTTCAACGTCACGAACGGCTTCACGATCACCTGGTGATCGCGTTCCGCTCGGCCTGATTGCGCGAGGCGCCGATCGATTCGGCGCCTCGCGCGCTCTCGAACGGCGCGGAGCGCGGGTGCCGGAGTCCCAGGACGGGGTCGCGACCGCGTTCCGGAGCGCGGGCTTGGCCCGCACGCATCGTGCCGACAGGATGGCGCGCGTGGACGAAGCTCCCCATGCCCTGCGCGCACGTTTCGAGAAGGCCTGGGACGTCGCGCCGCTGCTCCTCGTCGCGGCGGCGATGCTCGCGCTCGGGCTGACGCTGCCGATCCTCGACGTCGAGAAGTTCGTCTTCTGGGAGAGCAACTACTCGGTCGTCACCGGCGTCGCGAACCTGTTCGAGGCGAACGAGTACCTCCTCGGCTTCATCGTGCTCCTCTTCTCGATCGTGTTCCCGATCGCGAAGCTCGGCGTGCTCGCGACGCTCTGGGGGTGGAAGCTGACGCACGAGCAACGCTTCACGCTCCTCCGCCGCCTCGAACAGGTCGGGCGCTGGTCGATGCTCGACGTGTTCGCCGTCGCGATCCTCGTCGTGGCGGGCAAGCTCGGCATGGTCGCCGACGTGCATGCGCGCATCGGCATCTACCTCTTCGCTGCCGCGATCCTGCTGTCGATGCTCGCGACGTGGCGCGTGAAGAAGCTCGCGCTCAAGGCGGCGCGGGGGGGCAGCGACCCGGTCCTCCATCCGCCGCTGGACGCACTCGTCTGAGGATTCGGCCGCATTCGGCGTCCGCGCACACGAGCGCCGCCGAGATCGACCGGGGGGAACCAGGACAAAGGCCGGTTCGCGGCGTCCCGGTCTAGGCCCCCGCGCGCTCCTTCCTTATCCTGTTCGGCCCCGTTCGCGCCCGAACCCCTCACCGAGGTCATCGCCATGAAGGACGTCGTCATCGTCAGCGCCTGCCGTACGCCGATCGCCAAGTTCCAGGGCGGACTCGCGAGCTTCACCGCGCCGCAGCTCGGCGCGCTCGCGATCCAGGAAGCGTTGAAGCGCGCGAATCTCTCCGCGAACGAAGTGCAGGAAGTCATCTTTGGCAATGTCCTGGCGGCCGGCATCGGACAGAACCCCGCGCGTCAGGCCGCGATCAAGGCGGGCATCCCGAACACGGTGCCGTCCTTCACCGTGAACAAGGTGTGCGGATCGGGGTTGAAGTCGGTGATGCTCGCCGCGCAGGCCATCCGCGCGGGCGACATCGACGTCGCGGTCGCGGGCGGACAGGAGAGCATGACCAACGCGCCCTACCTGCTCCCCGAAGCGCGCGCCGGCGTGCGCCTCGGCCACGGCAAGCTGATCGACTCGATGGTGTGGGACGGGCTGTGGGATGCGTTCAACGACTTCCACATGGGCAACACCGCCGAGCTCGTCGCGAAGAAGTACGAGATCACGCGCCGCCAGCAGGACGAGTTCGCCGCGGCCTCGCATCAGAAGGCCGGCGCCGCCACCGCGGCCGGCAAGCTCGACAAGGAGCGGTTCACGGTGTCGATCCCGCAGCGCAAGGGCGACCCCGTGCTGTTCAAGACGGACGAGACGATCCGCGGCGACACGACGGCGGACTCGATCGCGAAGTTGAACCCCGCATTCGTCAAGGACGGCACGGTGACGGCCGCGAACGCGAGCTCGATCAACGACGGCGCCGCGGCGCTGGTCGTCATGAGCGCGGACAAGGCGAAGGCGCTCGGCCTGAAGCCGCTCGCGCGGATCACGGCCTACGCATCCGGCGGCTGCGCGCCCGAGTGGGTGATGATGGCGCCGGAGATCTCGATCAAGAACTGCGCGACGAAGCTCGGGAAGAAGCCGCGCGACTTCGATCTGCACGAGATCAACGAGGCTTTCTCCGCCGCCGCGATCGCGCTGACGCGCGTCCTCGACCTCGATCCGAAGGTGGTCAACGTCAACGGCGGAGCGGTCGGCCTCGGCCACCCGATCGGCGCGTCGGGCGCGCGCATCCTCGTCACGCTGCTCCACGCGATGGAGCAGAACAACGCGAAGAACGGCATGGCCTCCTTGTGCCTGGGCGGCGGCAACGCCGTCTCCGTCGCGGTGGAGCGGCTCTGATCGGCCTCGTCCACGCCTCCGAAACCACGAGCGCGCTCGCGGAGCACTCCCGGGCGCGCTCGACGTTCGCAACGCACCCCTCGTCCTCCACACACACACACCACACTCCATGAAGCAGCCCTTCCACGATCGAGTCGCCGTCGTCGGCGCGGGCACGATGGGCAACGGCATCGCCCAGACCTTCGCGACGTTCGGATCGCAGGTTCAGCTCGTCGACGTGAACCCGGACGGCTTGAAGAAGGGCATCGCGGCGATCGAGGGCTCGCTCGCGCGCATCGTGAAGAAGGGCAACCTCGCCGAGGCCGACGCGAAGGCGATTCGGGGCCGCATCACCGCGGCCACGGACCTGAAGTCGATCACGAACGTGCCGCTCGTCGTCGAAGCGGTGGTGGAGAAGCTCGAGGTCAAGAAGGCCGTCTTCGGGCAGCTCGACGCTCAATGCCCAGCGGAGACGATCCTCGCGACGAACACGAGCTCGATTTCGATCACAGAGATCGCCGCGTTCACGAAGCGCGCCGACCGCGTCATCGGGATGCACTTCATGAACCCGGTGCCGCTGATGAAGCTCGTCGAGGTCATCCGCGGCCAGGAGACGAGCGACGAGACGACTGCGCGCGTCACCGCGTGCTGCGAGGCGCTCGACAAGGTGCCCGCGGCCGCGAACGACTATCCGGGCTTCGTCAGCAACCGCGTGCTCATGCCGATGATCAACGAGGCCGTGTTCTGCCTGATGGAAGGCGTCGCGACGCGCGAGTCCATCGACACGGTGATGAAGCTCGGCATGAACCACCCGATGGGGCCGCTCTCGCTCGCCGATTTGATCGGCCTCGACGTGTGCCTCGACATCCTCAATGTGCTCCACACGGGGCTCGGCGACGACAAGTACCGCCCGTGCCCGCTCCTCCGTCGCATGGTCGCCGCCGGGCGATTGGGACGGAAGAGCGGCAAGGGCTTCTACGACTACGCCACGAACTGAAAGCGCGCTCCATGGATTTCCAGCTCACCGAGCAGCAGACGTTGATCCGCGACATGGCGCGCAGCTTCGCCGAGGGCGAGCTCCTCCCGCGCGCGACGCAGATGGATCGCCAAGCCTTCATCGACCCCGAGGTGTTCGCGAAGATGAGCGAGCTCGGCCTCTGGGGGTTGACCGTGCCCGAGGCCTACGGCGGCGCGGGGATGGGCAACCTCGAGCTCGCGCTCGTGCTCGAGGAGATCAACCGCGGGTGCGCATCGACGGGCGTCACGCTGTCGGTGCACAACAGCCTGCTCGGCGCGCCCATCAACAAGTGGGGGAGCGAGGAGCAGAAGCGCACGTGGTTGCCGCGGCTCGCGACGGGCGAGGTGATCGGCGCCTACTGTCTCACCGAACCCAACGCGGGCTCGGACGCGGGTGCGTTGCGGACGTCGGCGAAGCTCGACGGCGACGCATGGGTGCTCGACGGCACGAAGGTGTGGGTCACGAACGGCGGGACGTGCGGCGTGATGATCGTCTACGCGCGCACCGGCACGCTCGAGTCGCGCGCCAAGGGCATCAGCGCGTTCCTCGTGCCGAAGGACACGCCCGGGCTCAGCGTCGGTAAGCACGAGAAGAAGTGCGGCATCCGGGCGAGCTCGACCACGGAGATCCTGCTCGAGAACGTGCGCCTACCGAAGAGCGCACTCATGGGCAAGCTGAACGACGGCTTCGCGATCGCGATGGACACGCTCGACGGTGGGCGCATCGGCATCGCCGCGCAGGCCGTGGGCATCGGTCGCGCGTGCCTCGAAGCCGCGGTGAAGTACTCGAAGGAGCGCGAGCAGTTCGGGCAGCCGATCGCGAACTTCCAGGCGATCCAGTGGAAGCTCGCCGACATGTCGATGCGCATCGACGCGGCGCGGCTCCTGGTGCACCAGGCGGCGTGGATGCGCGACCGCAAGGAACGCTGCTCGCAGCAGGCCGCGGAAGCGAAACTCTTCGCGTCGCAGACCGCGAACTACTGCGCCGACGAATGCCTGCAGATCCACGGCGGCGCGGGTTACACCGACCACTTCCACGTGGAGCGCCTCTTCCGCGACGCCCGCATCACCGAGATCTACGAGGGCGCGAGCGACATCCAGCGCATCGTGATCTCGCGCGCGGTGTTGAGCGGCGGAGCCTGAGCAACTTCTCTCCGCCGCCGCTCCGCTCGCCGTTGCTCTTCGGTGGAGGGGAATACCGTGCCAGAGCAAGTTTTCAGCCGATTGAGCGGGCGCGG
>JACRIO010000117.1 GCA_016220035.1 Planctomycetota bacterium | reverse complement strand
GCGTCAGCGCCGTCGGCGTCGCGCCGCCGCCGCCCGGCGGCCCGGCGGGACCTTGCGAGCCGTCGCTGCCGGAACAGCCGCACAGCGACGCTCCCAGCAGAGGAAGCAGGACCTGGGTGGTGATCCACCGCCATCCGGCGGCATGTTTCCGAGACTGAATTCTCATGAAGCCCTCCACGGGCAGAGGTCGACTCGAAACCCGCGCACGCGGCTAGCGATCCTCGGGTGGATCGTCGATGGAGCCATGGCTCTGGCTGCGGGGAGCACGGGGTGTACGCACTGCGAGCGCAACAGCATCGTCGGTGCGCGCGGTCTCCGTGTACGTACGCAGAGGCTGGTAGATGGAACGAGCACGTAGCGGGGTAGCGTTCGGGTTCGACCACGAGCTGCTCCACCTTCCGAACCGGTGAGGTTCTGCCGAAGAGAAGCAAAGCGCGCCGCGCGTCTGCGTCCGACGGCGGCGCCGCGGCGCGAAGGATCAGTGGTGATGCCCGTGGCAGCAGCCGCCCATCTTCGGGAGCGGCTGCGAGGGCTTCACGCCGAGCGTCGCGCACAGCTCGTCGACGAGCGCGAGCATCTCCTCGTGCACGCCCGCGCCGATGTCCTTCGCTTCGACGTTGGCGAATTGACGCAGCAGGTCGGCGCGATCCGCGTCCGTGAGCATCGACTCGGCCATCGGGAAGAGGATCTGGTCTTCCTTGGCGATGTGCTCGCGCAGGAGCGTCGTGTACTCCGTCGCGTGCTTCGCGAAGGCGGCCGGGGCGGACGCGTCGTTCTTCTTCGCGGCCTCGACCGCGTTGCCCATCGCGCGGATCGCGGCGCGGCCGAGTTCGTGCTCGTGCAGCATCACGGCCATCGGACCGACGTGGCGCGGCATGCCGCGCTGTTCGATGCGCGGGAAGAGCTGATTCTCCTCCTTCCCGTGGTGGCACTCGTCCGCGAACGTGCGCAGGACGCGCAGGACTTTCGCCGAGGCGTCGAGGTCGATCGCATTGCGCTCGCACGCGCGCTTCGCGATCGCGTCGAGGACGTCGAGCGCGCGTTCGATGACACGGTGTTCGTTGCTGAGGATCTCGGTCGGTTTCATGGCTGGGACTTCGACGTGAGGAGGGTGGACGGTCCCGCGCGCGCGGGCGGCGTGTCCTGCACGCCGTCGCGCCAGGATCGACGGCGGAGGGGCCGAGCACCGTAAGGACCCGGGCGTAGGACCCGGGGGAGCGATGGGCGTAGGCGCGCTCCTCCCGGCGCCGCCGCGCCCTTCCGGCCGCGGGAACGACCACGCTCGAAAATCGCCGACCCGCGCGACGATCCACGTGCGTGGCGGCTCAGCGACGCTGCGCGTAGCGCGGGTCGAGCCTGCGCGCCTCCGCGAAGTGCACCTCGGCCTCGGCCGCGGCGCCGCGCGCCGCGAGCACGCGCGCGAGGTTGTAGCGCGCGGCGGCGTGCGTGGGAGCGAGCTCCACGGCGCGGCGCAGGTGCGTCTCGGCTTCACCACCGCGGCCGGCCTCGAAGTGGAGCCAGCCGAGGTTGTTGCGGACGTCGGGGTCGTCGGGGATCGACCGGACGGCGTGCTCGAGGTTCGCGAGCGCCTCCTGCTTGCGTCCGAGCGCGATCTCGACGCTCGCGAGGTTGTAGCGCGTGGGTCCGTCGCCGGGAGCGGCCGCGACCGCGCGTCCGAGGTGCTCCGCGGCGGGCTCGAGCTCGCCCAGGTTCGCGAGCACCTGTCCGAGGCCCTGGTGCGCCGCCGGCGAGTCGGGGTCGATCGCGAGCGCGAGCTCGAAGGCCGCGCGCGCCGAACGCGTGTCGCCGCGCGTGGCATCGACCGCTCCGAGCAGCGTCGCGGCCTGCAGGCGGAACGAGCGCACGTTGGGCCGCGGGAAGTCGCACGAGGAGAGGCTCGCGAGCATGGTCGAGAGGAGCTGCGACGCCGCGTCCCACCGCTGCGCGTTCGCGAGCGACTGCGCGTACGACTGCGTGATCACCAGATCGGACGGCGCGCGGCGGTGCGCGCTCTGGAGGAGCTCGTCGCAGCGCCGCGTGTCGCCCTGGAGGTCGGCGAGCAGCGCCAGGTCGTGCTGCATGAGCGGCGAGACGAAGAGCCCGGCGTCCGCGCAGGTCCCGAGCAGCTCCTTCGCGCGCAAGAGCGCGTCCGGCGCCGCGGGATCGCCGTGCGCGAGCCGGTCGCGCGCTTCGGCGAGCGCGGCGCGCCCTTGCACCTCGTGCCAGCGGATCCAGCCGCTGTGGGCGAGCAGCGCGAAGAGCCCCGCGGTGCTCGCGAGGAACACCTGGCCGCCGTTCGTGATGACGCCCGCGCGCTTCACCTGCAGGACGTTGAGCCGCACGTCGCGCCGCGTCCACGCGCGCAGCGCGAGCACGCCGAGGTACGCGAGCATCACGCCGAGCGCGAGCGCCAGGAAGAACGGAAACGTGTCGTACAACCCGCGCGTCGCGAACAACGTCCCGAGCAGGACGCCGGCCATCAGGAGCTCCTCGTGGAGCGCGAAGTCGTAGGCGTAGCGCAGGCGCGCGAAGCCGAACTTCCCGCGCAGGATGGGCGGCACGGTCCATCCGAAGCGCGGGTTGCCGTCCGGGCACGCGGCGACGCAGTCGAGGTCGCGCATGCACGCGGGGTTGACGACGGTGCCGAAGCGTTGGAGCTCCTCGTGCACTTTGATCCCCGACTGGCACGCGGCCGTGCAGCGCCCGCAGCTCGTGCAGTCGCCGCGCGCGACGATGCGGCCCGGCGCGACGCGCTCAGCGAGGCCGAACACCGCTCCGTAGGGGCACACGTAGGTGCAGAACGAGCGCGATCCGAGCAGGTAGACGATCACGAAGCCGCACAGCACGAACGTGAGGATCGAAACGAACGGTCCGGGGAGGTTGCGCAGGAAGTCACTGGTGAGGAAGGAGGCCCAGCCCTCCGCGTCGGAGGCGAAGTGCAACTCGACGGGCGGCGCCCCGCTCACGAGCCGCACGATCTGCGGCCACACGAACATGTAGAACGCCGTCGCTGCGGGCACCCAGAGGAGCAGGCGCGCGCGCACGGGCTTCGGGCGGATGCGCGCCTTCTCGAGCAGCCACGCGCACAGGTCTTCCAGCGCCAGGATGTGGCAGCCCCACGCGCAGAAGAAGCGCCCGAAGATCAGCGTCGCGAGCGTCAACACCGCGAACATGAGGAAGCCCGCGGTCACGATGCCGAGCTCGAACGTGTACATCGCCTCGTTCAGCTCGAGCGGCGCGAGCGTGCGCCCGTTCCACTTCCAGTGCAGCACGTGCGCCACGATGATCAGGAACGTGCTCGCCAGGATGATCGCGCGCCGCCTCCCGTAGGACTTCGGTCGCGCGCTCGGAGCGGTGGAAGTCGACGGTGGGCCGTCGCGCGCGGGATCGGCCGTCGAGCGAGCGCCTGCTTCCGCGCCGCTTGGAGCGGACGCCGAGGGCGTGCAGCGGCCCTCGGTCGCGCCCGCCGTCGACGCGGGGCTCGCTCCCTGCACGCGCTTCGCGCCGCGGCTCACGGGCACTGCGCTCCGAGCCGACCCAGGAGCAGGAGCCCGCCGCGCACGCCGATCGGGTGGTCGCCGTCGAGGTCCGCGCGCGGCTCGAAACCGGCCTCATTCCACCGTTTTCCGAAGCTCGCGAGCACGAGCGCCTGGTCACCGCGACCGACGACGCAGTTGCCGTCGACGTCGCCGTGGAGGAACGGCGTGAGCGCGATCTCCGCGCGCGCCGTGCGGATCGGCGCGCCCTTGCCGGTCGCGTTCCACAGGTCGAAGAGCGCTGGTCCCTGCCCGTCGGTGTGGTGGTCGTCGCGCAGCTCCTCGACGATGGGGCCCGCGGAGGCGATGCCCGCGGCTCCGAGCAGGCTCCCGATCACGGCGATGCGGCGGGTCCATCGGCGCGGTTCACGATTCGAGGTCGACACGCTGTGCTCCCATGGCAAGTGAACGCGAGCCCTCCGCTCGAGGGCGGAGCTCCTCGAAGCGTATTCCGAGGGACGGGGCGCGCCCCCTAGGCAAACAGCGCAGGAAACGCATGCGCACCGTGCCGAGTGCGCAGTCGGAGGCGCCGCTCGGACCGCCACGCTGCGTAGGAACACGGAGCTCGGATCGCGCGGCTTGCGTCCGCCTGCGGTGTTGGACGCAGATCGATGGACCCCTATTCTCCCGTGATCGCCATGGGCTCGACCGACGCAGGCAGCCGCCGCCGATCCACGATCGCGCACCTCGCGCTGATCGTCGTCGCGGCGTGGCTCACGTTCGCGCCCGCACTCGACGCGGAGTTCTTGGACTGGGACGACGGCGATCTGCTCGTGAAGAACCTCGCGTACCGCGGGTTCTCCTTCGAGCACCTGCGTTGGATGTTCACGACGACGCTCTTGGGCCCATACCAACCGCTCTCCTGGCTCAGCTACGCGCTCGACCACGCGCTCGGCGGGATGGATGCGCGCGTCTACCACCGCACGAACCTCCTGCTGCACTGCGCGGGCGCCGTGGCCCTCTACTTCCTCGCCCGGCGCGTGCTCGCCGACCTCCTCGACCGGTCGGATCCGGGATCGTCCGCGCCTCCGGCGCCGAGTTCGGGGCCGACGGGCGTCCGTGCACTCACGACGCCCGCGGCGCGGTCGGAGCTCGCCGGGTTCGGCGCGCTCGCCGTCGCGCTGCTCTTCGCGCTGCATCCGCTGCGCGTCGAGTCCGTCGTGTGGTGCACGGAGCGGCGCGACGTGCTGGCTGCGCCGTTCTTCTTCCTCGCGCTCCTCGCCTGGTGGCGGTACGCGACGCGGCCCAACGCGCGCGATTACGCGCTCGTGCTCGCCATGCTCGCGCTCTCGCTGCTCGCGAAGGCCTCGGCCATCGTGATGCCCGCCTTGCTCGTCGTGCTCGATCTCGGTCCGCTGCGCGAAGCGGCGCACGCGCGCGGGCTGCGTCGGCTCGTGCTCGAGAAGCTCCCCGTGCTCGCGCTCGTGATCCCGTTCATGTGGATCGCGATGGTGGGGCAGGCGAGGGACGCGGCGATGGCCACGGCCGAGCAGCACGGGCTCGTGACGCGCGGCCTCCTGGCCGGCTACTCCGCCGCGTGGTACGTCGCGCACACGCTGTGGCCCGCGGGACTGCACGCGCTGCACCGATTGCCGCTGCCCGACGCGTTCTTCGAGCCGCGCATCCTCCTCCCGGCGGCGGCCGCGCTCGCCGTCACGCTCGCGG
>JACRIO010000108.1 GCA_016220035.1 Planctomycetota bacterium | reverse complement strand
GGCCCGACGATCACGTAGGCGGCGCCGCTCGCCGTCATGCGCGCGGTGCGGCCGTTGCGATGGACGTAGGCCTCGAGCGTGGACGGCAGGTGGTAGTGCACGATCGCTTGCACCATCGGGATGTCGAGGCCGCGCGACGCGAGATCCGTGGTGACGAGCACGCGCGCGCTCCCGTTCCTGAACTTTGCGAGGGTCCGCTCACGCACGTCCTGGTCGAGCCCGCCGTGGAAGGCCGCGTTGACGATGCCGCGCGCGTCGAGGGCGGCGCTCGCGCGCTCGACGGACTCGCGGTGGTTCAGGAAGACGAGCGTCGAGCTGTCGCCGAGCTTGCAAATCAGCTTGAAGAGGGTGTCGAGCTTGTCGGCCTCCGGCGCGCGCACCTGCACGACGCGCAATCGCTCCTCCGACGCCGCTCCGCCAACGAACGCGAGCCGCACGGGGGAGCGCACACCGGCGAACTTCGGCAGCTCCGCGAGATCGGTGGCGGAGGTCAGGATGCGCTGCTCGAGCGCGGGGAGCGCGCGCAGGATCGCCGCCATCGGCTCGTGGAACCCGAGCTCGAGCGACTTGTCGAATTCGTCGAGCACGAGCGTGCGCACGCGCGCGACGACTAGCCGCCCGCTCTCGAGGTGATCGAGCACGCGCCCCGGCGTCCCGACGAGCAACGCAGGCGGCCGTGCGAGGTTGCGCGCCTCGATGCGGACGTCGTGCCCGCCGTAGCAGCACGTCGCGCCGAGCCCCGTGCCAAGGCGCTTCCACACCTCCTCGATCTGCAACGCCAACTCCCGCGCCGGCACGAGCACGAGCGCCTGCACGCCCTCCGCCTTGGCGTCGAGCCGCGCCGCGAGCGGCAGCAGGAACGCGAGCGTCTTCCCCGACCCGGTCGGCGCCACGAGCACGACGTCCTTCCCCGTACCGATCGCGCGGTGCGCGTCGCGCTGCATGGGGTTGAGCTCCAGGATCGAAAGGCGCTGGAGCAGTTCGGCGGTCGAGGCTTGGGTGGGGGACATGCGGCGGTACGAGGGGGGAACAGCCTACCGGCGGAGTTCGTCACCACATCGGTTTCCCCCGCCTCCTCGGAAATCGCGCAACGCCCCCACCCCCAGGGATAATCACCCAGCGCCATGCCCGACCCCCGCTGGAACGAGCTCTTCGACCGCTATCGCTCCCAAGGCGACGTCGACGCCCTCGCGCGCCTGTTCGACGAGGTCGGGCCGTCGCTCCTGAAGGTCGCCCGGCACCTCGATTCGCGGCGTGGGGAGGCGGAGGACCTGGTCCAGACCACGTTCCTGGTCGCCATCGAGCGGTCGGCGACGTACGACATGACCCGGCCGCTCGTGCCTTGGATGATGGGCATCCTCATCAACCAGTCGCGCATCGCGCGGCGGCGGCGGAAGGAGGTCGTCGACGGCGGCGAGCACGAGACCTCCTCCGAATCGACGCAGCTCGCGGACGTCGAATCGAGCGAGCTCACGAAGGCGGTGACGAAGGCGCTGTCGGAGCTGCCCGCAACCTACCGTGAGGTTCTGGTCGCGCACCTGCAGGAGGGCAAGAAGCCGCGCGACATCGCGCGCGAGCTCGGTCGGCCGCAGGGGACGGTAAGGGCGCAACTGCACCGCGGGCTCCGGCTCATGCGCAACCTGCTGCCGGCGAGCATGGCGCTCGGATTCCTGGCACTGCTCGCGCCGAGCTCGCTCGCAACGATCCGGCGCAACGTGCTCATGGAGGCGCGGCGGCACGCTGCGGGGCTCGGGACGAGCTCCTCCGCGACGAAGCTCGGCACGCAGGCTTCGGCACAGGGCGTCGCGGCGCAGGTGCTCGCGCTGCTCCTGTTCGTGGGGCTCGCGGGCGTGCTCGTATGGAGCCTCGTCCGCGCGCCGGACCGTGAAGGGCTCGCGCGCGCCGATCCGACGCCGGCCGCCGAGAATCCGTCCGCGCGCGCGGTGCTCGACGCGCCCGCGGACACGCACGACCTCGTGCCGGAAACGCGTGTGCGGCTCCTCCCCGACGGCGCGAGCCCCGTCGTGAACGACCCGCTGCACGGCGCCTTGGTCGTGCGCGTCGAACGCATCGAGAGCGGCGCTCCGGTCGCGGGCGCGCTCGTCGAGCTCGTCCCGTGGGGGAGCGCGCGCTGGTTCGACGAGGTACGGGTGCTCCGCACCGGCGCGGACGGCAGCGCGCTGTTCACGGACGTCGTGCCGGGCCGCGCGGGACTCCACGTCGATCGCGGCGAGCAATCGCGCGTCGACGTCGTCGCGGGGAAGACGCTCGAGCTCTCCGTCGTGATCCACGCCGCCGTCGAGCTCGCGGGGACCGTCCTCGACGAGCTCGGTCGGCCGCTCGAGGGCGCCGAGGTCGCGCTGTGGTACGAGGGCGGAGGCCGAGCGCCCGCCGAGCCCGCGTTCACCGGCCTCGACGGCCGTTTTCGTTTGTCCGGCGCCGATCCGGAGTGGGTGGCGGGGGCGCGCAAGCCCGGGTTCGCGCCGAGTGCCCTCGCGCGCATCGACGGGCCGACGCTCGCGGAGGCGGCGCGGCTCGACTTCGTGCTCGACGGGCGCACGCGCGCGCTCGCGGGCCGGGTCGTCGACGCCGCCGGCGCGCCGATCGCGGGCGCGCGTGTGCGCGTGGAGCTCGCGCGCGCGCCGGACGAAGCTGCTCCGGGCGCGCAGCACGTGCGCTGGCGCACCGACGGCCGCGCGGAGCTCGACTCACCGCCCGTCGAGACGTCGACTTCCCCCGCGGGCGAGTTCGCATTCGCCGCGCTGCCGCTCGGAGCGCTCGTGGTCACGATCGAACACGCGGGCTGGGCGCCTTGGAGCACGACGCTCGCGCCGGCCCAGCCTTCGCGCGCTCCCTGGAACCTCGACGCGCGCCTCGAGCGCGGCGCGACGATCACCGGCAGGCTCACGCTCGGCGGAGCGCCGGTCGCGGGCGAGGTGCTCGTCGACGACGGCGCCGTGCGCGCGCGCGCGCTTGCCTCGGGAGAATACGCGCTGCGCGTCCCCGCCGGCGCGCACCACCTCGCCGCGCGCGTCGACCGCTTCTCCGAACCCGTGCGCGCCGAGCTCCTCCTGAACGACGGCGACGCGCGCACGTTCGACGCCGAGCTCCATCCGACCCCGACGATCCGTGGCGTCGTGCGCGGCGTCGGCGGAGAGCCGCTCGGCGGGATGCTCGTGCGCTCGTGGCCCACGAGCGCGAGCGGCGAGAGTTCCGGGCCGTGGGCGAGCCGCGCCGGCGAACCGGACGACCTCGTGCAGGCGTGCACCGCGATCGACGGCACGTTCGTGCTGCCCGCGTACCACGGGAAGGAGCACGTCCTCGAAGCGCGCCGGCGCGCGCACTGGCGCGGACCGGTCCAGGCGCGCATCGATCACGTCGCGGCGGGCGCGGAGCACGTCGAGCTCCGAACCGGCGCGCGAACGGCGTGGATCACCGCGCAGATCCTCGATGCGGAGCGAAAGCCGCTCGCGCAGGGCCTCGTGTTCGAGTCCTCCGACAGCCGCGCCGACTCCGCGCGCGCGTCGGTGGAGCCGACGAACGGCTGCTTCCGCCTCGGCCCGCTCTTCCCGGGCGAGCACCGCCTGCGCCTGTGCCTCCCCGGCGCGCCGCCGATCGACCTCGGCGCGTTCACCGCGCGCGAGAAAGACGAGCTCGACCTCGGACCCATCACGCTGTCGCGCACGGGCCGCGCCGAACTGCGCGGACGCGGTCCGCTGGCGCTGCTCGGCGCGGACGGCATCGAGCGCCTGCTCACGGAGTCCGACGCGTCGGTGTGGACCGCTGAACACCTGCCGCCCGGCAGCTACGCCGTGCTCGCGCACTCGAGTCCGACCGGCCTGCGCCTCACGATCGAACCAGGCGCGACGGCGCGAGCGGACGTCGACTGACGCGCCCGTTCGTCGCTGTCGGACCTACGTCAGCCGCGATGCTCCGCGGGGAGGAGTGCGCGAACGGACTCGAGGATCCTCCCCGCCCGTTGGATCGCATCCTGCGCCGCGATCTCGTCCACGGGGAGTCCAGCCGCGTAATCGCCGCGCATCCTCGACTGCCGCAATCCGGCGTAGTCCTCGCCGAAGCGCGATGGGACGATGCCGGCACGGACGAGGTCGCGATGCACGGCAGCCTCGACGGCCTCGTGCTTGCGGAACAACACGCCGCGGACGGAGAACAAGGTCGGAACGGCGTGGAACGCGGAGTAGTAGGCCCGCGATGCGGCGCTGTCGGGATCACCGCTGGCAAGGAGCACGCTCGAGCTCGTGAGAAACCTGTTCGCGAGCCGCCAATGGGCGAGGGCGTCGTCGTTCAGAGCCGCACCCCGTCTCGGCGCACTTCGCGGTAGAGCGCGAGGCGTTGCGACTCGAAGTCCTCGGAATCCACGGGCAAGGGGTGCAGCAGCACGTCGGACTCGAGTTGCAGCGGATAGAGCGCGTGGATCGTCCGATCCTGGTCCTCGGCCAACGAGAACGGCGGCTCCAGGAGCACGAGCAGATCGACGTCGCTGTCGGGACGATGGTCGCCCCGTGCGCGCGAGCCGAAGAGGACGACTCCGCGGAGTCGCGCGCCGAACTCGCGTTCCAGGCAGGGACGGATGCGATCGAGAGGGGGCGGCAAGCGGACCATGGCGGAGTCTCGTCGGTTGCGAGCATAACGCGCGGACCCGCAGCCTGTCCCGACCTCGATCCCGTGCCCGGGGGCAAGCATGGTGAGGTGCGCGGCGCGCCACGAACGACGAGAGCCGGCATCGCTGCCGGCTCTCGCGCTCTCTTCACATCACTCTCTCGCTCGGGCGTGCATCAGACCGGAGGTAGCGGACGGCGTTCCAGCTTGGGAGGCGCGTCGCCCTTCGGTCGGTTGCTCGGGGTGACCACGGGCACGTGCGTCGGCGTGCAAGTGGGGGCCATGAGGGCCGCGTCGCTCGGCGCCTGCACGGCGCTCGGGAGCGTGCTCTCGCGCGGGTCGAGCAGCGTGAGCTCGGCGCCCTGCTGCAACCACGCGAACGTGCGGCCGGGTTGGTCCTGGAACCAGAAGGTCTCCTCGCCGAGGCGCAGCGCGCCGGAGAGATCGAGCAGTCCGCTCGTGCTCCACGCTCCGCCGGCCGCGGTGACGAACTCGATGCGCACGTTCTCCAGCGCGTCGCGCGAGTAGTCGTACTCGAGCGTCGCCCCGGGGCCGAGCGCGCGGAGCGTCGCGGCCTGCGAACGCGCGTCGACGAAGACGATGAGTTGGGGGAGCGCGGAGTAGTTGCGCGCGACGAGGTGCGTCGGCGTGACGTGCACGCCCGCCTGCACGGCGACCTGTCCATCCTGCGTCAGAGCGGGGAACTCGAGCGGAGTGGTGGACGGGAGGGCCGTGCAGAGCACGGACGCGAAAAGGCTGAACGACATCGGATCTCCTTCGATGCCGTGCGGTGGGGAAGCCGCTCGGCACGACCCCCTTCGGAAAAAAAGGCCGGGGGACTTGAGGGGGAAACCGGAGGAAGTGCCTGGGAGTCGGACCGGTGGACGGCAAGCGACACGGAGGAGGTCGGGAGCGCCCACCCAGGCCGCCGCGGGCGGTGGCTGGTGAGAGCCTTGGGGCGGTGTCAGGACCGCCCGCTCCGAAGGCCGCACCTTACGGTCCCAACCGGCCGCCCGGGCCCCGAGGCCCGGTCCCAGTACCCGTGAGGACCGATTGTGAGAATGCAGTCCGCGCCGGCTCCACGCCAGCACCAGAGGCTGCCCGCCCAGCGATCCCAGTGGTAGCATCGACCCCGCCGGGCAGCGACCAGAAGGGTCGCCACACCGGCCAACGCTCTACCCCGGAGGAACTCATGCACTCTCGCGCGCTCGAAAGTTCTCTCTCTCTCTCTCTCTCTCTCTGCACTAGCTAGCGTCGCTACCCCAGCCCACGCTCAGTCCTCGCCGCCGAATCCCCAGCTCACTCAACCCTTCGTCAACTTGATCGCGGCCTACCCCTGGGGGCCGCAGCTCGCAGTCGAGGTGAGTACAGATGAAAAGCGCGCGTTCGTGGCCGCGGGAGCAGGGATCTCGGTGCTCGATGTGACGACGATCACGAATGGGGTCGCTCCCACGCGGATCGCAAGTTTCGAGGTCCCGGAGTGCGCACCCGTGGCGATGGTCTACAACAAGCTGCCCAACACGCCGCACCGCCTATTCATCGCAGGCGGAACGATGGGGCTCTGGCGCGCCGACCTCTGTCCTCAGTACTTCGACGCGACTCAGCCAGCGTGCAGCGATTCCTTCTACACGGCCCCGAGTTCGCACGCTCCCGTCCGGATGGACATCGTGGAGAGTCAGATCTTCGAGCGGGCGCGCTGCGTGGATCTCTGCGTCGTCCAGGGCCACGGTTCGGCCGCCAATGAGACCTTGCTTCTCGTGGTATTCGCATCGAGAAGCGACGCGCCGGCCTCGATCGGCCCCTCTCAACTTCGAGCCTACAAGCTCAACGACGACGTAGCGGGAAGCTGGACACTCTACGGCACCCTCAGCCTTGATCCCACCACCCTTGGGAGCACCTCCGCGACCAACGTCGCGCTCGCCACCGCGATCGTGGCGGATCCAGCGGATCCCAATCACGTCTACGTCGCCCTGAACAAGTTCGGCCTCGCGCGAATCGACATCACCGGACCGACGTTCACGGGCACGCCCCTAAGCCGGCCACCGTGCCCGTTTTCAGTCTCTCCGGGCGAGGGCGTGCGCGACCTGGCAATCGCACGCACAGCAACACGAGGCTCCTTCCTCTACGCGGCATTCGAGTACACGGGAGTGGTCGAGTATCACATCGATGCGAGCACTCCTCCGCTCGCGTGGCCCTATGTGACTCTCGCTGCACCCCTGCCACCCCAACCGAACTGGAACGAGTGGTTCACCGAGCGCGTCGCGGCGGTCGGCACCGGCTCCGACTTGATATATTTCGCGGCCGCTCGGCAACCGGTACCTCCCATTCTCGACGAGACCGCTTGCCCGTTTAGGAATACGGGGCACTGGGATGATCACTGCTTGTCGTGGGCGGTTCTCGACCCGAATCTTCCTGCATCTGTCAACCAGAATGGTGCAGGTTCGAGCACTGTGACCTGGTATGCACGTGATGCGACAGTCGTCCAGACGACCATACCTCGAAACGTCATCGAGAGTCATTCGTTCGCACACTATTGGGGGTCGTTGCTCCTGCGCCAGAAGGACTCAACGACCTACCGGCTGTATGAGTGCAGCGGACTAGGGGGGACCGTCGGTCGTGAGTTGGCATTCCCCACTGAACCCTACGCGATTCCCATCCATGGAGGACCACCCGCCCAGCCGACCTGGAACGTGAGCGGGCAGTACAAAGATCGCCTCTTTGCGGCAGTGGACGGAGTCGCCTCCGTGGTCAATCCAGGCCTCACACACTTCGGGCTGGACGGACCATCAGCTCCTGGGACCATGGAGGGCGGCATGCTCTACATCACTTCAGGATCGCCGCCGGACATCATCGCAGTTCCAGAGACGATTTCGATGTGCCCCGGTGGCCCAACACCGGGCGGCGCCGGCTGCGAACAGGATCCTCCCAATCCATTTGTCGGTGGGTTGCTGGGCGCCGTCCGTTGGACCGATCCGAGCAATCCGGCGAAGGAGTGGTTTCTGGTGGGGGACCATGTGCTCCAGAAATGGGACGCCCAGTGCGGTGGCCCGATCAGTGGGTGTACGAACCCGTGCACGCCAATGAGTTGGGCGCAAGTTCACGTGCAGCCTGCCGACACCTCAGTTGGTTGGAGGCTAGCTTCTCTAACGGCGGCGAATCCGACATCGACTTCCATCCCCACTCTTAGCTCGCTAGGCATTCAGTGGGTGTATCTTTCGTCGCCGACGTATTATACACAGCAACCGGGTACACCGGACCTCAAAGCAGAGGATACGCCCTATGTCTCGGGGGCACCGGTTCCGGGGCCGACGCCTGGAAGTCTGCCGAGGTTGTTCATCGGCGTCCGACACGGAACTAGATGGGGCCTGAAGCTACTGCGTCTAGCAGACGTGATGAACAAGGTCAATGCAAGCTGTGCTGGAACAATGAATGGGCAAACGATTATCCTCGGCGAAAATACCGCAGCGCCCCCGCTCCCTCCGGTCTTGGATCCCCCGTTCCTAGAGCTGTTGACGCATCTTGAGTTCGAGGATCCCTCCACCACGACCCAGACGTATTCTCCGTGCGCGCCTTGGGTCGAGTGTGGCGGAGGTGGTGGCCATGCCTCGAAATTCCAACCCAATTCCCGCGCACATGTAGCGCGCGTAACGAACACGAGTGGTGCCGCGAGGTGGATTGTCCTCGTGGCCTCAGGATTTGTCACGGCACACCCGAATCCGGCACCTCCTCAGCCAGCACAATCCACGAATTGCCAGTGGGCACAGGATTATGGTAGTCCCGAAACGGTGATCTACGACGTCACTGACGTGGACAATCCTCCATCAGGCCCATCGATTGGTTCTGCGCAGTTGCTCCGCGTCCTGCTTGGCCCATCGGGTGTGCCAGGCTATGCATGGTGCGTTCGCACGAAGACCTACTCTGGCGCTTCTCCATTTGCCGGAAGAACGTTCGCATTCGTCGGAGACATGTTCGGTCGGCTGCTTGTCTACGACATCTCCGGCGGGACCAGCTCCACGACCAACAAGCTCTACCCGCCCGCTCTTACACCCTACAGGGATGCTACCGGAAGTGGCCAATCGACGGTGACCCTCAGGCCGACGAACTCATACGAATTCCCCAAGGATCCCACGGATGGCTATCACGGGAACTTCCTAGACATCGAGATCGACGGCGACTGGGCCTATTGCGCGCTTGGACGCGGTGGAGTGGCGGTCTTCAACATCTCGGATCCGACAGTGGCTTCTCTTCACCCAACTGTGATCCTGGACACCCCCGGCCTGGCGCTGGGACTAGCCTTCAGGGTCGATGCTGCCGGCAACAAGCAACTGATCGTCGGCGACTCACTCTGCGGGATGCGGCTGTACGGGCCCTGACTCCGGTGGCACACATGCGACAACGTACAACCATGTACAACACGATCCAGACGTTGCTCGGACGACTGCTGACGCTTCTGCTGAGCCTGGTAGGGGTCTTCGCCATCCCGTCCATGTTGCAGGCGCAATGCATGAACTTTTCGACCGACTTCTACTGGGCGAACGGCCTAGGCGGCGAACCGATGGCGATGTATGTTTACAATAGCGGGGCAGGCCCCGAATTGTACGTCGGTGGTTCTTTTAGCGAAACCCACCGGAACCACATCGCGAGATGGAATGGGACGAGTTGGTACGCATTCGGGAATGGTGTAGGGGTTATTGGTGGCAACGAATGGGTGGCCTCCATCACGGCCTTTGATGACGGCACCGGCGAGAAGATCTACGCGGGCGGTCACTTTACGCTTAGCCCCTTGGGCTTTCCGACGTACTACAACGTCGCGAAGTGGAACGGAACGAGTTGGTCGGAATTGCCTCAGGGGCCAAGTGGGTCCTCCGAGGTCGAGGCCATGACCGGCTGGAATGACGGAACTGGATCTGCCCTCTACGTTGCCGGATCCCTATCTCAGTATGTTCTCGATTCGAACAACACCTGGACGCTCACGGCAGGCGTCATTCGCTGGAACGGAACGGCTTGGCACGATGTTGGGGGGGGCATGAACAACCTTGTCCAGTGCCTGCAGGTCTGGGACGACGGCAGCGGGCCGGCGCTCTATGCGGGTGGCTGGTTTACACTTGCAGGCGGAAACACCGCCGGCGGGGTTGCGCGGTGGAATGGTACGAATTGGGGCCCAGTTGGCAGCGGCCTGGACGACATTCGTGCGGCCAAGTTCACCATACATGATGACGGTAACGGTCCAGCGCTGTACGCAGTCAGTGGTGGTCAGGGCACCATCACTCGATGGGACGGCCAGAATTGGGAAAGACTCGACCCGTGGCCGGCCAGCCTTGGGATTCTCTCACTCTTCAGCGCCGACCTGGGGAACGGCCCTCGACTCTATGTGGGAGCAGTGTCCTATGCTGGTAGTGTTCCGCCTGTGTGGGAATGGACTGGTGGCGCATGGATACCGGCACTGAGTGAAGTGTACGGCGTCGTAACGACATCGGCGGAGTACGACGATGGCCATGGCTCCGGCCCCTCTCTCTACCTTGGCGGGCAGTTCAGCAGCGCAGGTGGCGTTGAGTCCCGGCGCATCGCGGCCTGGAGGAGGTGTGCGAGCCCGCTCGACACCATGTGTCTCGGCGACGGCACCGTCGCGGCGTGTCCGTGTTACAACCAGGGCTCGCGCGGCAACGGCTGCGCGAACTCGGTGAGTCTCGCAGGGGCGCGCCTCGCGGCGACAGGGATGCCGTCGAACGACACGCTTGTGCTCACGACGACGAACCAACCCGGGAGCTCTGCGACGATTGTGCTGCAGGCAACGGATCCTACCTTCCTACGGACGCCTTTTGGCGACGGGTTGCTCTGCCTCGGCGGACGGCTCGTTCGGCTGTTCACGCGCACCGCATCGAGCGGTTCGGTCGTCGTGCCTACCGTCGGCGACCCCACGCTTCGTGATCGCTCGGCGCAGCGCGGTGACGCGCTCATTCCGGGCGACGTGCGCTACTACCAAGCCTACTACCGCGACGTCTCGGCAACCTTCTGCCCGGCGCCATCGGGGGGCACGTTCAACGTGACGAACGGCGTGCGCGTCGTTTGGTAGCGCACTCACTCTGCGGGATGCGGCTGTACGGGCCCTGACTCCGGTGGCACACATGCGACGACGTCCAACCATGTACAGCACGATCCAGACGTTGCTCGGACGACTGCTGACGCTTCTGCTGAGCTTGGTAGGGGGCTTCGCCATCCCGTCCATGTTGCAGGCGCAATGCATGAACTTCTCGACCGACTTCTACTGGGCGAACGGCCTAGGCGGACGGCCGAGGGCAATGTTCGTCCACGACGATGGCACCGGCCCTTCACTGTACGTGGGCGGATCCTTCAGCGAGAGTCCTCGAAACCACATCGCGCGTTGGAATGGGACTAGTTGGTACGGGTTTGGAAACGGGCTTGGTATCGTCGGTGGCGACGAGTGGGTGACTTCGATCACAGCCTTCGACGACGGGACTGGCGAGAAGCTCTACGCGGGCGGCCACTTCACACTGAGCCCGATGGGTTTCCCGGTCTACTACAATCTGGCGAGGTGGAACGGGACGAGTTGGTCGGAACTTCCTCAGGGGCCGGCGAGCCCACAGATCGAAGTTCACGACATCCTGGCATGGGACGATGGCACGGGACCGGCATTGTACGTCGTCGGCAACTTCTCGATGTTCGTGGCAACGTCCAGTGGCGGAACGGCGATCACTGCCGGCATCGCGCGATGGAACGGCACGGCTTGGTACGATGTCGGCGGAGGGATGAATGGACCCGTGTATTGCCTCGAAGTGTGGGACGACGGCAGCGGACCGGCACTCTACGCCGGTGGGGGATTCTCCATGGCCGGTAGCGCTTCGGCTGGGGGTGTTGCGCGCTGGAGTGGTTCAAGCTGGAATCCGGTGGGAAGCGGGGTCGACGACATTCGCGCCCTGAGCTTCTGTCTCCACGACGACGGAAACGGTCAGGCCTTGCATGCTCTCACCTTCGGATCGAATTCGGTCGTGCGCTGGGATGGCCAAAGCTGGAGCGCGATTGGGCCATGGCCCACCTCCATTACAAGCATCTGGTCCCTGTTCAGCGCCGATCTGGGTAATGGACCTCGCCTACTTGCGGGTGTCTCCTCGTCCCCAATCAACATTCCGCCGGTGTGGGAGTGGAACGGGAATGCGTGGGTACCCAATCCCATCGATCTGGACGGCATCGTCCTCACGTCGGCGGAGTTCGACGATGGGCACGGCTCTGGTCCTTCGCTGTACCTGGGCGGTCAGTTCCACAGGGCTGGCGCTCTCGTGTCAAGACGCATTGCTGCCGTGAGTCGGTGCGCAAGTCCTGTCGACACGATGTGTGTCGGCGATGGGACCGTCGCAGCGTGCCCTTGCTACAACCAGGGTGCACGCAATAGCGGTTGCGCGAATTCCGTAAGCACGGCCGGCGCGCGGTTGACCGCGAGTGGATCGCCCAGCAACGATACCCTCGCGCTCACGACGATGAACGAGCCCGCGAGTGCGGGAACGATTGTCCTGCAGGGGACGGAATCCGTCTTTGGACGCGTACCGTTCGGCGACGGGTTGCTCTGCCTCGGCGGACGGCTCGTTCGGCTGTTCACGCGCACCGCATCGAGCGGTTCGGTCGTCGTGCCTGCCGGCGGCGACCCCACGCTGCGTGATCGCTCGGCGCAGCGCGGTGACGCGCTCATTCCGGGCGACGTGCGCTACTACCAAGCCTACTACCGCGACGTCTCGGCGACCTTCTGCCCGGCGCCATCGGGGGGCACGTTCAACGTCACGAACGGCGTGCGCGTCGTCTGGTAGCGCACTCTCGACGTGCTCAGTCCGCCCCGAGCGCGCGGAAGGCGGCCCATTCCGAGCTCGGCCAACCGGCGTCGCGCAGCTCCGCACGCGCGCGGGCGGCGCACGCGCTCGGTGGAACGCCTTGCGCGAGCTCGCGGTGGAATGCGAGCGCGAAGTCGCGCGCGGCTTGGTCCTGGACCGGCCAAAGCGTCACGAGCAGGTCGCGCGTGCCCGCGTCGAGCAGCGCGCGCGCGAGGCCTTGCAGTCCCTGCGCGTCGACGAACGTGCCCTCGCCCGTCTCGCACGCGGACAGGAACGCGAACGGGACGCGCGGTTTCAGCGCGGCGACGGCGTCCGCGAGGAGTTGCTCTCCGCGCGCGAGCTCGAGGCCGAGCGGCGCGAGTCGTCCGCTCGTCGCGTGCTCCGCGCGCCCGAGGTGCGTCGCGACGTGGAGCGCGCGGTCG
>JACRIO010000110.1 GCA_016220035.1 Planctomycetota bacterium | reverse complement strand
GAGCGCCGGATCCGCGACGAGGATGGCGCGCGGATTCGATCGCTCGGACTGGAGTCCTACGGCGTCCCGAGCGTCGGGCACACGTTCCTCGTGCGCTCGATCCCCGGTGATCCGAGGCGCCCCGACCTGATCGTCGCCTTCCGCGACGTCGCCGAGGATGCCTACGGGCACACGATCGTGTGGCGCATCCTCCAGCGCGTGTCGCTCGAGTACGGCGAGCGCCGCTGAGCGCGCGCATTCCGCCGCTCGCGTCTTTTCGGAGCGCGGTTCGTCCTGGATGATGCGCGCCCATGGCGGCCAAGGGCGCGGCGGCGGCGAGCTGTTCGGTGACGAGCACGAAGACGGCGGCGGAGCACGCGCTCCTCCGCGACGGACCGCGTTCGCGGCTCGTGCGCGCGCTCCTCTTGTTCGTCGTGATGCTCGTGCCGCAGTGCGTGCTCTTCGGGCCGTCGCTCGTCGGCGCGAAGGTCCTGTTGCCGCTCGACCTCCTGAAGACGCGGGCTAGCTACCTGCCGGTCGATCTCGACGCGCCGACGTACCGGCCGCAGGACTTCGTGCTCGCCGACCTCGTCTACGAGCTCGAGCACGAGCGCCGTTACGCGGTCGAGTCGATCCGTTCGGGCAGGATCCCGCTCTGGATCCCGTTCAACTACTGCGGCACGCCGTTCCTCGCCGCGAACCACACCTCCGTCTTCTATCCGCTGCGCGCGCTCGACTACCTCTTCCCGGGGCCGGTCGTGATCGCCTGGGTGCAGCTCGCGAAAGCGCTGCTCGCGGGTCTCGGCGCGTACCTCTTCCTGCGGCGCGCGCTGCAGCTCGGCTTCTGGTCCTCGACCTTCGCCGCCGCGTTGTGGCCGTGCACCGGCTTCCTCGTCCTGTGGGCCGGCTTCACGATCAGCCAGGTCGGCGCGCACCTCCCGTGGATGCTCCTTTGCGCGGACGAGTGCGTGAAGCGGCCGCGGAGCCTCTGGCCGATCGCGCTCGCGCTCGCGACGGGCGTGCTGCTCGTCAGCGGGCACGCGTCGATCGCCGCGCACGTGCTGCTCGCGACGGGGCTCTACGCGCTCTTCCGGCTCTGGATGGAGCACGGTCTCGGCGGGCTCGCGCGGCGTTCCGCGCTCGCGGGACTGCTCGCGCTCGCGTTCGGCGTGGGGACGGGCGCCCTGCTCAGCGCTCCGCAGTCCCTGCCGACGCTCGAGTACATGCGGGAGAGTTGGCGCATCCAGAAGCGACAGGAAGGCCGCGTCGAGACGCCACCGATGGGCGCCACGGCGCTGCACGGCGTCGTCATGCCGTACTACTTCGGCAGCTCGCAGCGGCACACGACGCTCGTCGTCGACGGCAACCGGCCGGAAGGACCGCAGGCGGCGTACGCGGGGATGCTGGCGCTGCTCGTGCTCGCGCCGATCGGCTTTTCGGCGACGCGCCGACGGCTCGCGCGCTTCCAGTGGTTCTGGTTGTTCCTCGGGTTCCTCGGACTCGCGCAGGTGCTCGACGTGCCGCTCCTCGCGCGCGTGTTCGAGCTCCCGGGCCTGAACACCCTGCGCAACAACCGCTTCACGCTCGTCTCGGCGTGGAGCACGGTCGCGATGGCCGCGTTCGGACTCGAGCTCCTCCTCCGCGGCGAGTTCGCATGGCGGAGATGGATGTGGTGGCCGCTGTGCGGCTCTGCCGCGCTCGCGCTCTACATGCTCGCGCGGGCGAGCGAGCCGCCCGCGCTCCTGCGCATGGTCGAGGACGGCCTGAAGCGCGGGCTCACGGGCGCGCGCCCGCCGGTGGACACGCTCGCGGGCCTCGCCGCGGTGAACGCTTGGTTCGCGCGCGTCTACCTCGGCTACGCGGGGCTCGCGGCGCTCGGGTGCGGAGCGTGGTTCCTCCTGCGCACGCGGTTCGCGCGCCGGAGCGCGTTCGCGCTCGGTCTCGGCGTCGTGGCCCTCGGCGAGGTCGCGGCCCAGGCGGTCGACGTGAACGTGCAGTGCGACCCCGAGCTCTATTTTCCGCGCGTGCCCGTGCTCGACGATCTCGCGCGCCGGCCTTGGGGGCGCATCGCCGGCGGACTGAACACGTTCCCGGCGGTGCTGAACCAGGTGTACGGCCTGCACGACCTCCGCGGATACGACGCCGCCGATCCGGCGCGCTACGTCGAGTTCCTGCAGCTCTTCGCGCACGCGAAGAACCCGCCGATGCAGGACTACAGCGCGCTGCAGTACTACCTCCCGGATCCGTATTCGCCGCTCGCGCGCCTCGTGGGCCTGCGCTACCTCGTCGCCTGCGGCAAGCCCGACCCGAACGCGCTCTTCGCGGCGGGCGGCTTCTGGATCTGGGGCGCCCCCGAGCCGCTCCCGCGCGCGTTCGTCGCGGCGCGCGCGGAGGTCGTCAATCAGAAAGCGGCGCGCCTCGAGCGGATGAAGCGCGCGGACTTCGATCCCGCGGCGCTCGTGCTGGTCGAGTCGGAGACGCCGATCGTCGCGGACGCGGCGATCGCGCGCGGAACGGCGCGCATCCTCGTGGACGAGCCCCAGCACGTCGAGCACGACGTCGACGTGGCGAGCTCGGGCTGGCTCGTGCTCGCCGACCGCTTCGCGCCGGGTTGGAACGCGGAGGTCGACGGGCGCGCGACGCCCCTGCTCTGCGCCGACCACACCTTCCGCGCCGTCCGCGTCGAGGCGGGCGCGAAGCGCGTCGTGTTCCGCTACGCGCCGGCGAGCTGGCGCAACGGCCTCGTCCTGTTCGGCGTCGGGCTCGCGCTGCTCGCGGCGTACTGGGCGTGGCAGCGGCGCGCACCGTCAGCGGTCGCGTAGGAGCGCGGATGACCGCGCCCGACGACGCGCTCGTGCTCGCGCTCGACCAGGGCGGGCAGTCCTCCCGCGCGCTCGTGTTCGACGCGCGCGGGTACGTCGTCGCGCAGGCCGCGCGCGCGGTGGGGGAGCGGCGCGACGGCGACGATCGCGTCGAACAGGATCCAGAAGAGCTCGTGCGCTCCCTCGCCCTCTGCGCGGAGGAGGTCGTGCACGCGCTCGGGAAGGACGCGGCGCGTCTCGCTTGCGCGGGCCTCGCGACGCAGCGCTCGTCGATCGCGTGCTGGGACCGATCGAGCGGCGCGGCGCTCGCGCCCGTGCTTTCGTGGCAGGACCGGCGCGCGGCGGCGGAGCTCGCGCGCTTCACCGCCGACGAAGCGGACGTCGTCGCGCGCACGGGGCTGCGCCTCTCGCCGCACTACGGTGCCTCCAAGCTCGCGTGGTGTCTCGCGCACGTGGACGCCGTGCGCGACGCGCGCGCGCAGAGCACGCTCGCGCTCGGCCCGCTCGCGAGCTTTCTCGCGTTCCGTCTGCTCGCGGAGCGTCCGCTCGTCGCCGATCCGGCCAATGCGTCGCGCACGCTGCTCTGGAACCTGGCGCGCGGCGACTGGGACGACGTCCTGTGCGCCCGTTTCGGCGTGCCGCGCGAGCTCCTGCCCGCGTGCGCTCCGACGCGCCATGCGTTCGGGACGCTCGTCGTCGGCGCGGTGCGCGTGCCGTTCACCGTGCTGAACGGCGACCAGTCGTGCGCGCTGTTCGCGTGGGGCGCCCCCGATCCGGACGCGCTGTACGTGAACCTCGGCACGGGCGCCTTCGTGCAGCGCCCCGTGCACGGCGACGCGCCGGCGATCGACGGGCTCCTCCGCAGTGTCGTGCTCGGCGAGCGCGAGCGACGCACGTGCGTCGTCGAGGGCACGATCAACGGCGCCGGCAGCGCGCTCGCGCACCACGCGTGCGAGCTCGGGCTCGCGGCGTGGGAGCGCGAGCTCGACCGGTGGCTGCTCGACGCGCGCGACCCGCCGCTATTCCTGAACGGTCACTCGGGCCTCGCGGCGCCGTTCTGGCGGAGCGACTTCCGCTCGCGCTTCGTCGGCGCCGGCGCGCCCGAAGCCCGGCTCGCGGCCGTCGCGGAGAGCATCGTGTTCCTCGCGCGCGCGATCGTCGAGCGCATGGACGCGCGCCTGCCCCGCGCGAAGCGCGTGATCGCGACCGGCGGGCTCTCGAACAGCGAGGCACTCGTGCAACGCCTCGCCGACGTGCACGAGCTCGAGGTCGAGCGCCGCGACGACCCCGAAGCGACCGCGCGCGGCCTCGCGCGGCTCCTCTTCGACGGGCTCGGCGCGACACGGCCCTTCGAGGTGCGGCTTCCGAGACGCGCGCTTCCCACCTCCGACACCGCGGTGCTGCGTCGCTACCGGGGCTGGAGCCTGGAGCTCGAACGCGCGTTGGCGGTCACGCCACCGCGCTGAAGTGCACGAGTCCATTGGTCACGCGTCCTCGGCGCGGTAGCCTTCGGACCGAGTTGAACGTCTATCTCGAATTGACGCGTGAGTTCAACGCGGGACGCCTGCGCACGATCGTGTGCAACGGACAAGCGGCCGTGCTGCACAAGCTCGCGATCTCGAGCAAGGACGGCGACTGGATCCTGCGCGAGGACGACGAAGCCCTGCGACACGTCCTCGATGTGCTCGCGCGGCGCGGCGCCCGCTACCGTTTCGGTGCGCCGCTCGACCTGGCCTGGATGCGGGGCGGATGGAGCGCGCACTTCGAGTTCGCCGCGAACGAGATGCGCGTGCGCACCGACTTCTTCACGCGGCCGCCGCGCGTCTCGGCTGTCGAACTGGCCCGTCTGTGGCGCGAACAGGAGGGCCGTGATCCTCCTTTCACGGACGCGCGCATCCTCGCGGAGATGAAGAAGACCGATCGGGAGAAGGACTACCCCTTCATCGGCGAACTCGCTCGTCTCATGCCCGACCCGCGCGACCAGATCCGTTATTCGCGCAGCGCGGACGACTTGATCGAGCTCGCTGCGCGCCATCCAGGGCTCGTGCGCGAACTCACGCCTTCGAGGTCGCTGCTCGCGCGCATCGCCGAGGGTCGGCGTGCGCTCGCGGAGGCCATCCAGCTCGAGATGCTCGACTGCATGGAAGTCAATGAGCGCCGCATCCGCGCCTACCTTCGTGCTTCCGAGGGTTGGAAGAAGCTCTGGCCGGCGCTCGAGCGAGAGGTCGATTCGCTCGATCTGCCTCAGGCGCATGCCTTCGTCGTCGAGCGCGCTCGAGGCGTCCTTCCGCCGGAGGTCGGGCCGTGAACGAGCGCTTCCTGAGCTCCGAGGACCTCGATCTGCGCCATCTGAGTTGGGAGGAGCTGCTGCTCTGGTGGGACGCTTGGTTGCGGCAAGCGCAGAGCACGAACGAGCAGGACGAGCACCTTTACTCGCACGGCGTCTTCCGCGTCGAACCCGGTTGGAAGATCACTGCGTCGGGCGTCGTGCGCGACGAGGAGTTCTGGGCTTCGTTGCGCGAGACCGACTCGGGCGAGGGCTCCCGCGAGCACTGAGGTGCGCCCGCCGAACGGATCAGCGCGTCGCGCTCTCCGCCCCGCGCACGCGCCGGTAGAACCATACCCGCGCATGCAGCTTCGCCCTCGGCGGCGCGATCGCCTTCATCTCCTCTCGTAGCGCGCGGTACGCGTCGACGCGCGCGTCGCCGAGCGCCCTGCGTCCCTCGTCGCTCCCGGCGAGCGCCTTCTTCTCGTCGGGGGAGAACGCATTGAACTGCTTGACGAGCTCCAGGTACCGCGCCTTCTCCGCCGGCGTGCGCGGATCCTCCACGCTTTCGTCCTCGTGGTCGCCGACGAGGAGGTCGACGTTGCCGTCGCCGTCGAGGTCGGCGACCTCGGCGATGACGTTCTTCCCCGAGCGCGCCGCATCCTCGTCCGACGCCTTCGCGACGAGTACGCGCGGCGCCTCGAACACGGGCGCGCGCGCGCTGCCCGCATTGCGCAACCAGCGCACCGCGCCGTCGTCCGTCCCCACGACGAGGTCGACGAGCCCGTCCTGGTCCCAATCCGCCGCCGTCGGCATCGCGTGGCCGCCGTCGAGCGCGACCGGCGCCCCGCCCGCGAGCACGGGCTCCGCCCGCTCGGCGAACGCGGACTGCGCGCGCGTGCCGAGGTTCGTCCAGCGGAACAGCTTCGCGTCGTCCGTGCCGACGACGAGGTCGAGGTCGCCGTCCTCCTCCCAGTCGAGCGTCGCGACGGAGATCGCGTGCCGCTCGCCGAAGGAGAAGCCCTCGGGCGTCACCCAGTGCTTCGCGTCGAAGTCCCAGTACATGCCGAGGCGCAGCTCGCGCCCCGCGCGGTCGAGGAGCGGCACCGGCGCGCGCCACCCGGCGGCTCCGCCGCGCACGAGGTAGATGCGCCCGTCGTAGCTGCCCGTGAGGAAGTCGATCCGGCCGTCGGCGTCGAGGTCCGCGAACTGCGGACGAATGCCGATGCATCACCAGTTCGAGAGCGCGAGGTCCGCGCCGTCCGCGCGCAGGAGCTCACCCGGCGCGAACGCGGGCGCGCGCGCGTCGCCGACGTTGCGGAAGTGGAGCACCTTGCCCGCGAAGCTGCCGACGAAGAGGTCGAGTCGACCATCGCGATCGAGGTCGTAGAGCGCGGGCCCGGCGTAGCCGCGGAACTTCGTCACGTCGATCGGCTCGCCCGCGGCTTCGAGCGCGATCGGCGTCCCGAAGGACGCCACCTGCTCGAGCGGGATCGGCCGCGCACCCGGGGTCGCGCGGCACGCGGCGAGGGCGGTGGCCACGGCGAGAACGCAGGCAGAGGGGAGGCGTTGGACGATCATGTTCGAGAGCGTACCGAGAAGCGCGGTGGATCGTCGCGCGTCGCGAAGCCGCAGCGCACGCACGATCGCGAAAGCGCTGTTCTCGCCGGCGAGAAAGCGCATCGCGACGAACGTCAACCGGCCCTGGGCGGCTCGATGTCTTGGTGCGCGAGCACCCGCGCCGCGTAGGCCAGCGCCGCGAGGAGATCCTCACGGATCAGCCGCGGGTAGGCGTCGAGCAAGTCCGACTCCGTGGCGCCTTCGCTCAACTTGCGGATCAGGAGCTCGACGGGAATCCGCGTTCCACGGATGACCGGCTTTCCGCGGGCGATTTCGGGGTTGATCTCGACGCGGTCCACGGAATCGACCTCGGCGTGCAGCCTAGCACGCGAATGCTCACTCCGGCGCGAGCCGCAGCGTCGCCGTGTCCGCTCTCCGCTCGCGCATCGGCAGCGACGCCGTGAGGCGCGCGACGACCTTCTCCGCGGTCGCGCGGTAGCCGGTGAGCTTGCCGCCGTAGATCGCGAGCGTCGACGGCCGCGTCTCGTCGTCGACGACGAGCGTCGTCTCGCGCGGGCGGTCGAAGGCCGTGCCCGGGCCCTTCGGCAGGACGCGCAGACCGGCCCACGCGTCCAGGAGTTGTGCCGGGCGGCGCGGGAAGTACTGGTGGAAGGTCTCGACCAGGTACTCGATCTCGCGGTTCGTCGGCGCGACGTCGCGCGGATCGCCGACGAAGCGCTCTTCGGTCGTGCCGACCAGCGTGCGGCCCTTCCACGGCATCGTGAAGACGGCGCGGCGGTCGCGCGGCGCCTCGCAGTAGTAGATGCCGCGTTCGAGGGCGCCCTCGAGTTCGAGGTGCGTGCCCGCGACGAGGTCGACCTCGAAGCCCGGCGGGAGCGGCGCGATCCGCCCGCGGATGCGGTTGACCCACGGGCCGCCCGCGTTCACGAGCGCGCGCGCGCGCAGGACGCGCTCCTCGTTGCCGACGACGACGCGCGCGCGCCAGGCCGCGCCGTCGCGTTCGGCCGACTCGAAACGCGCGGGGCACAGCACCTCCGCGCCGAGCGCCTTCGCCGAGCGCACCACGGCGCGCGTCAGCGCCGCGTCGTCCGTCTGGCCGTCGTTGTAGCGGAAGACGTGCTGCAGGCCTTCGAGCGCGAGCCCGTCGAGCGCTTCCCACTCGCGGCGCGGCACGCGCGCGAACCACGCGTCCTTCGCGAGGTTCCCGAGCAGCGCGTACATCGAGAGCCCCGCGCGGAGCTTCCACGGTCGGCGCGTCGTCGAACGGTAGATCGGAACGTAGAAGGGCACGAGCTTCACGAGCTCCGGCGCGATGCGGAGCAGGGTCTCGCGCTCGGCGAGCGATACGCGGGCGAGAGTCAGTTGCCCGCTCTCGAGGTAGCGCAGCGCGCCGTGGAGCCGGGTGCGCGCG
>JACRIO010000007.1 GCA_016220035.1 Planctomycetota bacterium | reverse complement strand
GCGCGTACCGCGGCGCACGAAGCCGAGGCCGCGCGCGCGGGGTACATCCCGCGCGAGGTCCCGCGACTCGACGCAGGCCTTGAAATCCTCCGCGGTGAGCTCCGGGTGCGCCGCGATCGCGCCGCGCATGCCGACGAGCCCGTTCCGATAGCGCTGCAGTCGATCCTGGATGCGCTCGACGACGACGCCGGTGAGCCGCTCGAAGCGCTCGCGGTCGGCTTCCGCGCCGAGGCGCTGGGTGCGCCAAGCGACGAGCGCCGCGAGACCCGCGCACGTCGCGAAGAGCGCGAGTGCCAGGCGCACGGCGTGGCGGCTGGAAGCGGCGCGGGTGGAACGCGCCGGACCGGGCGGAGTCTGTTGCATGGACCGAGGGAGCGAGCGCAGCGGTAGCGGGGAGCTGTGGGTGCGTATCGGCCGGGCCCGCTCCCTTTCTTTTCAGACCTGTCACCGAATTGACCTGTCGATCTCGGGACGAGGAATTCCGCCGATCTCGGGACGCGGAGCTCCGCTCACGTGGGCGCCGTGCGGGGTCTGGAGCTCGTCACGCATGCTCTCGTGCGCGTGAGAACGAGGCGCTGGACGACTTGCGCTCCGGCACGCGCGCACGCGCCCGCCTTCAGCCCTTGGAGTCGGCCGGTCCGATGCGCGCGCACGCGGCGAGGCGGCGCAGGAGGGTGCGCGAATCCTGCCGCAGGTGCTCGGCCTCGAGCCGCAGCGCGCGCTCGGCGGCGCCGCTTCGCGAGAGCGCGCGGGCCCAGGCGAGTTGCGTCGCGGGCGGCGCGACGCGTTCGACGACGGACGCGGGCGCCCGGTCGTGCCGCGCGAGCAACCACGCGCTTCCGGCGAGCACGAGCAGCACCGCGGCAGCGCGGAGCAGAAGCGCGCCCACGCGACGCGGGCGCGCGGTCGAGCACCGCTCCTGTTCACCGAGCTGGGCCATCACGCGCGCATGGAGCGAGCGCGAAGCAGGGCGTCGACGGCGCGTGCGCGCGCCGATCCGGAGTTGGGCTTCGAGCCGACCGACGTCGCCCGCGGCGGGGAGGGCGCACCTGGAGTTCGACTCGCGCGCGTCCATGCTCACGCTTCCCCAGGTGCCAGGGCCCACGCCGTCGACCCCGACGCCGACGCGCGCCGCGAGTCGGCGCGCTCGCGCTCCGCCTCGAGCTCGCGCGCGAGCTTCGCGCGCGCGCGGAACAGGAGCACGCGCACGGCGACGTCGCGCTTGCCGAGCACGCGCCCGATCTCCTCGGCCGAGAGATCCTCCGCGTACTTGAGCCACAACGCTTCGCGCTGGTCGGGCGTGAGCACCTCGTCCGCGAGCTTCCACAAGCGCTCGCTCTGCTCCCGCTCGGCGAGTTCTCCGCCCGCATCGACCCGTTGCGCGACTGCCTCCAAGTCACCGTCCTCCGCGAGCACGAGCCGCCGCCTTCGCCCGCGGCTCACCGCGAGGTGCCGCGCGAGCGTGAAGAGCCAGGTCGAGAAACGCTGCTCGGGGTCGTAGAGCGCGAGCTTCGTCCAGGCGCGCAGGAACGTCTCCTGCGCGAGCTCCTCGGCCTCGCTCTCGGTCGGAACGCGCGTGCACAGGAAGCGCAGGAGCGAACCCTCGAAGCGCAGCACGAGCTCGCCGAACGCCTCCCTGCAACCCGCGCGAGCGCGGCGCGCGAGCTCCTCGGACGAGGTTTTCGATTCGGGGGGCATGAGCTCTTCGACGCGTCGCGGGGCGGCGGGCGCTGCGCCGCCCGCGCGCCGACCTTTCGGCCCCGTTCACTTCTTCTCGCCCTTCGAACCGCCCTTCGAGCTGCCCTTGCGTTCGAAGCGCGACCCCGCGGCCGCCGCGTCCTCGCCCAGCGCGTCCAAGGCGCGCAAATGCTCGATCAGGAGCCGCGTCGACATGCGGAACTCCGCCTGCACCTTCGCTTCCTCGGTCGAGAACCGCAGCGCGCCGACGAGCTCCGAAAGCGCCGCCCCGACGTCGGGATCGTCGCCGCCGACGAGCCCCACCAACGCCGTGGCGCCCTGAAGCACCTGCTGGATCTGCCGCGCCTCCTTCGCGTCCTTCGCATCCACCCGCAGCTTCGCGAAGAGCTCCCCGTGCGACTCGCCGAGGTCGAACACGACCTCCTCGGCCAGCTTCACGACGTTCGAGCCGAGTTCGAGGCCCTGCAGCCCCTCCAGCTTCTCGTTCGCCGCCGCGAACACGATCGACCCCTCCGCGGGCACGAACCTCCGCTTCGCATCCTCCCGACTCGCGAGACTCGCCGCCCGTCCCTCCAACACATCACATGCGAGCTTCACGGCTTCCCGCTTCCCCGCCTGCACGAGCAACCGCTCCTCCGACCCCTCCCGCCCGAGGACGGCCACGAAGCAATCCCCGCCAAACACGTGCAGCACCTTCCCGTCCATCTCCTCCCGCCGGTACTCCCCACGCTCCTTCAACCGCTCCAACGCCCCCTCCAACCGCGCGTTCCCGAGCAACAACACCACGCTCCCCTCCCCAACCCCATACACGCACACCGACTTCAAGTCCTCGAGCGGCTCCACCCCCAACTCCTCCAACTCCTCCACCTCGTCCTCGAGCCGCACCGTCCCGCCCCGCGACAACACGGAGTACAGCTCCGACCGCGCCAACCCCTCGACATCCACATGCGCCACCCAAGGCGCCCCGACCGCAACGCGCGCCGGATCGAACCGATCCGCCGCCGCCGTCGCCACAAGACACCCGAACACGAAGCACGCCGCCAAAATCACATTGAGTCGCATCCCCCACGAG
>JACRIO010000107.1 GCA_016220035.1 Planctomycetota bacterium | reverse complement strand
GACGGCCCACGCGTGCAGGACGACGAGCGCGATCACGAGCCACGGCCACTGATGGTGGACGTCGCCGAACAGCGCGACGACCGGCAGCATCACGAACGCGAGCACGAAGAGCCCGACCGCGGGCGCGACGAGCCGCTCGGTCGCGCGCTCGGCGCGGCCCGCGGCGTCCGAGATCGCCACCGTGTCGAACGCGCGCTCGAGCTCGCGCTCGACCTTGCGCTCGCGCTCGCGTTCCGGCGCGCGCGCGAGCTCGCCGAGGAGCCGCGCCGCGTGCGCCGCGAGCTCCCGCGAGCCGCAGACGACGAAACGCGCCCCGTTCACGAGAACGTCGCGCTCGCGCGCCTCCGCCGAACGCAGCTCGCTCCATGCGACGAAGCGCGGCGCAGCCTGCCACGGCCGCACGCCGCCCGGCTGCGCCGCCGCGATCCACGCGAGCACGCCCTCCGCGCCGATCGAAAACGGCAGCGGCTCCGCGACGAAGACGACGCCGAACGGCGGCAACGGCTCGCACCACGCGAGCGCGCCGCGCTCGCCGCCCAGGAGCGCGTTCGCGGGCGCGCAGCGGAAGCGCCGCGTGAAGCGCGCGCGGAACACGAACGCGGCGCGCGGGATCCACGCCGCGCAGCACGCGAGGTATACCGCCGCGAGGACGACGAGCAGGGTCTCGAACTCGGTCATCCGAGCGATCTCGTCCGAAGCGCGCGGTCCGCGTCAGCCCTGCAGCGGCGGCGGACCGCCGGCATCGCGTTCCTTCTTGCCGAAGAGCTTGCTCCAGAAGTTCTTGATCGCGGCGCCCATCGCCGCGACGCCGACGAGGATCAGCTTCCAGAACTTCGAGAAGAACCCGAGCTTCAGCGCGGCGAAGCCCGCGCCGCCGACGACGAGGGCGCCGAGGCCGTACTCCGCGATCTTGTCGCCCGAGCGGAACTCCGCGTACTTGTGGCCCTCCTTGAAGGAGTAGCCGGCGAGCAGCGCGTCGAAGCTCGGCAGGCCCGCTTGGAGGTCCTGCGGCGCGATCACGAGCTCCGCGCTCATCACGCCGCGGCGGCCGAGCAGCCGTACCTGCCAGTTGACGCTCTCGCCGCCCGCGGAGCTCTTGATGCGCGTCCCCCACGTGAGGTTGTTCGTCTTGGGATCGTAGAAGGGCTCCTTCTCCCACCCGACGAGCTCGAGCGTGTCGAGCCCGCGTTCCTTGCGGATCGCGTTGCCTTGCTCGTTGCCCTCGCGCAGCTTGTCGAGCAGGTCGTCGGCGTCGAGCTCGTCCTTCTCCTCGTCCTTCACGTACCCCGACTCGTCGAACGAGAAGAGCACGAACCAGTCCGACTCCTCGCGCAGCGAGAGCACGCCCGCGAGCACGCTGTCGTCCGGCAGGTTGCCCGTCGCCGCGAGCAGGTTGCGCGCGCCCTCCGCGTCGGCGTAGGCGAGGCCCTCCGGCACGGCGACCTCGGCGAGCCTGCCGATCGCGCCCGTCAGCGGACCCGGCTTCGCGTTCGCGGCCTCGCTCAGGACCTGGAGCATCTCTGCGCGCGACGGTTCCTGCGCGGCCTTCTGCGAAGCGTCGGGCGTCGGCGCTTCCTGGGACGATGCGAGCAGGAACGAACAAGCGGCAAGAACGGAGAGCATGGAAAGGTCCTCGGCGGGAGCGCGATGGGCGCAGAAGTCTAGCGACGCGCCCGCGCCGCGCCCATCGCGTCGCTCGCCGTTCTCCCGTCCCCTAGTGTCCCGTCCCACGAGTATCTTGAACGATCCGCCGCGATGGATCGACGCTGGCGGCGTTGCGCATCCTCCGAGTATTGCAGCGAATACGCGTCGTCAGCGCGCCTTGCCAGCCTCGACCCATCACGCGCCTCGTCCAAGATACTCGTGGGACGGGACACTAGAATCCCGCCACCCCGCGTGTTCGCCGCTCCCCTCGGACTCCTCGCGCTCCTCGCCGTGCCGGCGATCGTCGCGCTGCACCTCTTTCGCCGCCGCTTCCAGCCGCGGACGGTGAGCGCGCTCTTCCTGTGGGCCGACGCGGACCGCACGCCGCTCGCGGGCCGCAAGCAGGAGCGTTTGCGGAGCTCGCTCTCCTTGTGGAGCGAAGTCGCCGCCGCGCTGTGCCTCGCCCTCGCGTTCGCGGGTCTGCGCGGGTGCGGGGACCAGCCGGGCGAGCACCTCGTCCTCGTCCTCGACGCATCGGCTTCGATGGACGCGCGCAGTGACGCGCGGAGCGCCGCGGACCGCGTGCGGGAGGAGCTCGCGCGACGCATCGAGGAGCTCCCGCGCGGCTCGCGCGTGACGATCGTGGAGAGCGGCACGCACCCGAAGCTCCTCGCCGGTCCCGCCGCGTTCCCGGAAGAGGCCGCGCGCGCACTCGCCCGCTACGCACCGCGCGCGCAGCGCCACGACCTCGCGAGCTCCGTCGCGTTCGCGCTCCAACTCTCCGGCGGCGGCCGCGTCGCCGTGTGGACCGATCGCTACGAGCCCGAGCGTTTCCCGCCCGAGGTCGAGCTCGCCGCCGTCGGCGCGCCGATGGACAACGTCGCGATCGTGCGCGTGGGACGAGAGCGGACGCGCGCGAAGGACGGCGGCGCGATCGAGGAGCGGGCGTCGGTCGTGCTCCAGAACTTTTCCGCGCATCCCG
>JACRIO010000106.1 GCA_016220035.1 Planctomycetota bacterium | reverse complement strand
GAGCTCGCGGCCGGCGGCCGCGCCGCTCCGTGGAGCGAGTTCGTGCTCGCGCTGCTCGAGGACCGCGCTCCCGCGCCGAGCGCCGAGCCGTGCGTGCAGGCCGCCGAGCGCGGGCGCGTCGCGCTCGTCGCGAAGCGTCACGACGAAGCACTCGCGGCCTTTCAGGAGGCGAAGGAACGCTCGCCCGGCTCGATCGTGCCCCTCGTGCTCCTCGCCGATGCCGCCGACGCCGCGCGCAAGCGCGACCTCGCCGTCCGCGAGCTGCGCGCGGCGGTCGAGCGCCTCCCCGACTCCGCGCCGATGCAGGCGCGGCTCTCCAAGCTCCATTACGACCTGAAGGACGACGTCGAGGCCGAGCGCGCGATCCGCGCGGCGATCGTGCTCGCGCCGGACGTCGGACGCCATCGGTTCCAGCTCGCGCGCGCGCTCGCCCGCCTGGGAAAGAACGAGGAAGCGCTCGCGGAGGCGCTGCGCGGCGACGCGCTCGCGGGAGCGAGCGCGACGACGTCGCAGCTGCAGATCCTCGCCTCGATGCTCAACGGCGCCGAGCGCCACGCCGAGGCGCGCGCGATCTTCGAACGCGTGCTGCGGATCGAGCCCGACCAGCCGCGCGCGCTCTACAACCTCGCGTTCACCGAGATGAGCGACCACCGCTTCGCCGAGGCGGTGGCGCTCGGCGAACGCATGATCGCGAAAGGTGCGCCCGGACGCGGACATGCTTCGCTCGCCTGGTTCTTCGCCGGCTCGAACCGCGCGCAGTGCGAGCGCTGTCGCGCGTACTACGCGGAGCACCCCGAGCACTTCGACCCACACAAGGCGGAGGAGCACGCGCTCCGCGCGCTCGATCGCGTCGAGGCGGACGAGACCGTGCCGCTCGTCGCGCAGATCGGCGTCACGCTCGGCCGGCGCGACGCGCTGCAGAAGCGCCTCACCGAGCTGAAGGACGCCGCGGAGAACGACCAGCGCATCGCGCTCTTCGAACGCGGACTGCGCACGCTGCGCCAGTGAACCGAAGACGCCGCGCCCCGCGTCGACGACGCGGGGCGCGGCGCGGCCTCCCTCGGGCCTACGGTCCGGGATGGATGAGGAACTGGTGGTCCTCGACCTCGCCGTAGCGCGCCGTCCCGCACGCGCCGGTGTAGTTCGAAGCCGAGAGGCACGTGTCGATGCGGCCCGCGTCCTCGCCGTGGTCGACGCGCAGGCGCAGGAAGGCCATGCGATCCGCGGGCACGCCCGGCACGAGCAGCGCGAAGCCGTAGGTCTTCGTGCTCCCCGGCCAGGTGTCCGGGTTGAACGCGACGGTGTTCAAGGGCGCGCCGCCCGGGCCGGTCTCGAAGCTGTCCGGTCCCATCGAAGGGTTCATGCTGCCCGTGCCGAGCACCTTCGTGACCGTGAAGCCGCCCGCGCCGTCGCTCACGAAGAGCCACGCATTGAGGTAGACGCGGCGCTCGCGCAACTGCGGCATGGGGAGCGGCGGACCGTAGCGACCGGTGCTCTTGAGCGCGGGGTCGACGGAGAGCGTCACCGTGAGCGGCAGCACCATCCCCGGCGGCACGACGCCCGGCACGATGAGACCGTCGTCGTCGGGGTTGGGCGGGAACTCGCACGTCGTCTCGCTGTCGACGAGCAGACCGAGCCACTCCGTCCCGATCACCTTGTGCGTCGCTTCGGCGCCGGTGCACGTCCCGAACCCACATGGACCGCCGCCGTAGTCGGGCCGCGGCGCCGCGTCGAAACCGTGCGCCGCCGCGGCGGTGCGCAGCGCGACGTAGTACGGACTCGACGACGGCGATCCCGTTCCGCCGAACGCGGGCGTGCCCGAGAGCACGAACACCGCGTCGACGAAGCCCTGCATGCTCGGCGGGTTCGTCGCGAGCGCGCCGAAGACGAGGTTCTCCGCCAGCGTCGCGCCGAGCGAGGCGCGCAGCGTCCACGCGAAGCCCGCGAGCGCCTCGCCGTGCTCGTGCGGCTCGGGCGCGCCGGACAGCACGAAGCAGTCCTTCCCGTCGTGCTGGCGGCCGTTCGCGCCGAACGGCGCCGTGAAGGTCGCGACGGAGTAGTCGCGGATCGGCGCGCCCGCGCCGAAGAAGTCCGCGCCGATCACGGGCTGCCCCGAGGCGAAGAGCGCCACGATGTCCCCGAGGCCCTCGGTCAGCGCGTGCGGTCCCGAGCACGGCGAGACGTTCGCGATCGAGCCGATGCGGTCGTGGAGGAAGTGCCCGTACTCGTGCATGACGACCGTGTCGTAGGCCGTGTTCGGCCGGCCCGCGCCCGCGCCGACGAAAAACGTCGCGTCCTGGCGGAGCTCGCTGTAGAACGCGTTCGCGACCGCGTCGGGGAAGTCCACGCGCAGCGCGAGCGGCGTGTCCATCGGCAGCGGAGCGGGGAGCGCGAGCGGCGCGCGCGAGAGGACGCCCGCGACGAAGTCGTGCGTCGCGGTGGCGTGGCGGTAGGCCGTGACCTGCGCGGTGGGCCCTTCCTCGGCTCCCGTCGCGTTCAGGTGCAGCGCGACGCCCGCCGTCGGCGTCGTCGCCGACGCGTTCGCGCGCTCCTCGTTCCAGCGTGGATCGAGGTCGCGCACCGTCGCCCAGCGGCCGTCGAGCGTGGCCGTGACCGACGTCGTGATCCCATCGGGCAGCGCGAGCGAGTACGCGCCCGCGGCGTCCGTGTACGTCGCCGCGAAAGCCCCCGGAGCGCCGAGGTCCCAGGTCCAGATCTCGTCGTCGCCGTCGTTCGACACGAACGCGCCGCGCGAGCAGGAGCTCGAGAGCGCCGGCGCCCTGTCGGCGACCGTGTTCGCGGTGAGCAGCACGATCGAGCCCGTCGCGAGGTCGGCCATCGCGAGCTCGAGATCGCCGCCCTCTTCCGTCGTGTACACGATGCAGCCGCCGGCGAGCGCGTACGCCGGTGCGCGCTCGTCCGCGAAGGAGTATGTGAGGTGCCGCAAGGCGCTCCCGTCGCTCGCGGCTTCGAACACGTCGTGATTGGGGCGGCGCACGGGCCCTCCGTGCGGGAGCCTGGCCGCGCCGGCGCGCTGCATGCCGAGCGAGGGATCGCCGGCGCCCTGCGCTTCCAGCGCGAGCTTCGACGCGAACGCGACGCGCAGCCCGTCGGCCGTGATCGCGGGCTCGACGTCGTCGACCGAATTCGACGTGACGCGCACCACCGAGCCTCCGGCCGCGGTCATGGTCATCACGTCGGCATCGCCGTCGCTCCACGACACCCACGCGATGCGCGTTCCGTCGCCCGAAAGCACGGGGGCGGCGTCGCGCGTCGTGTCGTGGGTGAGCTGCACGGGCGCGGGCGTCGCGACGAGGGTCGTGAACACCTCGTCGTCGCCGTCCAGGTTCGAGATCCAGACGACGCGCGTCCCGTCGGAGCTGATCGAAGGCGACTGGTCGCGTGCCGTGTTCGTCGTGAGCTGCGCGAGGCCCGTGCCGTCCGAGTTCACGACGAAGAGCTCGTCGTCGCCGTCGACGTTCGAGACGAACACGATGCGGCCGCCGTTCGACGTGAGCCGCGGTGAACGATCGTCGGCCGTGTTGAAGGTGAGCTGCAGCGCGCCCGAGCCGTCGCGGAGCGCGGTCCAGAGCTCCCGATCGCCGTCGCAGCGCGAAACCCACGCGACGCGCGTCCCGTCGGCGCTGATCGCGACCTCGTCGTCCGCGCAGGCGTTGGTCGTGATGCGCGTGAACGCGGTCGAGCCCGAGAACGCGGTGACGCTCGTGTGCGCGACCCCCCCGAGCGCGGGCGCGGAGGACGTCTGCGGCCCGCTCGCGATCCCGCGGCCGTCGACGGTGCCGGTGAGGGCTTCGAGCGCGGTGCGGCGCAGCTCGAGGAGCTCGCCGCTCGCGGCGTCGAGAGTCGCGAGCCACTCGTCGCCGGGGAAGAGCGGGTCGAAGACTTCTACGGTCCACACGCCGCGCGCGCGGCCGTTCGACTCGACGCGCAGCGCACGCCGCGCGCCGGCGGCCCAGAGCCGCTCCGGTTCGGCCTCCGTGATCGAAACGCGCGCGAGCTCGGCGGCGTCGTCACTCACGATCGTCCACGCCGCGCCGGCCGCCGAGCGTGCGAGCCCCCGCGCGACGACGTTGGCCACCGCGCCGCGCTCGTCGAGCTCGACGCGCACCGACGCGCCGAGCACGCGCGCGCCCTCGTACGCCTGCTCGTACTCCGCGAACGGGCGGCCCGCGATGGCGCCGCGGCGCAGCTCGACGAGGCTCGCGAGCGGGACGCCGGTCAGGGCTTCCGTCGACGCTCGCTCGCTCGCGAACGCGCGTTGGAGCACGCCGTCGAGCCGCGGGTCGGTCGGAGACGGCGCGGCGAGCGCGATCGAGTCCGCGCCGCGCGTCGAGGGCTCCTCCGCGGGGTTCCACGCGGCGTGCGCGAGGTCGGGGAAGAGGGCGAGGCTCGCGACGAGCCAGTGGGAGCGCATGGAAACGGTGTTGCGTCGAGTGTTCACGGCGGCCTCCTGATTGGGGTTCGACCCAGGAGCGGAAGACCGGCGCGCGATGTGACCGGTTGCTCGGGAAACTCGCGGTTCGGACCGCTTCGACCCGGTTCGGACGCTCGCGCGGGCTCCGGCGCTCGGTCCGCGCACGCCCCCGAGCGGGCCGCTCGCCCGAGGAACTCGCGACTCTTCCATTGCGGGCCGCTCGCCCGAGGAGCTCGCGCCCTCCTTCCATTGGAGGTCGCGCGCATGAACGTGAATTCACCGCGGCCGATGCGCTCGTCGCACAGCATGGCGCAGGGGTTGGCGGTTCCGTTCGGAGGTCCCATGCGCAGTCGGTCGAGGTGGTTCGTGCTCCCCCTATTCGTCAGCACGATGGCCGACGCGCAGAGCGCGCAGTTCACGCCGCTCGACATCCCCGAGCCGGGGTACTTCTCTCCCGCGGGAGTCTCCGCCGACGGGAACACGGTCGTCGGCATGGCCTACATCGTCGGCCAGGGCGACAAAGCGCGCCGTTGGCGCAACGGGATCGGATTCGACTATCCCGGGCCGAGCTCGGGCCCCGTCGCCAACTGGGCTTCGGGCGTGTCCGCCGACGGCAGCGTCGTCTCCGGCGGAACGGGCCACGCGGTCTTCGGTGATCTCGAAGGCTGGATGCGCTACGGCGCGAGCGTCGGGCACGTCGGCTCGCCGCCGGGGCACGACACGAGCAACTGCCTCGCGGTTTCGGGCGACGGCGTGATCAGCGTCGGCTTCGGCGGATTGCAGTCCAACCCCAACCTCTACCAAGCCGCGAAGTACGACGATCAGGGCGGCTGGACCAACCTCGGCTTCCTCCCCGGTCACGGGAACTCGCAGGCGCGCGCGGTCGATGCCGACGGCGGCGTGATCGTCGGTTGGAGCGCCGGCGGCTTCCAAAGCACGACGGGCTTCCGTTGGACCGCCGCGACCGGAATGACGGCGATTCCGCGCCTTCCCGGCGGCACGGAGGCGCACGCCGAAGGCACCGACGCGAGCGGTGCGGTCGTGGTCGGCGGCGATTATGCGGGTCCGCGAAAAGCGTGGCGCTGGAGCGCGGCGAGCGGCACGCAGGCGCTCGCTCCCTTGACGGCGAACGACGAGTGCTGGGCCAACTGCATCGCGCCCGACGCGGCGCTCGTCGGCGGTTGGACCTCGGCCAACGGCGGGTACGGAACGGCGTGTCTCTGGGACGCGCAGGGCGGCGTGCACGAACTGCGCGCGCTCCTCGCGCAACGCGGACTCGGCGCCGCGATCGCGGGGTGGAGCTTGTACGAGGTGACCTGCATCGCCGGCAGCAATCCGTGGTACCTCGTCGGCGACGGCGTCGATTCCACCGGCCAATACGCGGCTTGGCTCGTGCGCCTCGACGTCCTCCCCGGCGCGGAGCCGGGTCAGGCGTTCTGCTTCGGCGACGACAACGGCACGCCGTGTCCGTGCTCGAATCCGACGTGGCCCGGGACCGGCGGGTGCATGAACTCGCTCGGTCTCGCGGGCAACCTCACCGTCGGCGGCATCGCGAGCGTCGCGAACGACTCGCTCGTGCTCGCGGGCACGGGAATGACCAGCTCGACCGCGCTCTACCTGCAGGGCAGCGCGCGCGAGAACGCGGGTGCTGGGACGTTGCTCGGCGACGGGCTCCTCTGCGTCGGCGGGGCGCTCGTGCGCTTGGGGTCGAAGCTCAACGTCGGCGGGAGCTCGCTCTATCCGCTGCCCGGCGACGCGCCGATCTCGGTGCGCGGGAGCGTCCTGCCGGGAGACGTGCGCAGCTACCAGATCTGGTACCGCAACGCGGCCGCGTGGTGCACGAACGCCACGTTCAACCTGACGAACGGATACGAGGTGGTATGGGCCCCATGATCACCGCGCACGCCGATCGATCCCGCCGAGAACGAGGAACTGCCCCCATGCACCACTGTGGAAACACCGGAGCCGGACCGTCGCTGCGTCGAGGAGCATCGATTGCGCTCGGGCTCGCATCCATCACGTTCGTCGCGCACGCACAGTTGCGCTTCGAGCACCTCGCGACGGTCGATCTGTCCGCGCTCACGCTCCCGACGAGCGCGACGTTCACCGGCACGCAGGCCGCGAACGTGGCTTGGAACGGGTCGGAACTGGTCATCGCCGGTTGGAACGCCGGCATGGCCACCACGGTCGGGATCGTGCGCATCACCGACGTGTTCGACACGCCCGTGATCAGTGCGCCGTTCGGCGTGGTGAGCGTCGTGTCGGGTCTGGGCTACTCAGGGCTCGACGTCCAGGGCGCGATGGTCGCCGCGCCGCTCGACACGGGCGCCACGAGCGCGCAGGGTCTTGCGCTGTACGACGCGAGCGGCGCGGTCGTGTGGTCCTTCTCCGCGCGCTGCACGAGCGGCGCCGCGTTCGATCCGGACTTCCTCGGCGCGCACGGACCGGGGAGCGGCGTCGGCTGGGTGTCCTTCGCCGGTGGACGGCGCGCGTTGAACGACGCGGCGACGGGAGCGGAGATCTACTCGCTCGCCACGGGGATGATCATCAACTCCTCGAGCGGCACGACCTGGCGCGACCTCGACTTCGACGAGACGAACGGCGACGTCTACCTGCGCAAGTCCAACGACGTCGTGCGCTGCGTGCGCACCGGCAGCAACGACTGCGTGTCGACCGTGCTCGTCAATCTCATCGACTCGACCCAGCCGCGGCAGAACGTCGCTGTGCTGAACGCCGACGGCGGGACGTACCTGCTCTTCAACGACCGCTTCACGAACGCGACCGGGCAGAGCTTCTTCACCGTCAACAAGGTCACGGACACGAGCGGTGTCGCGGTCGCGACGAACTTCGGGAGCTTCGCGCCGCCGACCTCCAACGGCGCGTACGACTTCGGCTGGGACTCGGGCACGGACACGCTCGCGGTGCTCGACGTCTCGAACGTCAAGGCCTACCTCTTCCAGTTGCTGACGGATCCGCAGGACGGGAGCTTCTGCTACGGCGACGGCCTCGACACGAGCCACACGACGCCGTGCCCGTGCGCGAACGTCGGAAGCGCCGGACGCGGCTGCGCGAACTCCGTGCATCCCGAAGGCGCGCGCCTCCTCGCGACCGGCAGCGCGGCGGCCGACGACGTCGTGCTGCGCGCGCAAGGCATGCCGGCCACGGTCGCGTGCATCTACCTGCAGGGCGACGCGCAGGACGACGTCGTGTTCGGCGACGGCGTGCGCTGCGCGGGTGGGAGCCTGCTGCGGTTGCGCACGAAGCTCAACGTCGGCGGCGCGAGCTCGTTCCCCGAAGCGCTCGTCGACACGATCACGCTCTCCGCGCGCGGCGGCGTGAGCGTCGGCAGCGGCCTCGTGCGCTTCTACCAGACCTACTACCGCAACTCCGCGGCGGCGTTCTGTCCGCCGGAGACCTTCAACGTGAGCAAAGGCTGGCTACAAGTCTGTTGATCGCCTCGCTGCGCGCGACGACGCGCGCAGCGAGGCCCCGGCGGGAGTGAGCACCGTTCTCGTCGACGTGACGAACGCGGTGGTCGTCGTGTGGTGACCCGCGGGAATGCGCCAGACCGCTCGGCCTGGAACTCGAGCGCTTTCGTCGTGCACACCCCAGTCCGGGAGCAGCGCGCTCGACGAGAACCGCAGTCACTCGAGCGGGAGCACCTTCCAATGGAGCTCGCGGTCCTTGCGCGCGCCGTAGCCCACCGACTTCCCGTCTGCGGCGATGCGCGGCGGGCCGACCTCGTCGAACGCGGCGCCTTGCTGCGCTCCACAGACGATGCGCCACCCCTCCGCGTTCTTCGCGGCGTAGCCGAGGACCTTTCCGTCCTTCGACCACGCGAGATCGGCGATCTCCGACCACGCGGCGCCCTCGGGTGTCTCCTTGCCGTTCGACGCTCGCCGCACGACGGTCCACGTCCCGCCCTCGAGGATCGGCTCGCCCGCCTCCGTCATCAGGCCCGGTTTCTCGTGGCCGCCGTCGCACGCGACGAACGCCAGCTCCTTTCCGTCGGGGCGCCAAGCGATCGCAGTGATCCCGTCGTGCGTCGCGCGCGCATCCTTGCCCGCGTCCACGGCGACGCCCGCCTTGCCCTTGGCGCGGAAGCGCCACGCGACGTGTTTGCCGTCGGGGGCGAGCAGCGGCGCGGTGGCGCGCTCGTGCTCGGCGCCGAACTTGTCCTTGCCGAACACGATCACCGACTTCATGCCGCCCGCGAGCATGCCCACCGGCGGGGTGCTTGGACCGGACCGCGTCGAGTCCGCGACGGCGAGCGCGAAGCTCTTGCCGTCGGCGGCGACGTCCCACGCGAGGATCCAGCTCCAGGGCTGGCCGAGCTCGCGCTCGCCCTTCTTGTCGGCGATCAGGAGCCGCCACGTGCCCGCCTTGGACGCGAGCGTCGTGACGAACGCGCCGTCGGGCGCGAAGCGCGGCGGGAGGAGCGAGCTCGCGTCGCTCCACGGGACGCCCTTCTTCCACGGCGTCACGAGCACCTGGTCGCCGCGCGCGTAGGCGCCGCTCGCGTCGTAGCGCGCGCCGGGCTGCGTCCACGCGCACCAACCGCCGCCCGTGGGAGCGAGCGACACGGCGCCGATCCAGTCTTCCGCGCCGACCTCCTTGCCGTCGAGGAGCACCCACCAGCGCTCGCGATCCTTCCCCGCGCTCTTGCCGACACGGACGGCCCAGTGCTTCGAGTCGGCGCTGAACACCGCTCCGTCGGCCCACGCGTACCCGCCGAACTGCTTCTCGCCGAACACGGGCACCGGATGCTCGCCGCGCAAGCCGACGTAGCCGACCGCGCTTCCGTCGGAACTCCACACGAAGCGCACGCGGTCGCGCACGGTGGTGAGGCCGTCGGGCGAGACGATGGGCTTGCCTTCGAGCGCGAGCTCGGCGGGGATGGTGGCCAGGAGTCGGCCTTCCTCTTGGAGCGCGAGCACGGTGCCGAGCACGATTGCTGGGATCGAGATCGTCATGGACGCTTTCCTGCAGAGGGATGCGCCGGGCGCGTGGAGGAGGCTACCCGTAGGGCGGACACCCTGCACCGCGGCGAGACGGAATCACGCCTGCCAGTTCCAGCCCCCGTCGAGCAACGGCACCGTCGCGCATGCGGGTCCGCCGTCCTTCGCCGTGCCCGTGATGCGTGCGACGAGCCGACCGCCCTTGCGCGCGCGTTGGACGAGGGCACGCGTGATCGTCGCGAAGGGGAGCTTGGCGCGGCGGCTGTTCAGCCCATGCACCTCGCCGGCGTACGTGCCCGAGCAGACGTAGAGGAAGCGCTCGGCGGGCGCGCCCTGTGCGACGTTCCCAAGGAGCCGCGGCGGGTCGTCGTCCGTCGCGCGCACGGTCACGTCGAAGACGAGGTCGGTCGTCGACGAGCGCAGGGCTCCGAGGAACTCGCCGGCCTTCCCTTGCACGCAGAACACGTAGCCCGGCGGCGGCGCGACGACGACCACGCGCAGCGCGATCTCGTCCTCGCGGTCACGCGGCGGCTGCGAGCTGCCAGACTTCGCGGCGCGCGGCATCGCGGAGCCCGCGAGCTCAGTTCAGGACCTTCTCGACGCCCGACCCGTTCTGCGTGCGGAAGCGCGGGGCTTCGTGGGCGTGGCCGTTCGACGGCGAGCGCTGTTCGTGGCCGGCGAGCGAGAGCACGCGCTCCAGCAAGCGCACGCGCTCCTGCATCGAGAGCGACTCGACCGGGATGTAGGGCACGCTGAACATCTCGAGCATGAGCTTGACCATGCCGTCGATGCGCACGACCTCTTCCCACTCGAGCCCCGCGCGCACGCCGTCGGCGACGACGAGCTCCTTGTGCGGGCGCAGGAAGAACACGAGGCCGCCGCGCACCGAGTTCATGTACTCGAGCAACCGCGGATCGCCCGCGATGCCGCCGAGGATCGTCGCGTGGTGGCACGCGTAGGCGAGGTTGCAGAACGCGCGGTCGCTGACGAAGGCGCCGGGCTGCGCGCGCTCGGCCTCGATCTGGCGCACGAAGACCTCGTGCTGGTAGCGGTTCACGAGGTCGATGTTCGAGCGCAGGCCGTCGAGCTGCGCCTCCATCTCCGCGAGGACCGATCGGGCGACCTCGGAGATCATCGGGATCCCGTAGTGGTCGCGGATCCAGCGGGCCAAGGTGGTCTTGCCGGTGGCGTGAGCGCCGACGAGGTAGATCCGAAGGGGGGTCTGCATGGCGAGCGCGAACGCTACCGCTTGGGGGCGCGTCGGCCAAGGAGACGATTCCTGGGGGTGAGCCCTCCGTTGGCCAAGCCCGTGACGAGCGCGGGCTTGGGACGTTCTCCACAGGATGCGGAGTCGTAGAGCTCAGCCCTCGACGTCGAGGCGCGCGACCCACTCCCGTAGGCGCTCGCGCTCCTCCCGGGTCCCCGTGATCACGAGCGAGTTCGTCCGCGGGTCGGCAAGGACGCGGAGTTCCGGGCCGAACTCGACACCAGTCGCGGTGATGCCGTTCACGTTGCCCGACTTGGGCGCTTTCGCGGCCCAATGTGCGGCCTCGACGAGCTCGAGCACGAGCTCCTGGATCTCCGCTGCGGCCGCGTGCTTCAGCGGGACGACCTCGACGTCCACGGTGGCCTCGGCTCGGGCCACGGACGTCGACGACGGGCTGGTGCAGGCGATGTGGAGGACGAGCAGGAGCAAGGCAGGAGCGAAGGGACGTTGCATGCCACTCCTCGACGCCGCCCGCCAAGCCATCTTCCAACCGAGGACTCGAATTCCAGCCCCATCGTCAGGCCACGGCGCTCGTCCCTCCGATTTTTCCCCGAATCGACGCGACGGACG
>JACRIO010000109.1 GCA_016220035.1 Planctomycetota bacterium | reverse complement strand
TCGTCGAGGCCGCCGTGACGGAGCCCGAGACCGAGCGCGAGGTGATCCTCACGCCGCCCGCCGTCGCCGCCGAGCGCACGCACAAGACGCCGAACGGCACGCTGACGGGCGAGCGCGTCGCGTTGCTCGCGGAAGTGGGCTGCCTCTTCATCGATCGCGGCCGCGTGGCCGTTTCGATGCTCCAACGCCAGTACAGCATGGACTTCGACGACGCTTGCAGGGTGCTCGACGAGCTGCAGGACATGGGCCTGATCGGTCCGTACCTCGGGGGTCAGCGCCGTGATATCCTCCTGACCCGCGACGCTTGGCTGGAGAAGGTCGGCACGAACTGACCGCTCCACCAGGCGCACACCGCGGCCGCGCGACTCCTCGATGGAACGCGCGGCCGCGTCGTCGATGGGCCGCCCGACCGCGTCGAAGCGGGCCGCTCCCGACGACCGCTCCCGCCTCCGTGGTCGCCGGCACGGACGCCCGAACCCCCTCGAGTCCGTTGAAGAAGAACCCGGCCCTCGTCTCGCTCGTCCATCTCGGTTGCGCGCGCAACTTGATCGATTCGGAGCTGATCCTCGGCCGCATGGCGGAGGAGGGGCTCGTGATCACGGACGACGCGACCAACGCGCACACCGTCGTGCTCAACACCTGCTCGTTCATCGGGCCGGCGCGCGAGGAGTCCGAGAACGCGATCCGCGACCTCGTGAAGCGCAAGGAGCAGGGTGAGATCGCGCGCGTCGTCGTCGCGGGGTGCCTCGTGCAGCGCTACAAGCACGACCTCGCCGCGCGCTTCCCCGCGGTCGACCTCTTCGCGGAGATCTCCGACTACAAGCAGCTCGCGCGGTCCGTGCGCGCGCTCACCGAGGGCCAGGGCACGCCGAAGTACCTCGAGGGCCCGCTCGAGCGCGCCGCCGAGCGCGAGGGTGCGCGGCTCGTCTCGACGCCGAAGTCGTACGCGTACCTGCGCGTCTCGCACGGCTGCGACCACCTGTGCAGCTTCTGCGCGATCCCCTCGATCCGCGGCAAGCACCGCTCGAAGCCGCTCGCGGACGTCGTGGGGGAGGCGCGCGAGCTCGCCGCCTCGGGCACGCGCGAGCTCGTGCTCGTCGCCGAGGACTCGACGGCGTGGGGGCGCGAGCTCGGGATGGAGCTCCCCGACCTCGTCGAGGCCCTCGCGAAGGTCGAAGGCGTCGCGCGCGTCCGCGTCATGTACGCGTACCCCAACCGCTTCCCCTGGCGCCTGCTCGACGTGATGAAGGAGCACGGCAACGTCGCGCCGTACCTCGACATCCCGGTGCAGCACATCGCGACGCCCGTGCTGCGCGCGATGCGCCGGCACGGCAGCGGCGACCAGGTGCGCCAGATCCTCGACCGCCTGCGCGCCGAAGTGCCGAACATCACGCTGCGCACGACGCTCCTCATGGGCTTCCCCGGCGAGACCGATGCCGACGCCGCCGAAGCGGCCGCGTTCGTGGGTGAGTACCGGCTCGCGCGCCTCGGCGCGTTCACCTACTCGCCCGAGCAGGGCACGCCCGGATGGGACCTCCCGGGGCGCGTGCCCGCCGACGTGGCGCAGGCGCGCTACCAGGCCGTGATCGACGCGCGCGACGCGGTGTTGCGCGCCGAGCAGCGCGCCCTCGTCGGCAAGGACGTCGAGGTGCTCGTCGACGAGAGCCATCCCGACGCGAAGACCGTCGTCGGTCGGCCCGTGACCGACGCGCCCGAGGTCGACCTGATCGCCATCGTGCGCGGCTCGCGCGCGAAGGTCGGGGACTGCATCATGGCGCGCGTGGAGGACGTCGATCGCGAATCGAACCTGGTCTGCAAGGCGGCGCCGCGACGGTAGGAATGGGAGTCTTTCAGCACTGGCCCAACCGCATCACGGCGCTGCGCTTCCTGGGCGCGCTCGTGCTGTTCGGGGTGCTCGCGAGCGAGGCGGCGCTGAACCACGTCGAGCGTCTGCTCGACGGCGGATGGGCCAAGACCGCGTTCTGGATGTTCGTGCTCGTCGCGGCGAGCGACGTGCTCGACGGCTGGCTCGCGCGCAGGGGGAACCACGTCACGGCGTTCGGCCGCATCGCCGATCCGTTCGTCGACAAGGTGCTCGTGATGGGGACGATGGTGTTCCTGTCCGTGATCGACTGGTCGAAGGACTGGTTCCCGGCGTGGGTCGTCGTCGTCGTGCTCTCGCGCGAGTTCCTCGTCACCGCGATCCGCGGGTACGTCGAGAGCCAGGGGGCCGAGCTCCCCGCCGACTGGTTCGGCAAGGTGAAGATGTTCGCGCAGTGCTTCGCGGTCGGCATCGTGCTCGGCATGCAGGCCTTCGACCTCTCCACGCCGTTCTGGCGCGCGACCGGACACGTGTTCGTGTGGCTCACGCTGCTCACCTCCGTCGGTTCGTGCGTGCAGTACCTCTTCAAGACCCGGCGGCTCATTCTCGAGGGCACGACGTGAACAAGCTGAAGCTCGCGATCGTGTCGTGCGGGTTCCTCGGGTGCTCGCCCTTCGCGCCGGGCACCGTCGGCACGCTCGGCGGCGTCGCGATCGCGTTCCTCCTGAAGGACACCGAGCTCTACCTCGTGTGGTCCCTGCTCGCGTGCGTCGTGATCTACGCGATCACGGCGCCGCTCGGGAAGTGGGCCGAGGAGTACGCGGGCAAGAAGGACCCCGGCATCTTCGTCATGGACGAGGTCATCGGGTACCTGATCACGATCGCGTGGACGCGCGGTCCGAGCCTCGTGGCGCTCGTCGTCGCGTTCTTCGTGTTCCGCTTCTTCGACATCCTGAAGCCGCCGCCCGCGCGGCAGATGGAGCACCTCCCCGGCGGGCACGGCATCCTGCTCGACGACGTGATGGCGGGTTTGTGGGGCCTCGCGACGATGGTCGTCGCGCGGCTCGTGATCGACGTTCCCTGGACCGTGAGCGGAGGTTGATCGATGGCCAAGCACAAGAAGGAGCACGAGCTCAAGCTGTCCGGATCGACGCTGTCGACGCGCTTCTCGATCTCGATGACGATCGCGCTCGCGGTCGTGATGCTCGGCGCGGGAGCGTTCCTCTATTCGTGGATCGTCGGCAAGGCGGACGAGATCCAGGAGAAGGCCTTCGTCGAAGCCGTGTCGTTCCAGGGTCCGTGGCAGAAGGCCTACCTCGAGGACACGCAGCGCGAAGCGAAGGGTTTGCCGCCGCGCGAGGGCAAGACGGAGGCCGCGATGCCCGTGCAGGGCACGACGAAGGAGTTCTCCGGCACGGACGTGCGGCGCGTGGACGTCCACTACGGCGAGAACTTCACGAAGCCCGGCTACATGTACATCTACAAGGACGTGAAGCCGCCGCTGATCGTGTCGTCGGACACGAAGGCGAAGGCGAGCTCGGGACTGCTCCCGATGATCCTTGCCGTCACGCTCTGCGTCATCCTCGTGGGAGCGCTGGTGGCGTGGATGGTCGCCGCGAGCGTGTCTCGACCGCTGCAGCTCATCGTCAGCGACATCAACCAGATCGCGAGCGGCAACCTGCGCCACCGCACGCGCGTGCGCGCGGGCGGCGAGATCCTGCTCCTCGCGAAGTCGATCGATCGCATGGCGGGCAACCTGGAGACCGCGCAGGCGGCGCAGCTCGAGCTCTCCGTGCGCGAGCGCGAGATCGGCGTCGCGGGCGAGGTGCGCGAGGCGCTGCTCCCGCAAACGCTGCCGTCGGTGAAGGGCTACGCGCTCGCGGCGCTGCACGTCGACAGCCCCACGCCGGGCGGCGACTTCCACGACTTCCTGGAGCTCGAGGACGGCCGCGTGGGCGTGCTCGTGTGCGACGTCTCGGGCCGCGGCATCCCCGGGGCGATGATCGGAGCGATCGCGCGCTCCTACCTGCGCGCCGAGCTCACGAAGTGCGGCGACGACGTCGCGGGCGCGTTCTCGCGCGCCAACCGCGCGATCGCGCGCGACGCGCGGCGCGGCATGTACGTGACGGCGATGTACGTGCTCCTCGATCCCAAGGAGGGCATCGCGACCGTCGCGTGCGCCGGTCACAAGCTCCCGATCGTGCGCTTCACCGCCGAGGACAAGAAGATCCGCGTCGTCCACCCCGAGGGCATCGCGCTCGGCTTCGACAAGGGGCCCGTGTTCGATCGCACGCTGCAGGTGCAGAAGATCCCCGTCGAGCGCGGCGACCGCGTCGTCGTGTCGACGACCGGGGCGGTCAAGGTGAAGGACGCCGCGGGCGCGGAGGTCGGCGAGAAGCCGTTCTACCGCCACGTCCTGCAGCACTCGGGCCTCGCGTGCGGAGCCATGCTCGAGGCGGTCAAGGGCGAGCTCGAGCAGCACGCGAACGGCGAACCGTTCCCCAACGACATCTCGATGGTCGCGCTCGCGCGCGACGCTTGACCACGAGGCCCCGCATGCGCATCGCCGAGTTCCAGAAGCGGATCGAGGACATCTACTACGAGCGCGACAGCGCGCGCGGCCTCGCCGGGACCCACATGTGGTTCTGCGAGGAAGTGGGCGAGCTCACGCGCGCGCTCCGGCGCAACAAGCGCGAGGAGCTCGAGGGTGAGTTCGCGGACGTGCTCGCGTGGCTCTCGACGCTCGCGTCCATCGCGGAGATCGACCTCGAGGAAGCGGCGCGGAAGAAGTACGGCCAGGGCTGCCCGCGCTGCCGCGCGACGCCGTGCGCGTGCCACTGAACGGCGGACGGGAGGGGAACGTGCCGGGCTCGCTCCGTGATCGACTTGCGCGCGCGCGTGCGGGGGTGCCTGCGTGAGCCGCCGGCTCGAAACGCCCGGGCTCTTCCCGATCGAGCCCGAGGAGAAGCGCGGCGGCCGGCGCGCGAAGCCGCTCGAAGCGCCCGCGCCGCTCGAGCACGGCTTCTACGTCGACGTCGCGGTGCAGCGGCCGCTGCGCTGCGAGTTCACCTACGCCGTGCCGTCGCGATTGCGCGCGGAGATCGCGCTCGGCGTGCGCGTCGCGGTGCCGTTCGGTCCGCGGCGCGAGCTCGGCGTCGTCACGCGCGTCCGCGACACGACCGACGTGCCCGCGGACAAGCTGAAGTCGATCGCGACCGTGCTCGACCCCGACGCGCGCATCGGGCCGGACCTGTTCGAGCTCACGCGCTGGATGTCGAACTACTACGCGTGCTCGTGGGGCGAGGCGCTCGGCGCCGTGATGCCCGCGGCGGTGAAGAAGGAAGGCGGCGGCCGGCGCGTCGTGATGATCGCGGCGGCGCGCGAAGCCTCCGCGGAGGAGCTCGAGGACCTGGAGAAGCGCTCCGCGGCCGCCTTCAGGCTCCTGCGCGCGCTCCGCGAGATCGAGGCACCCGCGGACGCGCGCGACCTGTGCCGCAAGCTCAACGTCGGCGACTCGTCCGTGCACACGCTCGTGCGCCGCGGGCTCGTGACGCGCACGCACGTGCTGGCGGACGTGGACCCGCTCGACTCGGCGCCGGTGAGCTCGTCGCGCGTGCGCCCCGCCGAGCTCTCCGCGGACCAGCAAACGGCGCTGAAGGAGCTCGAAACCGCGCTCGCGGCCCGCGCGTTCGCGACTTTCCTGCTCCAGGGCGTCACGGGGAGCGGCAAGACCGAGGTCTACCTGCGCGCGATCGAGTCCGCGCTCGCTCTGGGCCGCGGCGCGATCGTGATCGTGCCCGAGATCGCGCTCACGCCGCAGACCGTGGGCTGGTTCCGCTCGCGCTTCGGCTCGGTCGCGATCCTCCACAGCCGCATGACCGACGCGCAGCGGCGCGGGATGTGGCTCGCGGTGCAGCGCGGCGAAGCGCGCGTCGTCGTCGGGGCGCGCTCGGCGGTGTTCGCGCCGGTCAAGGATCTCGGCGTGATCGTCGTCGACGAGGAGCACGAGCCGTCCTTCAAGCAGGAGGGCTCGCCGCGCTACCACGCGCGCGACGTCGCCGTGATGCGCGCGAAACACGCGAACGCGCTCTGCGTCCTCGGCAGCGCGACGCCCGCGCTCGAGACGTGGCACAACGCGCGTTCGGGGCGCTACCGCCACCTCCATCTGCGCCAGCGCGTCAGCGGAGGACAGCTCCCCAAGGTGGAGGTCGTCGACCTGCGCGGCGAGAAACGCGAGGGCGGACAGACCGTGCTCTTCTCGCACCGCCTGCGCCAGCTCCTCGGCGAGGCGCTGGAGCGCGGCGAGCAGTCGATCCTGTTCCTGAACCGCCGCGGGTTCGCTCCGACGCTCTGGTGCTCGGTGTGCGGCGAGACGCTGCGCTGCAAGCACTGCGACGTTGGGCTCACGTTCCACCGCAAGATCGGTCGCGTCGTGTGCCACTCGTGCTGCGAGGAGCAGATGCCGCCGAAAAACTGCCCCACGTGCACGGCGCCGCTCGTGCACTACCTCGGCGCGGGCAGCGAGCGGGTCGAGCTCGCGTTGAAGAAGCTCCTCCCGCACGCGCGCGTGCGGCGCATGGACTCGGACACGATGCTGCGGCGCGAGGATTACGAGGACGCGCTCGAACGCTTCGGCAAGGGCGAGATCGACGTCCTCGTGGGCACGCAGATGATCGCGAAGGGCCTCGATTTCCCGCGCGTGACCGTCGTGGGCATCGTGTCGGCGGACAGCTCGCTCCATCTGCCCGACTTCCGCGCGGCGGAGCGCACGTTCCAGCTGCTGGCGCAGGTGGCCGGTCGCGCGGGCCGCGGCGCGCTCGCGGGTCGCATCGTGATCCAGACCGTGACGCCCGAGCATCCGGCGATCGTCTGTGCCGCGAAGCACGACTTCGAGGGCTTCGCCGGTCCCGAGACGCGCCTTCGCGCCGAGCTCGGCTACCCGCCGCACGGCCGCCTGATCCGCGTCGTGTTCGAGGACGAGGACCTCGGCCGCGTGCACGACGTCGCGACCGCGTGCGCGAAGCTCCTGCGCGAGAAGGCGAGCACGGACGGGCTCGTCGTGCTCGGTCCCGCGGAAGCGCCGATCAGTCAGGTGCGCGGGCGCCACCGACAGCACCTGCTCGTCAAGGCGCCCGCGGCGAGCCCGGCGATCGCGACGGCGCGCGGACTCCTGCTCCAGTTCGCCGAAAACGAGCTGAAGACGCGCGTGACGATCGACATCGATCCCGTGTCGATGCTCTGACCGCTTGCCCCGACGGGCGCATCGGCTACCGTCGGAGTCGGTGGCTCTCCCGCATCGACCTCGCTTGCGCCGACTCTTCCGCGCGTTCGCGGCCGTCGCGCTCGGCCTCGTGCTCGCACTCCTGCTCTCCGAAGGCTGCGTGCGCTGGCTCGTGTTCTCGCCCGATCCCCTGGCCGCGAAGCTCGGCGCGGAGGTGCGCACGCCCGACGCGTTCGGCCGGCCGGACTCCAGTGAGCGTTGGTGGTACCTGCAACGTCGGTTCGCGGAGGAGGGCTCGATCGCGCCGACGAGGGGCCCGAACTCCGAGCTCGGGTGGGACATCGGCCTCCTCGATCCGGAGACGGGGCTGCAGCGCGCCGTCGAGTCGCTCGGCGATCGCAGGCCCATCCTCCTGTACGGCGACTCGTTCGCCGCCGGCGTGACCGCCCCGGGGTGCCGCTTCCAGTCGCTCTGTGATCGCTCGGACCTCGCCGATCGGTTCGTGCTCCTCAACCACGGCGTGGGCGGCTACGGGCTCGACCAGAGCGTGCTGATGATGGAGCGCACGCTCGCGACGTACGCGGCGCGGCGTCCGATCGTGATCCTGAGCATGCTCGTCGAGAGCGACCTCGACCGGTCCGCGCTCGGTTTCCGTAACTGGCCGAAACCGAAGTTCGAGGTCGTCGACGGCGCGCTCGCCGGCCCCGCGTCGTTCGAGCTCGACCCGGACCGCTGGTTCGAAGCGCACCTGTCGACGATCCACAGCTACGCGTACGACCTGCTCCTGAACACGAGGGGACCCTTCGACGGTGCGCTCCTCGACCGCCTGCGCGAGCTCGACGAGCGGATCCCCGAGAAGCGCGCACTGAATCGCCTGCTCCTGGAGCGCGCGTTCGCGCTGATCCGCCGTCACGGCGCGGAGGCCTTCGTGCTGCTCTTCCATTGTCCCGGGACGCTGGAGGACAAGCCCTGGGTGCAGTGGCAGGAGCCGCTGATCCGCGCGACGTGCGAGCGCCTCGATCTGCCGTGCCTCGACACGCGGCCGTTCCTCCTCGCCGCGAGCGGCGGAGAGTGGGACGCGGCCGATGCCTTCCACGTGCACGGAGGCCTCGCGCACGGGCACTTGAACGAAGTCGGCAACCAGATCGCGTTCGAAGCCATCCGCGAGGGCGTCGAGGGTCGTGCAAGAGCGCCCGACCTCGCGCGCCTTCACCGCATGGTCGCGCGCGGCCTGCTGCCGCGCGAAGGGCCAGCGCTCAAGCTCCGATCGGTCGCCGGCATCGACGGCGTCGTGCGCGCGAACCCGGGCGGCTGGTGCCTGCGCGACGGAACGGACCTCGGGAATCTGGTGGAGACCGGCGGACGCGCGTCCATCGTGGGGCGCGGAGCAAGGAACCAACCCTGCGAGATCGCGCTCTTCACGGACGGCGCGCCGCGGCGCTTCGTGGGCGAGCTCCGCTTCGCCCGCAGGGAGGGCAAGGAGTGCGAGCCGTGCGCCGTGCGCCTCACGGTGTCGGGCGGGCCCGACGGGACGGTCGTTCACGACGTCGGGCCCGGATGGACGCCGCGCGACCTCGACGCGCGGATGGACGCGGTCGATCCGCTGCTTCTCCGGTTCGAGGCGCTCGGACCCGGCGCGGAGTGCTCGTGGGTCGCGATCGTCGGCGCGCGGCTCGAATGAACGGCGAGCGCCGCGGGGCGTGGCTTTGCCAGACCCCGCGGCGCCGGTCCGAGTCGACGCGCGGCGATCGCCTCCGCGCGCGCTCGGCGATCAAGGAACCCAGTTGATCGCCAATCCGTTCGTGTAGTTCGAAGTCGCCGGCGTGCAGAAGTTGGCGGCGTTGCGGTACCAGACCTGGTAGTAGCGCGTGCCCGGCGCGGTGACGGCGCCGCGGACGGAGACGGTCGGGTTCGTCGCGTCCGGGAACTGCGACGCATTGCAGATGTTCGTCTTCGTCCCGAGGCGGATGACGTTGCCCGCGACGCAGACGATGCCGTCGAACGAGGTCAGGTTGTTGGTCGACGTGCCCTGGAAGTAGACGCACGACGCGTTGGGCATCGCCGACGCCTTCAGCGCGAGCGTGTCGTTCGCGAGCGACGCCTGTCCCTGGGCCATGAGCAGCGCACCCGAGGGGAAGATCGAGTTCGGGCAACCGCGACCCGCTCCCCCGGCCGTGCACGGGCAGGCCGTGCCCGTTCCGTCGCCGAAACAGTAGGGGACGCCGGTGACCTGGCCGCAGCGCGGCGACTGGCGCAGGACGACGTTCCAGTTGTCGATGCCGCTGAACTTCGTGTTCGGTCCGCCGCTGGCCGAGTTGGCGGTGATGTACCCGAGCTGGAAGACGGCGCCCGTGACGGTCAGGTCCGGATGGGCGGGCAGGCCGCCGAGGTAATTCGTGAAGTCGCTCGCGGCGAGTCCCGTGTGCGTGAAGTTCGACCACGCGTCCGGGAAGATGTCGTCGAACGGCGCGACGAAGTAATTCCCGCCCTGCAGCACCGTGACGTAGTAGCGCACGGCGCCGAGCAGCGGCGTGAAGTGGCGCAGGTCGTAGGAGCAGTCGACCTCGTACACCGGCATGATGCTCGGGTCGTACGTGTTCGCCGGATCGAAGTGCGCGACGGCGATGGCGCCCGCCGAGAACGTGTGGCTCGTTTCGCGGTACGCACCCGGATTGCCGGCGACGGGCTGCACCGTCACGCCGAACGTCGCGGACGCACCCGCGGTCGTGTCGAGGATCTTGGTCGAGCTCCACGCTCCGCTGAACGAGCCGTCCGAAAACGTCTGCGTCGCGACGTTCAACGTCACGAGCCAGTTGTCGAGCGCGCTGACCTTCGTGTGCGGGCCGCTGTTCGCCGAGTTCCCGGTGACGAAGCCGAACGTCATCGGTCCGCCCGCGCAGGAGAAGTCGGGGATCGCCGGGCCCGGGCCGGTCAGCTTCGTGAAGCTCTGTGCCTGGATCCCGAGCACGATGTACGACGTCCACGGGCCGACGAACACGTCCGTGCCTGCCGTGTGGCGGTAATACGATCCAGCTTGGGAGATCAGCAGGCTGTAGCGCACCGCTCCGCCCGCCGGGCCGGGATAGTGGATGCCGTCGAAGGCGAAGTCGATCGAGCAAATCGCCGCGTCGGAGGGGGAGTAGTTCGCGCTCGTGTCGACATGCGCCACTTCGATCGCGCCGTTCGAGTACGTGTGCGTGGTCTCGCGGCACGGCGGCGGTCCGCCGTCGGCGAGGGTCGTGATGCTCACGAAGGTCGCGCTCGCGCCGGGCGTCGTGTCGGTGACTTTCGTGGAGAACCACGGCGCCCCGAACGAGCCGTCGGAGAACTGCACGACGTCCGCGGAGGCGATCGAAGCGGAAACGAGCGTGGAGGCGAGGCCGAAGAGCATTCGGTTCGAAAAGCGTCTCAGAGAGCGTGTGGTGGTCGTGAACATGGCAAGAGCTTCCTGTCGGTGCGTTTCCCACGGAGGATTCGAGAGCTCGATTCCGCTGGGAGGGGAAACGGAGTGAATGGGGCGTGGTGGCAGCGGAGGATCCGCATTCATCATGAGAACCGGGAATCCCGCCGCCGGACGGTCAATCCGAGAACGCGCGTGGGGCCGCGCCTGGGCGAGGCATCCAGGGCCTGCGCGCGGTCCTGAGCCCGGCGTTTCGATGCGGCGCGCGCCTTGGACCCGCACCCGTGCCGACCCGAGGGGGCACGGGCTTTCCGTGCTCGCGCGGACCCCCAGTACCTGATCCGAAGCCGTGTCGTGCTCGGTAGCGCTGGATCAGGCCGCGAGCGCGCTGCTGCGAGGCCGCGTCGTTCGACGTCTGCTTCAGGAACGACTCGAGCTCCTTCACGAGCTTCTTCCCCGCCGCGTCGTCGCGCCGCGGGAAGAGGAGCGGGCGCTGCTCGACGAGGCCAAGGTACTTGCGGTAGTCGACGACGCGATTCACGAGCAGCGACTGCGCCTGGATCTTCTTCAAGGCGTCACTCGCGGCCCTCGCGACGTCGCCCTTGCAACCCTTCGAGAGCACGAGATCGAGATCGACGAGCCGCTCGACGCTGCCGTCGGCGAGCGCCTTCGCGCAGGCGGCGACGAGTTCCTTTTCCTGTCCGTCGATCCGCGCGAGCAGGTACTTCGCGTCCGCCGCGACGCGCACCGCATCCTCGATCTTCCCCGCCTCCGCCTTCTTCGCCATCGCCTCGGCGGAGTCGCGCGCCTTCGCGTACCTGCTCCCGAAGTAGTCCGCCAGCGCGGGGAGCAGCGCGGGCGCGAGCGGATGCTCGATGCGCTCCGCCGAGCAGCAGCCGAGCGCCTTCTCGAACGCCTTCGCGACCTCGTCGAGCTTCGTCGAGCAACACAGCAATTCGCCCGTGCGTCCGACGACCGCGATCTCGTCGCGCGCCCAGATCGACTTCGATTCGAGTCCGAGCACGCCGACGGGACACGGGAGGTCCTCGTTCTTCAGCCGGTCCTGGACGGGCTGCGCGTCCTCCTCCGCCGCGAAGGAGACGATCGCCGCGTGCCGATCGCGGTTCGCGTCGACGAGCTCGACCAGCGCATTCCAGCGCTGCGCGTTCGAGCTCGGCGTGCGGTGGACGACGAGCACGAGCCCGTGCAACTTCTCGAGCGTCGGATCGCCCTGCATCGACTGCATGCGACTCGCGAGCGCGTCCTGCTCTGCTCCGCCGCCGGAGCTCGAGCTCGAACTCCGCCGCTCGGTCTTCCCGTCCTTCGTCGAGCCGGAGGCCCAATGCTCCACATCGAACTCGGGCGCGGGCTGACCGACCTGCCAGACGAGCGTGGACTCGAGCTCGACAGGAGCCGCCTCACCCGGTGTGGGCGCGAGCGGCGTCGGATCCTGCGGGACGAAGGCGGAAAGGGTGAGGGCGACGAAGAGGCGGGCGACGGTCATTCGGGCGTCCGGTGAGAAGACATGTGGGACGCAGGGGACTTCTCGAAGCGGAGTCTACTACTCGCCGATTTCGGCTCGGCGACGACTTTCTCCGCGCGAAGCCGCGCATGCACACCCATGGCGTGCACTCGGGCGGATCCCCGAGCGCGAGGTGCCCGCGCCTCGATCGAAGCAGACGCCGCGATGGCCTCGAGACGCGTCGCGAGCGGTCACGAAGCCGATCGTCGCTGCTCAGACGCGCACGATCGCCCTGCCCTCGACGAGCTCGCGGAAGCGATGGAATAGGTGCGCGCTGTCGAGCGGGCCCGGCGCGGCTTCTGGGTGGTACTGCACGCTGAAGACCGGCGCTTTCTTGTGGCGCATGCCCTCGACGGACTGGTCGTTCAAGTTCACGTGCGTGAGCTCGAGGTGCGCCGGCAGCGTCTTCGGGTCGACCGCGTAGCTGTGGTTCTGCGACGTGATCTCGACGCGGCCCGTCAGCATGTCGCGCACCGGGTGGTTCGCGCCGTGGTGGCCGTACTTCATCTTGCTCGTCTTCGCGCCGAGCACGATCGAGAGGATCTGGTGCCCGAGGCAGATGCCGAAGATCGGTTTCTTGCCGACGAGCGCGTCCATCGCCTCGATCGCGGGCTTCACCGCCGCCGGATCGCCGGGGCCGTTCGAGAGGAAGATGCAGTCGGGGTCCATCCCGAGCGCGTCGCTCGCCTTCGTGTTCGCCGGCACGACGGTCACGTCGAAGCCGAAGTGGACGAGGCTGCGCAGGATGTTGCGCTTCGCGCCGAAGTCGTACGCGACGCAGCGGTAGCGCTTCCCGCCGTTCACGCCCGCGAGGAAGTTCGGGTAG
>JACRIO010000105.1 GCA_016220035.1 Planctomycetota bacterium | reverse complement strand
GGCCGTCCTATCGGGTGAAAAATTGCTCTGGCTTGGTATTCACCGCCCGTGGCGTGACACTGCGACGCGCGTACAATCCGCCCCATGGGTCGACAATGGCTGCAGAAGAAGCGTGAGATCAACGCGGGCAAGCGCGCGAAGATCACGTCCAAGCTCGTCCGTGAGATCACGATCGCTGCGAAGATGGGCGAGCCCAATCCGGCGTTCAACGCGCGGCTCGCCGTCGCCATCGAGGCCGCGCGCAAGCAGTCGGTCTCGAACGACGTGATCACGCGCGCGGTCAAGAAGGGCAGCGGGCAGGGCGGCGACACGACGGAGTTCGAGCTCGTCACCTTCGAGGGCATGTCGCCGCAGAACGTGCCGGTGATCGTCGAGTGCATGACGGACAACCGCAACCGCACGGCGCCGGACATGCGCAATCTCTTCAAGGACGGCCGCTTCGGCGCCAAGGTCCAGTTTTTCTTCGATCACCTCGGCATCGTCGAGGCGACGCACGAGAAGGGCGGGCTCGACCTCGAGACGGTCGCGATCGAAGCGGGCGCGCAGGAGGTCGAGCCGCTCGAGGACGTTCACGAGGACGGGAGCGGCGGCCGCTTCTACACGTCGCTCGGCGACCTCGACGCCGTGACCAAGGCCTTGCGCGACGCGGGGTGGTCCGTGACGCAGTCCGAGATGGGCTACCGGCCCAAGGAGCGCGCGCACGTCGCTCCGGAGGTCCGCGCCGCGCACGAGGACTTCCTCGAGCGGATCGACGACCACGACGACTGCCACCGCATCTACACGGCGTGACGCAGCCCCCAAAGGCGCATCCACGCCGCAACGAGGGCGCACCCGCGGCTCCAAACCTTCGCACGGAAGGGTGGAGCCGCGCTCGTCGGGTACGATCGACGGCCCACGTCACGCCGGTGCCGTTCGCGCACCGCGAGCGCGCCGCCCCCGCACGAGCCCGCATCGAGAACCGATCGAGATGACCGCGCATCGCACCGTCACGAAGGAGCTGCTCGAGAAGTACGCGACCTCCGCGCCGCGCTACACCTCGTATCCCACGGCCGTCGATTGGGCGAAGGACTTCGACGCGGCGCGGTACCCCGAGCTCCTGCGCGCGGCCGCGAAGAGCGACGAGCCGCTCTCCGTCTACGTGCACCTCCCCTACTGCGCGGAGCTGTGCCTCTACTGCGGCTGCAACGTCGTGATCTCGCGCAGCAAGGACCGCATGACGAGCTACGTCGACCGGCTCGTGCGCGAGTTCGAGTTCGTGCGCGCCAGCGGCATCGGACGCCGGCCCGTGCGGCAGTACCACTGGGGCGGCGGCACGCCGACGCAGCTCCCGCTCGCGCTGATGGAGCGCGTGCAGGGGGCCTTCGAGGACACGTTTCACCTCGCGCCCGACGCCGAGGTCGCGATCGAGGTCGACCCGCGCGTCACGACGAAGGAGCAGATCGCCTGGCTGGCGAAGCGCGGCTGGAATCGCGTCTCGATGGGCGTGCAGGACTTCGACCCCGCCGTGCAGGAGGCCGTCAAGCGCGTGCAGAGCGAGGACGAGACGCGCGCCGTCATCGACGCGGCGCGCGCGAACGGCATCCAGTCGGTGAACATCGACCTCATCTACGGCCTTCCGTTGCAGACGTCGAAGAGCTTCGAGGCGACCGTCGAGCGGGTGCTCGCGATCCGGCCCGAACGCGTGGCGCTGTTCCACTACGCGCACGTGCCGTGGCTGAAGCGCCACCAGACGGCCATGGAGATCGACACCACGCCCTCGACCGACGTCAAGTTCGCGATCTTCACGCGCTCCGTCGAGCAGTTCCGCGCGGCGGGCTACGTCTACATCGGCCTCGACCACTTCGCGCTCCCGAACGACGAGCTCGCGGTCGCGCTGAAGGCCGGCGAGCTGCAGCGCAACTTCATGGGGTACACGACGCGGCGCGGGGGCGACATGGTCTCGCTCGGCGTCTCGAGCATCGGCGACGTCGCCGGCTGCTACGTCCAGAACGAGCACAAGGAAGCGGAGTACCTCGCCGCGATCGACCAGCGCGGACACGCGGCGTTCCGCGGACACGAGCTCAGCGCCGACGACAAGCTGCGCCGTGACGTGATCCTCGGCTTGATGTGCAACGGCGTGCTCTGGAAGCAGCACGTCGAGCGCGCGCACGGCATCGTGTTCGACTCGGTCTTCGCGAAGGAGCTCGCCGAACTCGCCCCGCTCGCCGCCGACGGCCTCGTCGAGCTCCGCCCCGACGCGCTCCGACTGACCGAAGTCGGTCAGATGTTCATGCGCAACGTCGCGCTGCCGTTCGACCGGTACTTCGCCGCCCGCAAGATGCGCGGCGACGAATCGAAGACGACGTTTTCGAAGACGCTGTAGTCCTCGCCATGTCGCGCCGACTCCACGCGCTCCTCGTCGCGGTCGCGCTCCTCCTCGGCGCCAGTCCGGTTCCAGCGCAGGACGTCCCCGTCGCGCGCCCCGCGTCGGCGCGGCTCGTCGGGCGCTTCGTACTCGAGGGCGACGGGCCCGCGGCCGGGCTCTCGATCGAAATGACCGGCTACGCGCTGCGTCCGAAGCCCGGCGTCCCGAACGAACCGTGGCGCAGCCCGGGCACGCGCACCGATTCCGATGGACGTTTCGAGCTTGCCTTCGACGCGCCCGCGAGCATGCAGTTCACGATGAACGTGAAGGCGACGGGCCACGTCGGCGCGAGTTGGCGCTGGTCCGCGATCCATGCCGGCGAGCTCGTCGATCTCGGTGAATTCACGCTCGCGCGCGGCGGCGCGGTCGCCGGGAGGATCGTCGACGCGAGCGGACGGCCGTTGCGCGATGCGTGGACCGTGTACTCGGATCGCGTGCAGACCTACACCGGTCGCGGCGAGCCGACGCGCGGACAGGGCACGTACGATCCGTCGTCGGGACGCTTCCTCGTGGAGGATCTCCCGCCGGGCCCCGTGCGCGTGCAGGCGTACTCGCGCATGGGCGGTTGGGTCGACGGGTCGACGGTGGAGATCGCGCCCGACGAGATCGTCGAGACGGAGCTCGTCTACACTGGGCCGGACAACACGAAGCGCATCGCGGTGCAGATCACGACGCAGCCGTTCTACGCGCTCGCGAACGAGATCGAAGGCGTGGTGCTCCTCGGCGCGGGGCCGGACCCGCGTCCGGGGAAGCGCGACCCGCGCATGTCGGGCTCGTTCACCTTCGACGACCTCGACGCGGGCGGCTACACGATCGAGGTGCGCGATCCACGGTTCCGCGCCTGGAAGCGCGAGAACGTCGAGCCCGGTTCCGCCGTCGATGCCCGCCTCGTCGGCGCCGGCGTCATCGTGCTCGACGTGCGCGACGCGAAGACGCACGCGGCCGTCACGCGCTATGGACTGCGCACGCGTTTCGAGGCCTCGAACCTGCGCGGGAGCACGCTCGATCTCTACGCGCCCGGCACGGAAGCGCCCGAAGGCGGCCGCATCGCGGGGCTCGTGCCGATCGCACAGACGCTCCTGATCGACGCAGAGGGCTATGCCCCCGCGTCGGTGCTCGTCGACGATGTCCCCTCGACGCGTTCGGCGGAGCGTGACGAGAAGGCAACTTCGACTTCCGTTTCGCGCCTGGTGCGCGTGGAGCTCGAGCGCGGCGCCGTGGTCGAAGGGACGCTCGTCGAAAGCGACGGCGCAACGCCCGCTTCGTTCGTCGCGGTCGAGCTCGTTTCGCGCGCCGACGCCGGCGGCATGGCGTGGTCGCCGTGGAGCGACGCGCAGACGCGCAAGACGGTGAGCGACGCCCGCGGCCGCTTCCGGTTCGACGCTTTGGGGCCCGGTGGTTTCCGCGTGCGCGCCGTGCGCGGCCTGCTCGAAACCGCCCGCGCGGACTTCGACGTGCCCGCGGCCGGTCTTCCGCCCGCGGATGCGGCGTCGGCCGCACCGGGAGCTGCGGACGGGACGCTCGCGCTCACCGTGCCGATGCCCGCGCGCGCCGCGCTGCGTGGGCGCGTCTTCACCGGCGAGGAGCTCGACCTCTCGGGCGCGCTCGTGTTCGCCTCACCTCCGGACGACGGGAACGAGCTGCGCAATCGCTGGAACGCGCTGCAGAGCATGAACGACCTCCCGCCGGAGTTCGCGCTCGCCAGCGACGGCTCGTTCGTGTTCGAGCACATCCGCGCGGGGACGTTCCAGTTCGAGCTGCAGCTCCCGCAACCGACCGACCCCGCGAACGGCATGGTCTACGCGCGCCCGCGCGTGGACCTCGGGCGCTTCGACATCGCGCCCGGCGCGGAGAACGAGCACGTGTTCGACATCCACGCGAGCGGCCCGGGCGGCATCGCCTTCGCGGTGCTCGTCGACGGGGATGCGGCGGCGGGCTTGGCCCTCGCGCTCACCGCGCGCGTGCAGAGCACGCCCTCGGCGGTCGTGCTGACGCGCGCGGACGGCCTCGTCGATTCGGGGCCGCTCCTGGCCGGCGAGTACGGTCTGTCGATCACGTCCGCGAGCTCGAAATGGACCTGGAGCGCGCCGGAGAAACTGCGCGTCACGTCCGGGAAGCTGGAGCAAGTCACGCTCGAGCTCGGCGTCGTCGATGCGCCGATCGAGCTCGCGCTCGCGAAGGACGGGAAACCGCTCGCGGGCCGGCGCATCACGTTCCTGCAAGTCGATCCGCCGGGTTCCGTGCCCGCAGCGCGCGCGCGCACCGACGCGGAAGGCCGCGCTCGTTGCAAGCTCGTGACGGGTCGCTACCGGGTGGTGTGCGATCCGGAGCCCGCGCACGCGGGCGGCGACCCCGAGCCGCGCCTCGCGCCGGTCGACGTCGAGTGGACGAACTCCGGGCCCGAGCCCGCGCGCATCCTGCTCGCGCCCGCCGACGAGCCGCGCTGAACCGCTCGCGCTCCGCGAGCCGGAAACGTTTTCCGCTCGCAGCGGCGCGTATCGCGGTCACGGCCTTCCTTTCCAGCGCGGCCTACGGGATCGCGTTCGAACCGGTCGATGAGAGCGTGCCTCTCCGCGCGCACTCCACCACCACCCAGGCGGCCTCCCCGGTCGCTGCGTGCGCGTCGTCGAGCTCCACCCTGCCTCCACGCTGCTCCCCAACATGGACGTCGCAACGCTGCTCGGCTACACGCTCGGCCTCGGCCTGATCCTCTGGTCGATGAGCCACGGAGGCGGTCTCTCGGCGCTCAAGCTGTTCGTCCACCCGCCCGCAGCGGCGGTGGTGTGCGGCGGTTCGTTCGCGGCGATCCTCATCCACTTCCCGCTCTCCGACGTGAAGAACCTCTTCAAGATCATCTTGAAGAACTTCCTCAACAAGATCCCCGAGCCGACGGAGGAGATCGATCGCATCATCGAGTACGCGAACCTCGCCCGCAAAGAAGGACTGCTCGCGCTCGAAGGCAAGTTGAAGGACGTGAGCGATCCCTTCTTCGCGAAGGGCATCCAGCTCGTGATCGACGGCTTCAGCGCGCAGACGGTGCGCGACATCCTCGAGCTCGAGGCCGAGGTCGAAAAGCAGCGCCACGCGGTCGGGAAGAAGATGCTCGAACAGCTCGGCACGTTCGCGCCGGCGTTCGGGATGGTCGAGACGCTCATCGGCCTCGTGCAGATGCTCTCGAACCTCTCCGACCCGTCGAAGATCGGCGCGGGCATGGCCGGCGCGCTCGTCGGCACGTTCTACGGTGCGTTCGTCGCGAACATGATCATGCTCCCGATGGCGGGCAAGCTCGACATCCGCTCGAAGCAGGAATACCAGATGCGCGAGCTGATGGTCGAAGGCATCGTCGCCATCCAATCCGGCGAGAAGCCGCAGCTCATCAAGGAGAAGCTGAAGGGCTTCCTCGCTCCCGCCGACCGCGCGAAGGTCGAGGCGTGAGGGCCGCGCCGTGGCCAAGAAGAAACCGGAAGAACCCGCGCACGGCGAGAGCTGGCTCGTGAGCTACTGCGACATGATCTCGCTGCTCGTGACGTTCTTCCTGATGATGATGACCTTCTCCACGAAGGAGAAGTTCGACGTCAAGGAGGTCGGCGTCGGCCTGCTCAAGGGCCGCGGCGGCGTCTGGCAGAACATGATGTCGATCCCGCAGCAGCACGAGGTCGATCCGAGCGTGGTCGACGCGCTGTCGCGCGACCTCGCCGCGCTGGGGAAGGAGCAGGCCGACGATCCGACGTCGTCGGTCCAGGACCGGCTCGACGGGCTCGTCTTGAACTTCGACATGAGCTCGTCGTTCACGCCGGGATCCGCGGAGGTCAATGCCGCGCTCCGCAAGAACCTGCTCACGCTCGCGAAGGCACTGCAACGCTACACGCACCTCATCGTCGTCGAGGGTTTCACCGACGACCGCTTCCAGCCCACGCCCGAGTTCCCGACGGCGGAGGCCATGGGCATCGCGCGCGCTCGAAGCGCCGCGCGCATCATGCTCGAGAACAGCCTGCTGCCGCCCGACCTCGTGCAGATCTCCGGGCCGGGCGCGGCACGGCCGCGCGCATCGAACGACACGGCCTCCGGGCGCACGTCGAATCGTCGCGTCGAAGTGCGCATCCTGGCGCTCGCCAAGCCCGAGACCGCGTTCGGCGAGAGCGGCCCGCAGCCGAAGGAGCGCTGATCCATGAGCGAGCATGGACACGGCCACGACGAGAAGAAGGAGCACGCCGAGGCGCACGATGCGCACGGCGAGCACGGTGCTCACGAAGCACACGAGGCGCACGACGCTCACGGCGGTGGTCACGGCAAACACCACGAGCACGAGCATCCGCCAGGAGTGCCGCCCTGGCTCATCTCGTTCGGCGACATGATGACGCTGTTCCTCTGCTTCTTCATCGTGCTCGTGACGATGGCGCCCAAGCAGGACGCGGGCCTCGTCGCCGCGGGCCTCGGTCCGTTCGTCGCGGCGCTCGAGAACAAGGGCAACGACCTGCCGATGATGGGCGCGGAGACACTCACGGCGGTGAACACCTACCGCAAGCGCTTCGGACTCGCGCCGATCACCGAGGACCAGCTCATCGGTGCCGCGGAGATCTCGGAAGCGCGCGACGTGGAGAAGCTCGTCAAGGCCGCGCTGCGCCCGTACTCCGAGATGATGCACCCGCTGGTCGCGGAGTTCGGCACGGACTCAGCCGAGCTCACAGCCGCTTCGAAGCGCTACCTCGACCTCCTCGTCGACACGCTGCGACCCGGCTACAAGCAGATCCTCGTGCTCGAGGGCCACGCCGACGACGCGGGCGACGCGTTCGCCCACGACGACGCCTGGCTCGCTGCCGCGCGCGCGCAATCGGTGAAGGACTACCTCGTGAACGAGCACGGCTTCGTTCCGACGCGCGTCGAACCGCGCGCCTGGGCCGTGCAAGTGCCCTCGATCAAGACGAGCTCGCGCGGCGTCGATGCGCGCCTCGTCCAACCGCAAATCGAACCCTAGTGCCGACGGAGAACCGCCATGGCCGACGCGAAGAAGGATGAACCGAAGAAGGACGACAAGAAGGCCGACGGCCAGCCCGCCGAGGGCGCGCCGAAGAAGAACAAGCTGCCGATGATGCTCGGCGGCGGCGCCGTGGCGATGATCGCGCTCGGCTGGATCTTCGCGACGATGGCCGTTCCGAAGAAGGACCACGAGGAGAAGCCGCACCTCGAAGGCCCCTACGTCGCGCGCCTCTCGAAGACCGAGATTCAGGTCAACCTCGCGGGCGAGGGCAGCAAGCGCTACCTCGTCATGATGTTGAACGGCGAGTACACGGCGTACGACGAGGCCTACGTGAACGGCCGCCTCGGTATCGCCGGCGCGGGCGGCGGCCACGGCGGCGACGCGCCTGCCGAGGATCCGCTCTACACGATCCAGCTCAAGAACGCGGTCCTCTCGCTCGCGAGCACGCGCACGCGCGAGCAGGTCACCGACCCCGTGCAGATCGAGAGCTTCCTCGAGGAAGCGCGCCGGCTCGTCGAGCCCGTGCTCTTCCCCGTCTACATCGGCGACTCGCACTCGCCGCACCACGCCGACTCGAAGTCGGGGTTGAAGCTCGGCGAGTCGATGCACGAGTCGGAGATGCGCGGCCTCCTGCACGACCACGAGATCGACGTCGACTCGATCAAGAAGCGCCTGCGCTTCGACGAGGGCCAATCCGTCGACTTCGAGGGCCGCGAGCGCGACCTCGAGCTCGTCAACGAGCACGGCGACAAGGTCTGGCTCGACGTGAGCGAGCTCAAGGACGACTTCACGGGCAAGGTCGCGATCGGCGTGCCGGGGCGGTTGCGCAAGATCTATCGCGAGTCGTTCCTGGTGCAGTGACGACGAGACGGACGGAGTGACCGAGCCGCGCGAGCGACGCGTCGCGTTCTTCTGCCACGCGCTCTGGCTCGCACGTCAGCGAGACTCACGCCCGCTCCGCGAAGCGCAACTCGCTCGCCCGCAGCTCGCTCTCGTCGAACGTGCGCCGCCACCCGTGCAGCCACAGCGTCGCCGCGACCAGGAAGCTGGACGCAGCGAGGCCGAAGCCAACGCGCGACAAACCCGGCTCGCTCGCGTCGCCGAGGAACAGCGCGAGGAAGATCCCGGCGACCACGCCGTGCGCCGTCGCGGCGTCACGGACGCGCCACTCCGGCGTGATCGGCGACGGGTTGCAGGCGATCAAGGCCTGAGCGCTCGCGACGAGCAGGCAGGTCCATTCGGCCCATGTGCGCGGTGCGCCCGCGACCAGCAATAGGAAGAGCGCCGCCATCACCACCAGGATGCCCAGCCCCGCCGTCAGCTCGACGCGGCGCATCCACGCGAGCTCGCGCCCGTGCGCGACGAAGAACTCGGCCTGCTCGCCGGTGCTCGTCCAACGGAAGACGCGCCCGGGCACGAACAGCAGCACGATCAGGAGGATCACCCACCACAACTGCCCCTCGTTGGACACGGGCAGTCCTCCGACACTCCAGCGCAGCCCCACCACGAGGAGCAGGAGCGCGCCGATCGCGAGGACGCTCGACCGATCGACCTGCTTCCAGAGCAGCGTGCTCGCCAGCGTGGATCGCAGCGCGGCGCGCGCCGGATCCGACGCGCGCCCGCTGCGCGTCGCCGCGCTCCCGATCGCCGAATGCTCGTGCCCTCGGACGGCGGAGCGCGATCCGATCGGCGCGGAGCTCGCGTCGGACTCACGCTCTGTCGCGTCGTCGACTTCGGTCGACGCGCTCGTCGTGAACTCCTTCTCGCGCACGCACTCCCACAGGAGACCGAGCACGCCGGCCCCACACACGGCCGGGATCCACGCCCGTTGCAACCACAGTCCGAGCGCGCAGGGCGGGAGAGCGATCGCGAGCGCGACGGCGATGCGCACGATCACGCTGCCGCGGACGTGGGCGGTCGAGCCCGGCTCCCGGAGCTCGCGCCGGGCGCGTTTGAGGAGTGCGACGAGGAGACCGACCCAACCGAGGAGCACGACCCAGGCGATTGGCCCGAAGAAGTCCTCCAACTTGTCGTTCCGGCGCGCGGTGACCTTGCCGCGTCGCAGCGGTGCTCGCGACCCGTCGAGGTTCACGGCCAGCGACCAGCTCGCGCGCACGAGGCCGATGATCCCGGCCCAGACCGCGAGCATCCCGATCCACGACGCGCAGCCGAGCGTGAGCCACGAATAGAGGCTCGCGCCGTCGCGCGTGGAGCGGATGGCGAGCGTGAGCAGCACGATCACGCCGGCGCGCAGGAGCGCTTCGACGAGCTCCTGCACCACGCACGCCGTCGCGAGCCGAGCGCGCGAGACGAAGCCGAACGTGTGGAGCCATTCCGTGCGTGCGTAGTCCCAGTAGCGCTGGTGCGCGTCGCCGCGGAGCGGCACGAGGACGAAGGTGAACGCGAGCGGCCAGACGTTGCTCGCGAATGTGGGCGACTTCCCGAACCACACGCTGCAGAGGAGCACGGCCGCGAGGGCATTGCCCACCGAGAGCACCCCGCGCACGACCGGGTCGTACCTCCACCGATCGAGCGCCTTCACGACACCCGCGCCTCCCGCCGCCGCTGCACGAACTCCAGGAAGAGCTCCTCCAGCGTCAACCCGCGATCGTCGAGCACGCTCCCGACGCGCTTCAACTCCGCGAGCCGCTCCGGATCGACGTCGACGAGCGTGCAGCGCTCGTCGCGCTCGCCCGCGTGCCGTCGCACGACGCGACCGCAGTCGAGCACCGTCCCGGTCGGCACGAGCACCTGTCGTGCGCGCTCCTTCAACTCGTCGAGCGCCGAGTGCAGCACGACGCGGCCTTGGTGGACGATCACGACCTCCTCCGCGAGCCGTTCGACGTCGTTGAACGCATGCGACGAGAAGAGCACGGTCGTCTTGCCGCGTTCGAGCAGCGGCAGGAGCCCTTGCACGAGGTCGTGGCGCACCGCGACGTCGAGCCCTTGCGCGGGGTCGTCGAGCAGGAGCAACTCTGGCTGGTGCGCGAGCGTCACGATCAGGTGGAAGCGGCGCTGGTTCCCGCGCGAAAACGCCGTGTAGTGGATGTCGCCGCGCACGCCGAGGAGCTCCTTCAGGTGCGCGACGTAGTCGCGATCGATCCCGCCGTGGAGCGCGTCGACGAGGGCGACCGCCTCGTCGAGCGTCTGCTCGGGGAACGGGTAGTCGCGCTCCGTCAAGTACCCGATGCGTTTGCGCTGCGCAGCCGTGAAGCTCCACGGATCCACGTCGAACACGCGCGACCGTCCCGTGTCCGGCCGCGCGAGCCCCGCGACGATCCGCATCGTCGTCGTCTTGCCCGAGCCGTTCAGCCCGAGGAGTCCGACGACCTTTCCTTGCTGCACCGACAAGTCGAGTCCGTCCAGCGCATCGCGCCGACCAAACGCCTTCCGCACGTCGTCGAGTCGAACGATCTCTCCCACGTCACACCTCGTCTTTCCACAGCTCGACGACGACGTCGCCGAGCTCCTTGCGAGTCATCCCGAGCGCGCGCGCATCGCGCACGAGCTTGCGCACGTGCTCCTCGAGTGCTGCGCGCGCAGCCTCTCCCGCGCCTTTCGAGCTCTTGCGCGCGACGAACGTCCCCATCCCGCGCCGCACCTCGAGCGTCCCCTCCCGAACGAGCTCGTTGTAGGCCTTCGCAACCGTCTGCAGGTTCACGGCGACCTCGACGGCGAGCTCGCGCACGCCCGGGAGCTTGTCTTCGGGCCCGATCCGGCCGGTCGCGACCGCTGAGCGAACCTGCTCGACGATCTGACGGTAGATGGGGACGTGGCTTCCGGGCTCGATGCGCAGCAGCATGGCGACGAGAACCAGTGTACCATACCACTGGTACACACCAAGACCCGACCCACGGAGTGCTCGACACCGCTTTTCGCCGAGACGCGAGCGCTCCGGGCAGCACCTCGTTCCCCGGGCCACGTTTGGGACCCGCGGTGCGCCCACCGCCGACCGGAACGACAGGGATGGCACGCGCCGCCGGTTCTCGAACTTTCGCGCAGCGTTGAAGCCAGGCTGGGGCAACATGCGGGCAGTTCCCCGACGCTTGCTCCCCCGTGGCGACCTCCCCCAGGAGGGGCGCGTGTACCCCGAGGACTTCCGCTCATGCTGACCACCCCGATCCGCCTCCTCGCGCTCCTCCTCCTCGCCCCCATCGCTCCCGCGCAACAGCGCCACTGCGTGTTCGACGCGCCGCTCGTCGTCGCGGACCAGAACTCGCGCATGAATCGCGTCGGCGACCTCGACGGCGACGGCGACGAGGACGCGATCGGGTTCTGGAACTACGAGTTCGGCAGCGGCGGCATCCGCGGGCGCGTGCGCGGCTTCCTCAACGACGGCCTCGGGAAGATGACGCAGGCGTGGAGCCTCGAGTACCAGATGCCGTACACGACGGGGATCGATCGGGAGGAGGACGCGATCGGCGACCTGAACGGGGATGGACGCGACGACTACGTCTTCAAGACGCGCACGCTCACATGGCTGCTCATGTCGAACGCCGCGGGCGCGCCGACCGTGTTCGACCTGAGCACGACGGCGCCGCGCCACTTCTGCATCGCCGACTTCACGGGTGACGGCGTGGACGACCTCGGTGGATACATGAACTCGGGCTTCAACATCGTGATCCAGAGCTGGGACACGGCGACGAGCGCGTTCATCACCGTCGCGAGCGTCGCCTGCGGTTGCGCCGGCGAGTTCCTCATGCCCGTCGAGTGCAACGGCGACGGCCAGCTCGATCTGATGTTCGCGTCGCCGGGCTCCATCCGCTGCTTCCCGTTCGTCGGCGGGCAGCTCCAGGGAGCGATTTTCCTCTCGACGCAGACCTCGGCCGACATGTTCGCGCCGGGCGACGTCGACGGCGACGGCGATATGGACATCACGGTCTTCGGCATGACGAGCTATCGCCTTCTCCGCAGAACGGGACCGAGCACGTTCACGCTCGAACCCGTCGTGAACGGCGGCCCGGCGACCGACCTCGTCGACGTCGACGGCGACGGCGACCTCGACGGCGTGTGCTGCGGCGGATCCCGCGGACAGAGCCTCGACTCCAACCTCGGCCTCTCGATCTTCCGCGTCTCCCACAACGACGGCACCGGCGTCTTCGCGCCGGCGATCGAGATCCCCGGCCTCGGCTCGCTGCACATCGCCGGCGTCGTGGACCTCGACGACGACGGCGACATGGACCTCGTCGCGGGCCGCGCGATCTACTACCCGCGCGGGCCGATCACCGCGCCGGTGATGACGCCGATAGGGCCGCGGCAGAACGAGCGCAACTGCTACGACCTCGACCGCGACGGCGATCCGGACTTCTCCTGCGGAGCGGGGCTCTACCTGCGCAATTACGGCGACGGCGCGCCCCAACTCACGATGCCCTTGATCGAGCCCGCGCCCGCGCCGGCCGGCGACCAGGGGCCGGGCTATCCGGGCGACTACGACGGCGACGGCGACCTCGACGTGATCGTCCGACGCTCGGACGGCTCGCCGCTGCGCAAGATGGCGCTCCTGCTCAACGACGGCACCGGAGCGCTCTTCGACGGCGGCGTGGTCGGCCCGCCCGGCGTCGACTTCTTCACCGTGCTCCAGCCGAGCGACAACCTCGCCGCGGATATCGACGGGGATGGCGACGTCGACCTGATCACGAAGAACTCGACGTACACGCTGCACGGCTGCAAGCTCTGGATCAACCAGCTCCCGAACGGCTTCGCGCTGGGTCCCGTGCTCGACGTCGCGCCGCTCCACGTCGGCGACCTGACCGGGGACGGGCTGCCCGATCTCGTCACCGCCGGCTCGAGCGGCGTGATGGAGCTGCGGCGCGGCCTCGGCAACGCGACGTTCGACGCGCCCACGAACATCGGCGGCGCGATCTACGTCCATCAGGACCAGATCGCCGTCGTCGACATCGACCACGACGGCGACGACGACGTCCTCTCGATCGGAGTCGGCCTGAGCGGCACCGCGCTCGGCGAGGCGGCCTTCTTCCTCAACGACGGCGCGGGCAATTTCACGCAGACGCTGTTCGGCGCGCGTTTCGGGCACTCGAACGACGTCCCGGGCATGGTGCGGGTCTTCGACGCGACGTGTGACGGACTGGACGACCTCGTTTTCGGTTCGCCGGCGGGAGCGATGAACGGGGTCGCCGTGTACCCGCGCAAGAGCGACGACTCGGGCTGGGACGACCCGGTCGTGCAGTGCTGCTTCTGGTGGGACGTGCAGTACGGCGACCTGTGGAGCGCGCCCGTCGTGCGCGACGCGGACGGCGACGGCGATCTCGACCTCGTCACGAACTACGTGATCAAGAACCGGCACTTCGTTCGGCCGACCTCTGGCGAGCGGCATCAGTTCGGCGACCCCGACGCGGGCAGCGGCGGCGTGGAGCCCGTGCTCGGAGCGACCGGCCCGTTCCGCACCGGCGCGACGACGACGGTGCGCCTCACGGGAGCGCGGGCGAGCGCGCACGGACGCCTTGAACTGCTCGATATCACCGACTGGGCCCCGTTCCATGGCGATGGACTGCACCCGACGCCGCCGCACGGCGACGTGGTGCTCGTCGTTCCCTTCGTCACGTCGCTCGGCGATGGACTGCCGGGGTCGGGCGAGTGGACGAGCGCGTACCCGATCCCTCCCGAACTCGCGTACCGTACTCTGCGACTCTTCGCGGTGATCCGCGATCCCGCGGGCCCGCTCGGGATCGTGCGCACGAACATGATCGACCTGACCTTCGGTCAATGAACCGAGAACTCGAGACACCCACGATGCGAAGCACTCACGCGACGATCCTCGCAGTCCTCCTCCTCGCGCTCCCGGCTCCCGCGCAGCAGCGCAAGGGCGTCTTCGACGCGGCGATGGTGATCGCGGACAAGCACCACGTGTTCCACGAACTCGGCGACTTCGACGGCGACGGCTTCGTCGACGCGATCGGGTTCTGGCCGGAGGTGCTGGCCTCGACGAGCCAATCCGGCCTGCTCGCGTGCTGGTTCAACGACGGGCTCGGGAAGCTCGAGCTCGGCTACGACCTCCCCATGCTGATCACCGGCTCGGCGCTGCAGACGACGTATCGCGCGCACGGCGTCGGCGACTTCGACCAGGACGGGCTCTCGGACTTCGTCTACGCCGCGGGCAACCAACTGCGCGTGTTCCTCTCGCGCGGCCGCACGGCGCCGGTCACGTGCAGCGCCGCGCTCGGCTCGACGCAGGCGCATGCGCTCGCCGTCGGCGACTTCGACTCCGACGGCGTGCTCGAGATCGCGGTCGTCGGGTCGTCGAAGCTCGAGGTCTTTCGGTGGGACCAAGCGCTCCTGGCTCCGATCCTCACCGCTTCGCGAGCCAGCACGACCTCCACCGAAATCGCGATGCTCGCTGCACGTTTCGACGCCGACACGACGCTCGACTTCGCGGTCGCGATCGGCACGAGCGTGGAGCTGTTTTCGTTCGCCACGGGGACGATCCAGAGCTTGGGCGCGTACTCCGTGCCCGCCAATCCGCCGATGATGAGCGCGGGCGACATCGACGGCGACGGCGACGACGACATCGTGGACTTCGGGATGACGGCGTACAGCGTGCTGCGCCGCACGGGCCCGCAGACGTGGCAACTCGAGGCGCCCGTCACCGGCGGTCCCGCGACGAATTTCGCCGACGTCGACGGTGACGGTGACCTCGACGGCGTCTGTTGCGGCGGGGGCGGCGGGCGCGTCACGGTCTACAACCAGAACGTTTCCTACTTCCGCATCGCGCACAACGACGGCACCGGCCGCTTCCAGCCCGCGATCGAAATCCCCGGCGTGGGCTCCGAGCACATCGCGGGCGTCGCGGACCTCGAGCACGACGGCGACCTCGACTTCGTCGGCGGGCGCTGCGTGTACTACCCGCCGAGCCCGGTGACGTCCGACGTATTCCCGCGCGCCGCCGATGCGATGCAGGAGCCGCGCACGGTCGCCGACGTCGATCGCGACGGCGATCCCGACTTCCTCGCGACGCTCGGCGCGCAGATGGCCAACCTGGGCAATGGCGCGACGACGGCGTGGTCGAACGCGGTTCCCGCTCCGCCCGCGGGCGGCGCGTGGACCGGGCTCGGCTACCGCGGCGATTTCGACGGCGACGGGTCGATGGACCTGCTCGTCGGCCTCGTGCTCGGCGGGAATACGACGCTCGAGTTCCTCGCGAACTGCGGCGGAGGTTCGTTCGAGCACCGGGGCCAGGCAATGAGCGCCGTGCCGGGCTCGCTCGATCCGCGGGAAGCGCTCGTGCTCGACTTCGACGCGGACGGCGACCTCGACTGCGTGACGCAGCCGCAGAACTACCTCTACGGCTCGGACGTGTACGCGAACGACGGGGCAGCGCACTTCACGTACCTCACCACGATCGCCGACCGCGTGTTGACGCTCGTGGACGTCGACGGCGACGCCGACCTCGACGCCTTCGTCACGCGTGGGAACGACTTCTCCTCGCTCTGGCTCACGCTCAACCTCGGCGGCGGCGCCTACGCCGCGCCGGTGGTCGTGTCGAATCAG
>JACRIO010000102.1 GCA_016220035.1 Planctomycetota bacterium | reverse complement strand
GCGCTTCGAGCACCCCGGCCCGTTCGCGGCGACGAAGATCGGCTACGGCGCGGGCCACAAGGACCCCGAGGTCGGCCCGCCCAACCTCGTGCGCGTGCAGCTCGGGGAGCTCGCGCCGCGCGGCGCGGCGGGCGCGCTCGACCCTGCGGGTGCGTCCGCGACGACGGGCGGCGCGAGTGGCGCGGACGGCGCGACCGACGCGGGTCCGTTCCCGAACTTGATTCGGGGGAGATCTGCGGCGGACTCCGCAGCCACGCCGAGCGCGCGCGCCGAAGCGTGGCTCTGCGAAGTGAACCTGGACGACATGACCGGCGAGGAGCTCGCGCACGCCGCGCGCGCGCTGCGCGAGAGCGGCGCGCTCGACGTGTGGACGACGAGCGTCCTCATGAAGAAGGAGCGCCCCGGCGTCGTGCTGTCGGCACTGTGCCGCGCCGACGCGCGCGCGGCGATCGAGGCCGCGCTCTTCGAGCACACGAGCACCCTCGGGATGCGTTGGACGAGCGTCGAGCGCACCGAATGCGCCCGGCGCACGCTCGAGGTCGCGGTCGAAGGCCAATCCGTGCGCGTCAAAGTGCGCGAACGGCCGAACTACGCCGGCGCGAGCCCGCTCGGCGAGCGCGACCTCTCGCCCGAGCACGACGACGTCGCGCGCGCCGCCGCCGCGCTCCGCCTCTCGCTGCGCGAGGTCGAACGCCGGGCGATCGCGATGGCGCTCTTCGCCCTGGGTGCGGCCGGTGGTCCCTCACGCCGGACTTGACGCTTCCACGCACGGCGTGCTCGACTCGTGGCATGGGTCGCGCGGCGTTCTGCCTCTCGATGGCGCTGTTCGCCGTGCTCGGCGCGTCGAACGCGGGTCCGGCGCGCACGCAGGACTTCGTCGGGCCCGTGGACCGGTTGCTCGACCTTCCGGATCCTGATTCGAAATCCGCGACGGAAGTTTCGCGCGCACGTCCCCAGCGCTGCGTTCCGATTCCAGAGGAGCCGCGCGCCGGAAACACGTCGGCCGCTTCGCCGCCCGCGGCACCGGACCTCCGCCTCGTCCTCACGTTCCTCCCGGTGCGTCCGTTCGGCCGGGCCGGGCTCGATGCGCTCCAACTCGAGCGCGAGCCCGAGCCGAAGGATCCGATCTGCGTCGCGCGCATCGATCGCGTCGAGCTGCGCGAGACGAGCGTCGAGGTCGCCGTGGCCGTCGAGCCGTGGGACGCGCACGAGACCCAGGTGTGGGGCGCGCTGATCGTCGCGGCGCTCGGCGTGATCGCGTCCTTCGTCGCGTTCGGCATCGCCTGAACCGCGCGCCGCGCGCCGACTGCGCACTCCGCTGCGGGTCGCGCGCCGGATGGGAGGTCCGCAGGGAGCGAACTAGCGGTTCCGGTCCGGGCCGCGGGTCCGCGGGGCTCGCCGTCGTCCGGAAGGGGAGCATGGCGCGCACGATGAAGTTCGTTCTCTGGGTCCTGCTCGTCTTCGCCGCCGCGTTCGTCGCGACCGGGTGCTCGACGACGCATCCGTGGCGGACGGTACCCGAGCCGTGGACCGCGAAGGGCTTCGAGGGCGTTGAACGCGCGCGGCTCGAACGCGCGGATGGGTGGAAGGTCGAGCTCGCGGCGCCGCGTTGGGTCGAGCGCGCCGAGGGTCCTGCGTTGGCGGGCAAGGTGGTCGGCGAGGAGCGCGACGCGGAGATTGCGCTCGCCGAGATCACGCGCATCGAAGCGCAGCGCTTCGAGGGCGAGGCGCTCGTCGCGAACGTCGCGACCGCGACGCTGCTCACGATCGTCGTGGTCCTCGTCGTCGGCGCGATCGTCGTGGCGAGCCTGAGCATCGGGTTCACGATGGGCGCGTGACGGCGGACGGCTTCAACGCGGCCGCGCGAGCAGACGCTCGTGGAGCGCGGCGAGGTGCTGCCTGCGGTGCGCGATCGCGTCGTCGCGCTCGAGCTTCGCGCGCGCCGTCTCCGCGAGGCGCGTGCGCAAGGCGGCGTCGATTCGTCGCCGGGAGCCGCCGTGTCCGTGGTTCGCTCGCGCGGCCGCGGGCTACGGAATCCACCGCACGCGTACTGCGTTCGTCAGGTTGAACGTCGCCGGCGTGCAGAAGCTCGCGACGTTCCGGTAGTACGCTTGGTACGAGCGCACACTGCCCGCGCTCACTCCGCCGCGCACCGACACGCTCGGGTCGCCCGCGAGCGGGTACTGCGCGGCGCCGCCCGCGCTCGGCTTCGTGCCGAGACGCACGAGCGCGCCGCCGATGCAGAGGAGCCCGTCGCCGAGCGGTGCGCCGAGCCCGCCGTTCTCGACCTCCGCGCCCTGGAGGAAGAGCACGGTCGCGTTCGACGGTGCCTCCGACGTCGCGAGCACGAGCGTGTCCGCGCCGACGCTCGCGACACCGCTCGCCGCGATGCGTCCGCCCTGGCCGGTCGAGTTCGCGCAGCCCGCGCGCTGGCCCACAGCACTCGTGTTGCCGCACGGGCACGCGGCGCCGAGCGCGCCGTCGCCGAAGCAGTACTCCGCCGGCCCGCTCGCGCAGCTCCTCCAACGCGCGACGTAGCTCGACTGCTGTCCGCCCGCGGTCGTGAACTCGCCGCCCACGAAGAGCGACGCACCGGCGGACGTGCCGTCGTGCACGCTCGCGAGCGCGCGGCCGCCGTTGTAGCCGAGCCCGGCGCCGAGCGGCGTCCACGCCGACCCATTCCAGCGCGCGATGCGCTCGACCGCGGCGCCGCCGTTGACCGAGAACGCGCCCGTGACGTAGAGCGCCGGTCCGCCGCCCGCGCCGTCGTCGTGCGCGAGCAGCGCGAACGGGAACGCGCTCAAGCCCGCGCCGAGCGCGGACCACGCGCCGTTCCGCCACCGTGCGACGTACGCCCCGGGCGCGCCGCCCGCCGTCGTGAACGCTCCGCCGACGTGGAGCGCGCGTCCGCCGCCGTCGTCGAACGAGCAGAGCGTCGTCGCCTGATCGCCGACGCCCGCGCCGAGCGCGGACCAGCTCGTGCCGTTCCAACGCGCGACGTTGCTCGCGGAAGTGCCGCCCGCGGAGCTGAACCATCCCGCGGCGTAGAGCGCGGGCCCGCCGCCGTCGTCGTGCACGGCGAGCGCGCTCACGAACGTCCCGGCGATCCCGCCGCCGACGTCGGACCAGCTCGTTCCGTTCCACCGCGCGACGTGCCACGCCGTCGTCCCGCCGGCGACGAGGAAGCGGCCGCCCGCGTAGAGCGCGGGTCCCGTGCCGTCGTCGAAGGAGCAGAGCGCGTAGACCGCCTCGGGCATGCCCGTGCCGAGCGCGGACCACGCGCTCCCGTTCCAACGCGCGATGTGATCCGCCGCGAGCCCGCCCGCCGCCGTGAAATCGCCGCCCGCGTAGAGCTCGCGCTCGCCGCCCGGGGCCGACGCGTGCGCAGCGAGCGCGCTCACGGTGGAGTTCACGCCGGTGCCGAGCGGCGACCAGCCGTTCCCGTTCCAGCGCGCGATGCGCTGCGCGGTCGTTCCGCTCGCGCGCGCGAAGGCGCCGCCCGCGTAGAGTGCCGTCGTCGCGCCCTCGTCGACGTTCGCGAACGCGTACACGGGCCCGTCGAAGCCGAGCCCGCCGCCGACGGGCGACCAGCTCCCGTTCTGGAGGACGGCGACGCGGTTCGCCTCGGCGCCGTTCGCGAGCTGCGTGAAGCCGCCGACGGCGTAGAGCCAGTTCCCGCCCGGCGTCGCCGCATCGTGGCCGGCGAACCCGGTGACGTCGTTCATTGCGCCGAGGGAGCTCCACGTCGCGCCGTCGAAGCGGTAGACGTCGAGGAGCAGTCCGCCGACGTACAGCTTGGGTCCGAGGCCGTAGTCGAGCGTTCGCAGCGCGTTCACCCAGCGCCCGGGGACCGGGATCGGCGCGTTCGGGACGCTCGACCACGCAGCACCGTCCCACCGCGCGAGGTTGAGCGCGCTGACGCCGTTCACGCTGTCGAAGCGTCCGCCGACGTAGAGCTGTGCGCCGCCGCCGTCGTCGTAGCTCGCGAGCGTGATCGCATACGGGAAGGGGAAGGGTGGAACCGGCGGGTTGGGGATCGTCACCGCGAGGTTTCCGATCGTCTGCCACGCCGCCCCCGTCCAGCGCGTGACGTACGATCCGTGCGCGACGTAGACCTTCGTCCCGGCTCCGTCGTCGTGCCCGACGATCTCCCGCGGCGGATCGAAGAGGCCCGCGCCCAAGCTCGACCAACTCGTGCCGTTCCAGCGCGCGACGTTCTGCGCGCTCGCGCCGCCCGCGGACGTGAAGTCGCCGCCGGCGTAGAGCGCGGGGCCGCTGCCGTCGTCGATCGCGGTGAGCGCGCTCACCGTTCCGCTGATCCCCGGCCCGAGCGCGGACCAACTCGTTCCGTTCCAACGTGCGACGCCGTTGGCCGGCGTGCCACTCGCCTGCGTGAACGATCCGCCCGCGTAGAGCGATGGGCCGCCACCCAGGCCGTCGTCGAACACGCAGAGCGCGCGGACCGCGCCATAGAGCTCCGTGAACCCGCCGCCGACGGACGACCAGCTCGTGCCGTTCCAGCGGGCGATGCGCGGTGTCTGGACGCTGCTCGCGGTCATGAAGGTCCCGCCCGCGTAGAGCGCCGGCCCCGTCCCGTCGTCGAAGGTCGCGACGGCCGCGACCTCGAGGACGCCGTTCCCCGGACCGAGCGTGGTCAGCCCCGCGACGCCGAACTCGGTCGACCAACCGGGGCACTGCGCGCGCGCGGTCGGCGAGTACGGGGCGAGGAGGGCGAGGACGACCGCGTGGAGGGGAAGGAGTCGCATGGGATCTCGTGGTGGGCGGCGCTCCCTCTTGTCTGGGAAGGCGGCCCCGTTTCACGATTGTCCCGCATCTTGCGGGCGCCGGGGAGGGCGGAATCCGTCCGGCGCTCGACGGATGCGGGCCGCGCGGCGGCGCGCGCAGGAGACCCGGATTCGCCCAGGCCCCGCCCGCGGTGCGCGATCAGCGGGGCCGCGCGAGCATGCGCTCGTACAGCGCGGCGAAGCGCTGCATGCGGCGGGCGAAGGAGTAGTCACGCTCGATCTTCGCGCGCGCGGTCGTCGCGAGGCGCTGTCGGAGCGCGGCGTCCTCCGCGAGGCGCGCGAGGCCGCGTTCGAGCTCGTCGGCGGAGTCGGTGCCGACGAGGAGCGCGTCCTCGCCGTCCTCCGCGAACGCCTCCATGCCGCCGCAGCGCGTCGCGAGCACCGGGACCTCCATCGCCATCGCTTCGAGCACGACGTTGGGCAGGCCTTCGCGCAGGCTCGACAGAGCGAACACGTCCAGCGCTTCGAAGAGCTGCAGCGCGTCCTTCTGGAAGCCGAGCAGCTTCATCCGCGCCGCGTGCCTCGAAGCAGCGATCTGCGCTTCGAGGCGCGGCTTCTGGTCGCCCTCGCCGGCGATCCACAGCTCGAGCTCGAGCCCGCGCTCGATCGCGCGCTCGACGGCCGTGATCAGGTGGTGGAAGCCTTTTTCCTCGGACAACCGGCCCACCGCGCCGACGAGCAGCCGTCCCGCGGGCATCGACGCGCGCAGCGGTGACGCGGACGGCGCGCCCGCGCGGCGGAACTCGTCGGTGTCGATCGCGTTCTCGACCAGCGTGAGCTTCTCCTTCGACACGCCGAAGCGCGCGCACTCGTCGAAGAGGTCCTGCGACACGCACACGACCTCCTCGTAGCGCCGGATCGACCACCGATCGACCGCGAAGTAGAGCGGCGTCTTGCGCGTGTACTTCACCCAGCCGTGCACCGTCGTGAAGAGGCGCAGGTCGCAGCGCTTCCTCAAGAGCACGCCGAAGAGGTTCGACTTGTAGTCGTGCCCGTGCCAGATCACGACGCCGAGCTCGCGGCACAGGTCGGCGCACTGCTTCAAGGTGCGCGGGTCGAACGGGTACTTGTCCGCGAGCGTGTGGAACGGACAACGCCGTGCTTTCGCGCGCTCACGCAGCACCTCGATGCCCGGATCGAGGGGCGCGTGCAGGTAGAGCGCCGCCTCGCGCCAGCGCGTCCCTTCGAGGAAGCGCGGCGAGTTCAAGATGGTCTTCTCGGGCCCGCCGCCCGTGCCGCTCACGATGCGCGTGTGCAGGACCGTGACGCGCGCCTCGCTCATGACCGCGCGCGCTGCACGAACTGCGCGACGCCGCGCTCGAAGCGCGCGAGCCCTTCCTCGAGCTGTGCGAGCGGAACACCGCAGCCGATGCGCACGTGACCCGCGCGGCCGAAGAACTCGCCCGGCACGACGTCGACGAGGCCCTCCTTCACCAGGAACTCGGCGAGCGCGCGCGTGTCAAGGACGCCCTTCACGCGCGGGAACGCGATGATCCCGTGCTCGGGGACCGTGCTCTCGATCGCGGTGCACGATCGCAGCCAGCGCTCGAAGCGCGGCTTCACCTCCGCCGCGTTGCGCGCGACCGGTCCGTAGAGGTCGGCGAGCCGGTCGACGGCTACTTTTCCCGCGCGCAGGGTGATCGTCGGCGGGTCGACGTGCGCGAGGTAGGTGCAGTCGCGCAGCGTGCGCGCTTCCTTCGCGACGCCGCTCCCGAGCGCGATCCAGCCGAGGCGCAGCGGACCCAGGCCGTAGGCCTTCGTGAAGCTCCCGATCGTGACGCCGTTCGGCGCCACCTGGTGCGCGAACACGCGGTCCTTGGGCGGGACGTACTCCATGTAGACCTCGCACACGATGAGCGCGCCGCCCGTGCGCGCCGCGGCGGCGGCGAGGCGCGCGAGGTCGTCGGCGCTCGTCCGCGCGCCGGTCGGGTTGTGCGGGTTCGCGAGGAAGACGTGCGCCACGCCGGGGGAGCTCGCGCACGCGCGCTCGACCGCGGCGACGTCGAGGCGCCAGCCGTCCTCGAGCCGCCGCTCGATCACCATGGTCTCGGCGCCGAAGTGGACCGGGAGCGCGCGGAACGGCTCGTAGGAGGGGGCCTCGGTCACGACGCGGACGCCGGGCCGGAACCAGCGCAGCGCCGCGACGTGCATCCCGCCCGAGGCGCCCAGCGTCACCAGCACGCGCTCCGCGGGGAGCCCCTGGCGCTCCGCGAGCGCGTGCTCGAAGGCGGGCAGCGCCTCGGCCGTCGGATGCCCGAGGTCGATCCCCGGGAGACCGGCGAAGAGCGCCGGGTCGGCCGCCGGCATGCCCGACTGCGTCAGCGGATGGCGCGTCCGCGCGGGCTCCGTGTGCGCCCAGAACATGTAGGGGAAAAGCACCTCGCCGCGGTCGTGTGCGTGCATGGGTGCGCGCGAGTCTGCCAGCGGCGCGCGACGGTTCCAAGCGGGGCCTGCCGAGCGGTCGGCGGGGGCGCGCGCGCGCGAAGAGACCGTGGATTCGACCCTCGGGCGCCGCTAGCATCCGACCGGAGCGCGAGGGGAGCGCACCGCGCGGCCGCGTGCCGCGGCGCGACCGTTCTCCTCGAATGCGGCCCGACCGAGCGACGAGCGCGTTCTCGACGCCGGAGCGCCGCGCGCCCGCCACCAACGAGTCAAGTACAGGGATCGAGCACCGAGACGAGTTCGAGGGGATCCGATGAAGCCGTCGATGCAGAGTACGTGGACGTTCGTTTGCCTGTCCTTCTTCGCCATGGCCGCCGCGCCCGCCTTCGTGTCGGGCGCCGCGCCACTGTTCGCGACGCAGGCGGCGCAGGAGCAACCGGCGGAAGCGCGCTACGTGCGCGTGAAGGACGCGGGAGCGAAGCTCCTCAACCTCGCCGACAAGGACGCGGACCCGTTGTCGAAGGCGGCGGCGGGCACCGTGCTCCAGGTGCACGGCGAGAGCGCGGGCTTCCTCGAGGTCTCGTCGCCCGCGGGCGTCGAGGTCTGGATCTACGGCGAGTACGCGAAGGAGTCGAAGGACTCCGGGATGCTCGAGATCACCGCCAACAGCGTGCGCATGCGCCCGCAGCCGTCCGCGGGGGAGAAGAGCTACGCCCTGCGCCAGACGCTGACCAAGGGCGACCGCGTGCGCTTCGTCGCGCGCCACGACGCGAAGAAGGCCATGGCCGAGGACTGGATCAAGATCGTCTCGCCGACCTCCGCGCACGCTTGGGTCGCCGCGGGCGACACGCTGGCGCTCGCCGCGGGCGAGGACGGCAAGGTGCTCTTCGCCGCCGCTGAGCGCGAGCTCGCCGCGCAGGCCGCGGTGGTCGCGCTCCCGAAGACCGAGAGCGCCGCCAAGCCCGCCGCGAAGGCCGACGTCAAGGCGCAACCCGCGGCCGCGACGAGCGGCGACGCGCTCGGGAACGCCGAGAAGCTGATGCAGGCGGCGCTCGCGTCGGAGAAGCCGGACTTCACGGCCGCGAAGGCCGCGTACAAGAAGGAGCTCGAGGCGCACCCGACCGGCCCGGCCGCGGAGAACGCGCGGAAGCGTCTCGAGGAGATCGCCGCGCGCGAGGAAATCGCGGCGATGCGCGCCGAGGGGCACGCGAAGACCGAAGCGCAGAAGGAAGAGCTCGAGAAGAAGGCCGCCGAGCTGCGCGAGGCGAGCCTCTCGCAGGACCCGCTGTGGGGCCGCTTCCAGAAGCGCGGCTGGCTCGAGCAGGACGGCGACCGCTACGTGATCCGCTGGGCCAACAAGCTCACGGCCGAAGTGGTCTGCTCGCAGAAGCGTTACGACCTCGCGCGCTTCGTCGGCTACGAGATCGGCGTCACGGGCATCACGACGCGCTCGGCCGGCGCGTCGGGCCAGCCCGAGAAGGTCGACCTCTCCCGCATCGAGGTGCTCTCGGGCGCCGGGACGAAGCGCTGAGCGGAGGCGCGGCGTGGGCCAGGACGTCCTGCCGATCACGCGCCGCATCACGGAGTTCCTGCGGCGGCTCTTCGCGTTCGAGTCGAAGCGCCACCTCTGCGACACGTGCAAGTGGGACTACGGCAACGCGTGCACGCGGCCCGAGCGGCCCAACGCGGTGAAGTGCCCCGATTACAAGAAGAAGTGAGCCGGTGAGCGCGGCACCCTGCCGGTCGGAGCACGGCCCGTGAGCGCGGAGGAGCTCGAACGGTGGCGCGCGAAGCAGGCCCACTACCAGGACCCGCACGTCGCCGAGGAGTACGACGCGCGGCGCTTTTCCGGCGCGCACTCGGCGCGCTCGACCGCGCGCAAGTGGAGCGCGATCCGACGCGCGCTCGGCGACGAGTTCGCGCGCTGCGAGACGTTCCTCGACGTGCCGTGCGGCACGGGACGCTTCGCGGAGTTCCTCGCGGTGAGCGGGAAGCGCTTCGTCGGCGCCGACCTGTCGCTCCCGATGCTGCGCGAGGCCCGTCTAGCCACCGGATCTCCGGCGAACGCGGCGGGGACGAACTCCGACAGAAGGGAAGTGACCGCAGGATCCGCGTCGAAACCCCAGGGCTTCGGTCTCGTGCGGGGCGACGCCGCGCGCCTGCCCTTCGCCGACGGGAGCTTCGACGTCGTGCTCTCGATCCGCTTCCTCTTCCACGTGCCGCGCGAGTTGCGCCCCGCGATCCTGCGCGAGATGGCGCGCGTCGCGCGGCGCTGCGTCGTCGTCGACGTGCGCCACAAGTACACGCTCGGCGCGTGGACCCGGCCCCTGCGCGCCCGGTTCACCGGGAAGCGCGTCCCGTACCGCGCGAGCCTCGCCGAACTCGAGGCCGACTTCGCCGCCGCGGGCCTCGTGATCGCGCGCCGCGCGTGGATGGCGCCCCTGCTCAGCGAAAAACTCGTCGTCGCGGCCGTGCGTGCGTGATCAGGCGCCCGCCTCGGCGGGGGAGCGGCGCCCGCTCATGGGCGGGAGCACTTCCGCGCGCAGCTCGGCGAGGCGGTCCGCGGCGATCGCCTCGCGGATCCGTTCCATCAAACGATGGAAGAAGCGCAGGTTGTGCAGCGTGAGCAGCATCGGCCCGAGCATCTCCTCGCTCGTGCACAAGTGGCGCAGGACACCCTTCGAGTAGCGCGCGCACGCGATGCAGTCGCACTCCGGGTCGAGCGGCGATGCGTCCGCGCGCCAGCCCCCGTTGCGCAAGTTCACCTTGCCGCGGCTCGTGAAGGCGTTGTGGTTGCGCGCGTGGCGCGTCGGCGTCACGCAGTCGAAGAGGTCGATGCCGCGCTCGATCGCGTCGAAGAAGTCCTCGGGCGTGCCGACGCCCATCAGGTAGCGCGGGCGGTGCTCGGGGAGGAAGGGCGCGGACGCGTCGATGCCGGCGCGCACGTGCTCGCGCTCCTCGCCGACGCTGACGCCGCCGACCGCGTAACCGACGAGGTCGTGCGCGACGGCCGCCTCGAGGTTCGCACGCCGCAGGTCGGCGAAGATCCCGCCCTGCACGATGCCGAAGAGCGCCTGGCCGGTTTCCTCGCCGCCGAGCTCCTTGTGGCGCTCGACGCAGAGCGCGAGCCAGCGCCGCGTGCGCTCGCACGCCGCTTCGACGTCGGCGCGGTGCGTGGGATCGGCGGGGCACTGGTCGAAGGCCATCGCGACGTCCGCGCCGAGCGCGCGCTCGATGTCGACCACACCGCGCGGCGTGAAGCGCACGAGGGCGCCGTCGACGACCGAGCGCAGCGTGACGCCGTCGTCGTCGATCTTCGCGATGTGGCCGAGGCTGAAGACCTGGTAGCCGCCCGAGTCGGTGAGGATCGGCCCGTCCCAGTCCATGAAGCGGTGCAGACCGCCGAGCTCCTTCACGAGCGCCTCGCCCGGCCGCAGGTGCAGGTGGTAGGTGTTCGCCAGGATCATGGTCGAGCCCACGGCGGCGAGGTCGCGCGGAAAAACGCCCTTCACCGTGCCCTTCGTGCCCACGGGCATGAACGCGGGCGTCCGCACGGCGCCGTGCGGCGTGTGGAACGTGCCCAGGCGCGCGCGCGACGTCGAAGCGCGCGCGGGGAGGTCGCAGCCGAAGCGCGCCCGGCGACAGGACGCGAGCGGCGGCCGGGCGCGCGCGCGCGCGATCGCTGCGTCGACGCTCACGCGAACAGGTCCGGCGTCGTGGCGAGCCCGCGCGGGTCGAGGTCGATCGCGCGGCAGCCCGCCTGCGTGATCACGCGGCCGCGCGCGGTCTTCTGCACGAAGCCCGAGCGCAACAGATGCGGCTCGAACACTTCCTCGATCGTGTCCTCGGCCTCGCCGACGGCCGCCGCGATGGTCTTGATGCCGACCGGGTTGCCGAGGTTCGTCGCGAGGCACGCGAGGATGCGCCGGTCGAGGTCCTCGAGGCCGTTCGCGTCGACGCCGATGCACTGCAGGGCCTCGCTCGCGAGCTCCGCGCCCGCGCG
>JACRIO010000101.1 GCA_016220035.1 Planctomycetota bacterium | reverse complement strand
CGCCGCGCAGGCCCGCGGCATGGTCGTTGCGTATTTCGAGCCGACGCCGCGGGGGGGCGCCACGCTCGGTCGCGATCTCGGCTCCGATGCGAACGTGCGCGCCGCGGCGCGCCGCGCGGCGCTTTCCGGCGACGCGACGTTGACGGCGCCGCTCGCGGGTGACGACGAACTCGCGGGCGTGCTCTACCTCCTGCCCGTGTATCGCCGCGGCGCGCCGCACATGACGGCCGACGAACGCTGGACGAGCCTCGAGGGTTGGGTTTGCATGCCGCTCGCTCCGCGCGCGGTCTTCGACGGGCTGCTCGACGAGTCGGAGGACGGGATCGATTTCGACCTGTTCGACGGCGACGGCCCCGCGGCACGCAAGCTCCTCCACGACGAGGACGGCAACCTCGCCGGAGCGCCGGGCGCCTTCGGCCCGGACGCCTACGCCGGACGGCGCTACGAACGCTGGCTCTCCATCCCCGTCGGCGGACGGGAGTGGAGCCTCGTCGTCAGCACGCGTCCCGCGTTCGAGCGCGAGCTGCGCGCGGACTCGGCGTACGGCGTCTTGGCGGCGGGTCTCGCGGTGAGCGCGCTGTTCGCGCTCTACGTCTGGTCGCTCGCGACGCGCCAGTCGCGAGCGATGGGGCTCGCGGAGACGATGACGAGCGAGATGCGCCGCGCGCAGGAATCGCTCGCCGCGAGCGAGCAGCGCTACGAGCTCGCCGTCGGCGGCTCTACGGCCGGCATCTGGGACTGGAACGTGACCACGGGCGTCATGGACTTCTCGCCGCGGCTCCACGAACTGCTCGGGCTCGCGGACGACAGTGCGCCGACCATGGAGGCGTGGAAGGAGCTGGTCTACCCCGAGGATCGAGAAGAGCTCGCCGCCGCGCTCCAACTGCACTTCGAGGCCGAGGTGCCGTTCCGCGTCGAAGCGCGCTTCCGCACCCAGGGCGACGTGTGGATCTGGTTCGAGCTGCGCGGCGCGACGATGCGCGACGACGCGGGCCGTCCCGTGCGCATGGCCGGTTCCATGGCGGACATCACGGAGCGCCGCCTCGCGCAGTCGAGCCTCGAGGAGTACACGCGCCAGCTCGACCGCACGAAGGGCGATCTCGAGACGCACGCGCAGGAGCTCGCGACGCGCACGCGCGAGCTCGACGAGGCGCGGCGGCTCGCCGAGGAGGCGACGCGCACGAAGAGCGACTTCCTCGCCAACATGAGCCACGAGATCCGGACGCCGATGACGGCGATCCTCGGGTACACCGATCTCCTGCTCGACGCCACGCTGTCGGAGGCGCAGCGCATCGACTGCGTGCACACGGTGCGCCGCAACGGCGACCACCTGCTCACGATCATCAACGACATCCTCGACCTGTCGAAGATCGAGGCGGGCAAGATGACCATCGAGCGCATCGCGTGTTCGCCGGTGGGCATCGTCGAGGACGTGGTGTCGCTCCTGCGCGCGCGCGCGAACTCGAAGGGGACCGAGCTCGACATCCGCTGGCATGGAGCGCAGCCCGAGCGGATCGAGACCGACCCGACGCGCCTGCGCCAGGTGCTCGTAAACCTCGCGGGCAACTCGATCAAGTTCACGGAGAAGGGCGGCGTCACGATCGGCGTGCGCTGCGAACGGAGCCCCGGGGCGCTGGTGTTCGAGGTCCGCGACACGGGCATCGGCATGAGCCCGGAGCAGCTCGCGCGCCTCTTCCAGCCGTTCACCCAGGCCGACAGCTCGACGACGCGCAAGTTCGGCGGAACGGGGCTCGGCCTCACGATCAGCAAGAAGCTCACGGAGATGCTCGGCGGCGACATCGAGGTCGAGAGCGAAGCGGGGAAGGGGAGCGTCTTCCGCGTGCGCATCGCGACGGGCGACCTGGACGGCGTGCGTTTCGTCGACCCGGCGGCGCACACGGAATCCGAACCCACCGCACCGCTCCCGTCGCGCACCACCGCCGCGCTCGCGGGCCGCATCCTGCTCGCGGACGATGGGCGCGACAACCAACGCCTCATCTCGCTCGTGGTCACGCGCGCGGGTGCCGTGTGCGAAGTCGTCGACGACGGCCGCAAGGCGGTCGACGCGGCGCTCGCCGCCGAAGCCGCGGGGACGCCGTTCGACCTCGTGCTCATGGACATGCACATGCCCGTGCTCGACGGCTGGGGCGCCGTGCGCGAGCTGCGCTCCCGCGGCTACGCGCGGCCGATCGTGGCGCTCACCGCGAACGCGATGCAGGGCGACCGCGAGCGCTGCATCGACGCGGGCTGCGACGACTACGCGACGAAGCCGCTCGACAAGCCGAAGTTCCTGGAGACGTGCGCGCGCCACCTGCGCGCGGCGCAGAGCGGGACCCCGCTCACGAGCGTCGATCGCGAGTGAACCGCCGGATCCGTAGGTGATCCCGCGGATCGTCGAGGTCGTGTTCGCGGGGCGCGGGAAGCGGCCGAGGCCGGCGGTCGCGCCCCGTCCCGGAGGTTGTGCTCAGCGCGGCTTCACGAGCGCGCCGACCTGCTCGCGCACGGCCTTCCACACGGCTTCACCCGCCGCGGCGTCCGCAACGAGCAGGCTTTGCGCCCCGTGCTTCGCCTTGACGCCTGCGGCGGGCCAAAACGTGCGCCGGAAGCTCGCGGGCAGCGCCTCCGCGATGGGTTCCGCGTTCTTCTTCTCGCGCTCGCCGTCGCCGCACGTGACGAACACGGGCACGCGCACGGACTTCGCGTCGTTCGCCACGGTCCAATCGTTCAGGCACTCCGAGGGCGAGAACGCGAGCACGAGGTCGGCCTTGCCGTCGACGCTCGTCGCGTAGCGGACGGCGAGCGACGCCGAGTACGAACTGCCGAGCAGGACCACCTTCGCGCCGGGCGCGAGCTCGCGCGCCCACTGCACGGCGAAGGCGAGGTCGCCGTAGGCCGCCTGGAAGCCCTGCGTCCCGCCGAGCGCCGTCGTCGCGCTCTTCGCCGTCTCGTTCACGACGTCGCCGAATTTCTCGCCGGAGCGCTGGTCGATCGCGAGCACGTCCCAGCCGAGCGCCCCGAACTTGGGCGCGATCGCGCGGTACTCGGCGCGCGAGGCGCGCGCCATGTGGCACGCGACGATCACGACCTCGGGGGCTCTTCCCGCGCGCGCTTTCTCCGCCGGATACCAGTCGGCGGTCATCGTGACGCCGTCGGGCATGATCTTCGTCTGCTTGACGAACGCGGGCGCGTCGGCGGTCGGCGCGGGCTTCGGAGCGGCCGGCGCGGGCGCCTGCGCGACGTGGACGGGCGGGACGAGGACGAGGAACGCGGCGAGGAAGGCGGGCTGCATGGCGCGAGCAGGATAACGAAGGCGGGCTCGCTCGATAGGGGCGGCGAACGCCGCGCGGAACGCGGATCGCGGCTGCCCCGCGCCCCGGGTAGACTCTTCGCCCCCGTTTCCCGAAGAGTCCCCCTCCGTGTCCCCCTCATGAGCGTCGCCTGCGGCATCGTCGGACTGCCCAACGTCGGCAAGTCCACCATTTTCAATGCGATCACCGCCGCGGGCGCGGAGAGCGCGAACTACCCGTTCTGCACGATCGAGCCCAACGTGGGCATCGTCGACGTGCCCGATCCGCGGCTCGAGGTCATCCACAAGTTCATCACCACCGACCGCATCGTCCCCGCGTCGCTCAAGATCGTCGACATCGCGGGGCTCGTGAAGGGCGCGTCGAAGGGCGAGGGGCTCGGGAACAAGTTCCTGGGCAACGTCAAGGAGTCGGACGCGATCCTGCACGTCGTGCGCTGCTTCGAGAAGGGCGACGTGATCCACGTGAACGGCAGCGTCGACCCGAAGCGCGACATCGAGATCATCGACATCGAGCTCGCGCTGGCCGACCTGGACACGGTCACGCGCGCGCTCGAACGCGTGGGGAAGAAGGCGCGCGCGGCCGACAAGGAAGCGTTGGCGCAGAAGGTGGTCATGGAGAAGGCGCAGGCGCTGCTCGAGCAGGGCACGGCGCTGCGCGCGGAGAAGTGGACGAAGCAGGAGCTCGAGGTGCTCGGTCCCTTGTTCCTGATCACGATCAAGCCCGTCCTCTACGTCGCGAACGTCGGCGACGACGATCTGGAGGGCACGGGCAAGCTCCCGACGATCGTGCGCGAGCACGCGAAGGCGACGGGCGCCGACTTCGTGCCGTTGTGCGGCGACATCGAGGGCGAGCTGATGAAGCTCCCGCCCGACGAGCGCGCGAGCTTCCTCTCCGACTTCGGACTGAAGGAACCCGGTCTGAACCGGTTGATCCGCGAGGCCTATCACCTGCTCGGGTTGCAGACGTACTACACCGCGGGCCAGATCGAGATCCGCGCGTGGACGATCCACAAAGGCGACACGGGCCCCGTCGCGGCGGGCGTGATCCACACGGACTTCGTGAAGGGCTACGTGCGCGCCGAGGTGTACTCGGTCGACGACCTCGTGCAGTACAAGAGCGAGGCCGCGATCAAGGCCGCCGGCAAGCTGCGCGTGGAAGGCCGCGACTACGCGATGCGCGAGGGCGACGTCGCGCACTTCTTGATCTCGAAGTGAGCGCCGATCGTCGAGGAAGGTCTCCATGCCCGTCCACGGCATCACCCCCGTGCTCAACGTCAGCAGTCTCCCCGCGAGCCTCGCTTGGTTCGAGCAACTCGGTTGGAAGCGCGGCTTCACATGGAACGCGGAGGGCCCGATCGACGACGGCGCCGACCGCAATGCGCACGGCGAAGCGAACTTCGGCAGCGTGTGTTCGGGCGACGCGACGATCTTCCTCTGCCGCGACGGTCAGGGCTCGCGCGGGACGATCCTCCCGCGGCATCCCGGCGACGACGAGACGGACGGCGTGTGGATGAGCTGGTGGATGGGCTCGATCGCGGAGCTCGACGAGCTCCACGCGCAGGCCGTCGCCGCGGGCATGCTCGTCACGATGCCGCCGACGAACGAACCGTGGGGCGTGCGCGAGTTCCACCTGCGCCACCCCGACGGTCACATGTTCCGCGTGAGCGCGGGGCTCGGCGAGGACTGACGGAGCGCGACGCGCGGCCGAGCGCGCTCGCGGACGGCTCGGGCTTGCCGGTCGAGGGTCGGCCCGCGATCCTGTCCCGCCTTGTCCACCTGGCGCGAGAACTTGCGGGCGGCGCGTTTCGATCGGCGGGAGTTCGCCGGCGCGCTCGGGGACATGGGGACCTTCCTGCCGCTGCTCGTCGCGATGAGCGCGCAGAACGGGCTCGACTTCGCGAGCGCGCTCTTTTTCGCGGGCGTGTTCAACGTCGTGACGGCGCTCGCGTTCGGGATCCCGATGGCGGTGCAGCCGATGAAGGCCATCGCGGCCGTCGCGCTGGCGGAGGGGCTCACCGCGCCCCAGATCCTCGCCGCGGGGATCAGCGTGAGCGCGCTCCTGCTCGTGCTCTCGCTCACCGGATTGGTCGACTGGATCCAGCGCAACCTGCCCAAGAGCGCGATCCGCGGGTTGCAGCTCGCGTTGGGGCTCTCGCTCGCGATCCGCGGCCTCGAGTCGATCACGAGCACCCATGCGTGGTTCGCGCTCGACGGCTACCTGCCCGCGCTGCTCGCGGCGTTCGTCTGCTGCGCGCCGATCGTCACGCGGCGCGTCCCCGCGGCGCTCGTGATCTTCGGCGCGGGGATCGTGCTCGCGCTCGTGCGGAAGCCGGAGCTCGTGCACGCGCTCGGTCTCGGCCTGCACCTTCCGGCGTTCGCGGCGCCGTCGATGCAGGACTTCGAGTCCGCGCTGCCCAAGGCCGTGCTGCCGCAGCTCCCGCTCACGCTGCTCAACTCCGTGATCGCGGTGTGTGCGCTCTCCGCCGACCTCTTCCCCGACAAGCCCGCGGCGCCGAAGCGCGTCGCGCTCTCCGTCGCAGCGATGAACCTCGTTGCGGGCTGGTTCGGCGGCATGCCGATGTGCCACGGCAGCGGCGGGCTCGCGGGCCAGGTGCGGTTCGGCGCGCGCACGGGCGGCTCGATCCTGATCCTCGGCGCGGCCAAGATCCTCTGCGGGCTCTTCCTGGGCGCGTCGCTGATCGCGCTGTGCGCGGCGTTCCCCGCGAGCCTGCTCGGCGTGATGCTCGTGATCAGCGGCGTCGAGCTCGCGCTCGTCGCGCGCGACCAGCACTCGCGCGCCGATGCGTTCGTGGTCGTCGCGACGGCGGCGGCGTGCATCGGCCTCGGCCACATCGGCCTCGGGCTCCTGCTCGGGCTCGTGCTCGGCGGGCTCCTGCGCCTCGGCTGGTTCCGCGCCGAGGAGGGTTGAAGCTCACGCCGCTTCGAGCGCGGGCGGCACGACTTGGATGACCGCGTACCCGGCCTTCGCGAGCAGGTCCGGGAGCTCGCGCCAGCGCGCGCCGACCGCGCGCAGCGTCACGAGCGGCGCGCCGCCCGGCGACTCGTGGGTCAGGAGCGTGACGAGGCGCAGGCCGATGCGCAGCGAGATGAGCGCCACGTCGTCGCTGCGCGTTCCCGCCGGCGTGGCGAGCGTCAAACGCACGCCATCGGTGCGATCGCTGATCTGGAGCAGCGCGCGGAACAGGTCCGTCTCGGTGATGATCCCGACCAGCGCGCGCCCCTCGACCACGGGCATCCCGCCGATCTTCTTCTGCAGCATGACGCGCGCGACGTCCTCGAGGTGGGCGTCGGGCCCGACGATCTCCGGTCGCTTCGCCATGACCTGGCCGACGAGTGCGCGCTCGGCGCGCAGGCCCGCGGCGCTGTCGAGGTCGGCCACCGAGCTCGGCAGGACGCGCACGAGGTCGCGCTCGCTGACCATGCCGACGAGGAGGTCGCCGCGCATCACCGGCGCGCGGCGAAAGCCCTTCTCGCGGAAGAGCCGCAACGCGGCGCGACAGGGGAGGTCCTCCGTCACCGTGGTGACGGGGGCGGTCATGAAGTAGCGGACGAGCACGCACCTGTTGCATCGACCGACCGCAGCCGCGGGATGGAGTGTACGGCCGATGGGGAGCGAAGGAGCCCCTTGCGGGGTCTCCTCGTTCTCGGAGCCGGAGATCCTCAGTTGGTCACGCCGAGCGAGTTGCCCGTGATCGTGTTGGTCCCGACGGGTCCCTGAACACCCGCCGCCGCGCCATCGAAATCGACTCCGATACTGCGGCGCGTGAACACACCGAAGCCGCCGTTGCCCGTCAGGGTGCAGTTGTCGATCACGATCCCGACGACCTCACGGATGAAGAGGCCATCCTCGAGGTTGTCGGTACTCGTCACGTTGCTCAGGACCGTGGCGGTCGATCGGCGGACGAAAACCCCCGCGCCCAGGTTGTCGGAGCAGACGATGTTGCTCACGAGCGTATTCGTGCAGCCGCGCACGAGCACCGCCTCGGCGTCATTGCTCGTGAACGTGCTGTTCGTGAGCTCGATGCCGATCGAGTCACGCAGCAGGATGCCCGCCCCGCAGTCGATGACCGTGAGGTTGCTGAGCGACGCGAAATTGCAGCCCACGAACCCGGCTGCTTCCGAGGCGAGCTCGATGCGCACGTTCTCGACCACGAGTCCTTCGGTGTCCGAGACGTCCAAACCGGGCTTGAACGCCGAACCGCGGATGGTCAGATCGCGAACTTCGAAGCCGGAGACGAGCAGAGCGCTCAGGACCGGAATCTCCGCCGTTCCCGTGGGAGCGCGGAGGATCGTCGTTGCGCCGGCGCCCACCAGTTCGATGTTGTCGCGCGCGACGAGGAACGCGCCGGTGAAGGTCGCGGCGCCGAGCTGAATGGTGATCTTCCCGTCGTTGTCGGCGTCGACCGCGCCGTTCAGCGCCGCCTGGACTGTGGCAAACGTCCCGGGAACCGTCGCGTCGGCTGCGCGCGCCGAGGGCGCGGTGAGCAGGGATGCGACGAGCGAAAGGGCGAGTGAGTAGGAGGAGCGGGTGGAGCGCATGGTGTCGATCTGTCCTTCGTTTTCAGGCAAGCCCGCGTCGCGCCGGCGCCGCCGATCGGCAGCGCGCAATCCAGCGCGAGACGCATGGAGCGAGTACGACGTGGAGCGTAGGCCGGCCGCGCGCGCCTCCGCCACATTGCGCTGCGTTCATTCGGACTCGCTCCCGATGTCGAGAACGCACGGTCGGCGGCGCGTGCACACGCCTGGCTGCAATCCGATTTCGAATCATGCCGAGCCATGAAGGCCTGGTTCGCGCACCCCTCGGTGGATTGCGCGATCGAACTCGGCCGGGGGCGCTGCGGCCGCGCGGCGCTCGGAGGCGGCTCCACTCACCCCCCTCCTGGAACCCACGGGTGACGTATGGATCCACGTTGCTCGCCTGCAGGCGCTGCGCCGGTCGCACATGCGGGGCCCCCCCGTGATCGAGCGCCGGATCCGTGGCGGCCAATCCAGCTTCGAATATCGAGGTGCCCACGGTCACGAGCGCGCACGGCGGCGACGCGATGCTCGATCGAAGATGTGCGGTCGAACACCGATCGCCGCACGGCGGCCCAGGCTGCGCGGCGAGCCCCGTTCGCTCCATGGGACCGTCCCGTCCACGCCGAACGGGGACGGGACGAGCACCCGCGGCCCGCCCGCCCGACCCGGGTTGCCGCTCAGCCCGGGACGCCGCTCGCGAGCACTTGCAGGAACTCGCGCGTGGCGAGGCGCGCGGCGTCGAGCTTGCGCGGCGCGACGGCTTGCGACACGGCCTGGTGCACGTGCTCGACGAACGCGCTGCCGACGATCGCGAGGTCGGCGTGGCGCAGCGCGGCGCTGACGTCCTCGGCGCTCGTGATGCCGAAGCCGACGGCGACGGGAAGCCCGCCCGCGACGCGGCGGACGCGGGACAGGAACGCCTGCGCCGGCTCGTCGAGCTCCGTCCGCGCGCCGGTGACCCCGAGGCGTCCGATCGCGTAGACGAAGCCGCGCGAAAGCTGGATCGCGGTCGTCGTGCGCTGCTCACTGGTGGTCGGCGCGACGAAGAAGATCGGCGCGATGCCGGCCGCGCGCGCCGCAGCGTGCATCGCTCCCGCCTCCTCGATCGGCAGGTCCGCGACGAGCAGCCCGTCCGCGCCGGCGCGCGCGAGCGCGTTGACTGCGTTCGCCCAGCCGCGGCGCACGAGCGGGTTCGCGTAGCTCATCACGATCACCGGGAGGTCGCGGCCCATCTCGCCGGGCCCGCCGCGACGGAAGCGCGAGAGGATCTCGAGCACCTCCTCGAACGTGGTCCCCGTGGCGAGCGCCCGGTCGTTCGCGGCCTGGAGCAGCGGGCCGTCGGCGATCGGATCGCTGAAGGGCAAGCCGAGTTCGACGCACGGCACGTCGAGGTCGGCGAGCTCGCGCAGCACGGCGAGCGTCACCGCGCTTCCGCCGTCGCCGGCCGTGACGTACGGCGCGATGCCCTTGCGTCCGGTCGAACGCAGGGCGCGCAGGCGCAGCTCGAGCTTGTCGACCGCGCTCATGCGCCGTCCTTCGCGCGCCGCGCGGCGGCAATGGTGTCGAGGTCCTTGTCGCCGCGGCCCGACAGGTTCACGAGCACGCGCTTCCCGGCGAGCTCCGCGCGTTCGCGCAAGACCCAGCCGACCGCGTGCGCGCTCTCGAGCGCGCACAGGATGCCCTCGCGCTCGGCGAGCACTTCGAAGCCGCGCAGGGCTTCGTCATCGGTGGCCCAGGCATAACGGGCGCGTTGTTCGTCGTGCAGCATGGCGTGCTCGGGACCGACGGCGGGGTAGTCGAGACCGGCCGAGATGGAGTGCGTCGGCCGGATCTGTCCATCGTCATCTTGGAGCAGGTAGGTGTAGCAGCCGTGCAGAACGCCGGGCTCGCCGCCGGCGAAGCGCGCGGCGTGCTGCTGTCCTTTTCCCACGCCGAGTCCGCCGGCTTCGACGCCGACGAGCTCGACGGCCGCATCCGGAAGGAACGGCCGGAAGATCCCGATCGCGTTCGAGCCGCCGCCGACGCACGCGACGACGACGTCGGGGAGCTTGCCGGTGCGCGCGTGGAATTCCTTTCGCGCTTCGCGGCCGATGACCTCCTGGAAGCCCGCGACGATCGACGGGAACGGATGCGGGCCGAGCACGGAGCCGAGGGCGTAGTGCGTCTCCGTGGGATCGGCGACCCACGCGCGCATGGCTTCGTTGATCGCGTCCTTGAGCGTCTTCTGCCCGTGCTCGACGACGCGCACCGTCGCGCCGAGGAGCTCCATGCGCAGGACGTTCATGCGCTGCCGCGCGGCGTCGACGGAACCCATGTAGACGACGCATTCGAGCCCGAGCAGCGCGCACGCCGTCGCCGAGGCCACGCCGTGCTGCCCCGCGCCCGTCTCGGCGACGACGCGGCGCTTCCCCATGCGCTGCGCGAGCAGGCACTGCCCGAGCGTGTTGTTGAGCTTGTGCGCGCCGGTGTGGAGCAGGTCCTCGCGCTTGAGCCAGAGCTCGCAGCCGAGCTCCTTCGACAAACGCTTCGCGTGCGTCAGCGCCGTGGGCCGCCCGGCGAAGTTCGCGAGCAGGTCGGCGAGCTCCGCCTGGAACGCCGCGTCATTGGTCCAGCGCTTCCACTCGCGGTCGAGCTCGAAGAGCGGCGCCATGAGCGTCTCCGGCGCGAACGTGCCGCCGTAAGTGCCGAAACGGGTGGTGTCGAGCGTCGTGGGCATGGGGGACTCCTCCAAAGTCGTGCTCGCGCGCGGTCCGACCCGCGAGGAGCGTGCTCATCGTGCTTTGCGGCTCGCACGGATGCACGCGCGAGCGGAAATCGAGTTCACGCGCCCGGGGAAGGCGCGGAGACAGGCCTCACGTCGCCTTGCCGTGCACCGCGGCGAGCGCCTGCGCGGCGGCGCGGACGAAGGCCTCGACCTTGCGCGCGTCCTTGACGCCGCGCTCGGATTCGAGACGCGAGCTCGCGTCGACGCCCCAGGGGCGGACGATCGAGACGGCGCGCTCGACGTTCTCGGCGTCGAGGCCGCCCGCGAGCAGGCACGGACCGAGGCGCGCGAGCTCGCGCGCGCGCTCGAGATCCACGGCCCACCCCGTCCCGCCCGGCGCGTGCGGGTGATCGAGGACGAAGCCCGTCGCGACGCCGCGCCAGCGCTCCAACTCCTCCTCCGCGCCGTCGCCCACGGGGATGCGCCGCAGGATCGGCAGCTCGAAATCGCGCCACTCGACCGCGCGCTCCATCCCGCAGAGCTGCACGGCGCGCGCGCCGGTCGAAAGCAGGATGGAGTCGGCATGCCGCCGCGTCGCGTCGACCATCACGATCACGGACAAGACGGGTTTGGGCAGCCGCCGCACGACGCGCCGGATCGCATCGCTCTCGACGTGCCGCACCGAATCCTCGTGATCGACGAACCCGACCGCGCCGAGCCCGAGCTGGAGCGCGCCCTCGACGTCCGCGAAGTCCCGGACGCCGCAGACCTTGATGCGGGGGAGATCGATGGTGCTAGCCATGCAGCGCCGCCTTCCAATCGAGGAGGGTACGCAGCGGATCGTTCGAACGCACCAGCGTCTCGCCGACCAGCACCGCGTCGGCGCCGGCGCGGCGTACGCGCAGGAGGTCGTCCGCCGTCTTCAGGCCGCTCTCGGCGACGCGCACGGTCGTGTTCGGGATGCGCGGGAGCAGGCGTTCGACGGTCGCGAGGTCGGTGACCAGCGTCCGCAGGTCGCGCGCGTTCACGCCGAGGAGGTCGGGCGCGATGGGGAGCGCGCGTTCGAGTTCCTGTTCGTCGTGGACCTCGAGTAGGACGGCGAGATCGAGCTCCTTCGCGAGCTGGCGCAGGTCGCGCAGCTCCGCGTCGTCGAGGAGCGCGGCGATCAGGAGCACCGCTTCCGCGCCATGGGCGGCGCTCTCGAGGAGCATGTACTCGTCGAGCAGGAAGTCCTTGCGCAGCCGGGGCACGCCGAGGTGCGCGACGCTCGCGAGGTCGTCGAGCGCGCCGTCGAAGTGGTCGCGCTCCGTGAGCACGCTCAACGCGGCGGCGCCGGCCCGTGCGTAGGCCTCGGCGAGCGCCAGGTAGCGCGCTCCCGGCCGCGGGCCGTCGTCGGCGAGGAGCGGACCCGCGCTCGGCGAGCGGCGCTTCAGCTCGCAGATCAGGGCCAGTTCGTCCTTCCCGAAGCGCGCGAGGAAGCGCGCGCGCGGCGTGAGGACGTGCTGCGCGTCCGCTTCGCGATCCTGCGCCGTGATCGGAACGCTCGCGGCGCGTTCCGTGACTCCCTCAGTTTCCGAACGAGCGCCGGACGACCCGTGCGCTCGCCGCGCGGCCTCGACGCGTCGGCGCAACTCTGCCAGCGGCACTACTCGCCGCCGCTCCACCGCCCGCGCGCGCACCGCCTCGATCACCGGCGCGAGCTTGGTCCCCTGGAGAGCCTTCATGCGATCTCCCGCGCGCGCGCGATCCAGCGTTGGAACGTGTGCTTCGCCGCGCCGTTCGCGAGCGCGCCGCGCGCGAGGTCGAGCGCCGCGCGCGCGTCCTTCGCGCGGCCCGCGACGAGCAGCGCGGCGGCGGTGTTCAGCGCCACCGCGTCGGCGTTGGCGCTCGCGCGACCGTCGAGCACCGAGTGCAGGATCGCGAGGTTCGTGTTCGGGTCGCCGCCCGCGAGCGCGCGCACCGGCGCCGCGTCGAGCGCGAGCGACTGCGCGTCGAGCCGCTCGTACGCCTGCTCGCCGACCGCGCGCACGTGGTTCTCGCCCGCGAGCGTGAGCTCGTCCGCGCCGCCCGCGCCGTGCACGACGAAGCCGCGCTCGTGGCCCAACTGCTCGAGCGCCTTTGCCGTGCTCTCGATGCGCCCGTGCTGCGGCACGCCGACGACCTGGCGGCGCACGCGGCCGGGGTTGCACAAGGGGCCGAGGTAGTTGAACAGCGTGCGCGTCCCGAGCGCCTTGCGCACCGCCGCCGCGTGCCGCAGCGCGGGGTGGTAGGCGGGCGCGAACAGGAACGTGATGCCGACCTCGTCGAGCAGCGCGCGCGCTTTCTCCGGCGCGAGCTCCAGCGGCAACCCCGCGACCTCCAGCAGGTCCGCGCTGCCGCACTGCGAGGAGGAGCTGCGGTTCCCGTGCTTGATCACGCGCGCGCCGCACGCCGCCGCGACGATCGCGGCCGCGGTGGAGAGGTTGAAGGTCGAGAGGCCGTCGCCACCGGTGCCGCACGTGTCGATCGCGTCGGGGTGGCCGTGCACGAAGGGCTTCATCGCCGCGCGCAGCGCGTCCGCGGCGCCCGCGATCTCGTCGGGCGTCTCGCCGCGCGCCGCGAGCCCGCCGAGCAAACCGGCGAGCTGCGCGGGATCGAAGCCGCCGTGCAGGAGCTCCGCGAACACCGCGTGCGTCTCGAGGCGCGACAGCGTGCCGCCGCGCAGCACGACGGAGAGCGCGTGGGGGAGGTGCTGCGTGCTCATGCGACGCGCGGTCTTTCTCCGCAGAGCGCGAGGAAGCGCGCCAGGATCCGCTCGCCGTTGGGCGTCAGGATCGACTCGGGGTGGAACTGCACGCCGACACGGGGCAGCGAACGGTGGCGCACCGCCATGACGTGGCCCTCGGTGGTCCACGCAGTGAGCTCGAGCTCGTCCGGCAGCGCATCGCGGCGCGCACGCAGCGAGTGGTAGCGGCCCGCGGGGAACGGGTTGGGCAGGTCCGCGAACAACGGATCGCCCGCGTGGTGGACGAGCGAGCTCTTGCCGTGCGTCGGCACGGGATCGCGCTCGAGCGCGCCGCCGTAGCGTTCGACGAGGCCCTGGTGGCCGAGGCAGACGCCCAAGAGCGGGATCGAATCGTGCAGGCGCCGCAGGAGCTCCGGCTGGATCCCCGCGTCGCTCGGGCGACCGGGTCCAGGCGAGAGCACGATGCCGCTGGGCGAAAGCGCGAGCACCTCGTCGACCGTGAGCGCGTCGTTGCGATGCACGGCGACCTCCGCCCCGAGCCCCGCGAGCGCCTGGTAGACGTTCCACGTGAAGGAGTCGTAGTTGTCGATCATCACGAGCATCCGCGGCCGCCCTTCGTCGCGGAGAGGGGATCCGGTCGCGCGGACCGGAACGCGTCGGAGCCCGCGACCGTCGCGGCCTCGAACAACGCGCGCGCCTTGTGCAGCGTCTCCATGCGCTCCTTCTCGGGATCGGAATCGAACACGACGCCGGCCCCCGCCTGCAAGGAGAGCACGTCGCCGCGCGCGACGAACGAGCGCAGCACGAGCGCCGTGTCGAGGTTGCCGCGGAAGTCGAGGTAGCCGAAACAACCCGCGTACGGCCCGCGCGTGTCGGGCTCGAGCGCACCGAGCAGCTCGAGCGCGCGCACCTTCGGCGCGCCCGACACGGTGCCGGCCGGGAACGACGCCGCGAGCGCATCGAGCGCGTCCTTCCCGTCGGCGAGCTCCGCCTCCACGCGCGAAACGAGGTGCTGCACGCGCGCGAAGCGCTCGAGGGCCGCGTGTTCCACGACGCGCACGGAGCCGACCCGCGCGATGCGTCCGAGGTCGTTCCGCGCGAGGTCGACGAGCATGTCGTGCTCCGCGCGCTCCTTGCGATCGGACGCGAGCTCCCGCGCGAGCCGCTCGTCCTCGTCGGCGCTCACGCCGCGCGGCCGCGTGCCGGCGATCGGGCGGTTCTCGACGCGCCGTCCGTGCACGGAGACGAGCCGCTCGGGCGAGGAGCCGGCGAGCGTCAGCCCGTCCGCGGCGAAGAAGAACATGTGCGGCGAGGGGTTCACGAGGCGCAGCACGCGGTAGAGCGTGAACGGATCGCCCGCGAAGCGCTGCTCGAAGCGCTGCGACAGCACGGCCTGGAAGATGTCGCCGGCGGCGATCGCTTCCTTCAACGCGACGACGCCGGCGCGGTAGCGCTCGGGTTCCATCACGGACTGGAGCTCGCCCGCGGTCTCGAAGCGCCCGCTCGCGACCTCGCGCGCGTCGAGCGCGTCGTGCGCGATCGCGTCGACGCGCTCCATCGCAGCGTCGAAGTCGGCGGCGCCGCGCTCGCAGCGCGCGACCACGAACACCCTCTG
>JACRIO010000103.1 GCA_016220035.1 Planctomycetota bacterium | reverse complement strand
GCGTGCCACGGCGCGAACCCGGGCGGAGGTCGATTCTCGCGCGGCGCGACGGCCTCTGCACGCTGTGCGTGCGCGCTTCGCTGCTCGGCGCGGTGCACTTCCGCTCAGCACGTTCGAAAGCACGCCGCGCAGGCCCCGGACGGGATCTGCGCGGCGGGAGCGGCTCGACGGAGGGCGGTCAGGCCTTCACTTCGAAGTCCGCGTCGACCGGTTCGTCGCTCGCGGGACCGTGCGCGCCCGCGCCCGGCGCCCCGCCCGGAGGCGGCGCGCCCGCGGCGCCCTGGGCCGCCTGGCCCTGCTGGTAGATCGCCTGGCCGAGGCGCTGCGCGGCGGTCTCGAACTGCGCCACCGCGGCCTGGAGCGCATCGCGCGACACGTTCGCGTCGGCGAGGAGCCGCTTCACCTCGTCGCGCGCCGATTCGATCGCGGACACGTCGGCGGGCTGCAGCTTCGCCTTGTGCTCCGCGAGGTGCTTCTCGGTCTCGTGCACGAGGTGCTCGGCCTTGTTCTTCAGGTCGACCAGCTCGCGACGCTCCTTGTCCTCGGCCGCGTGGGCCTCGGCGTCGCGGCGCATGCGCTCGACCTCGTCCTTCGAGAGGCCCGAGGACGCCTCGAGGCGCACCGTCTGCTCCTTGCCGGTGCCCTTGTCCTTCGCCTTCACGTTCAGGATGCCGTTCGCGTCGATGTCGAAGGTCACCTCGATCTGCGGCATGCCGCGCGGCGCGGGTGCGATGCCCTCGAGGCTGAAGCGGCCGAGCGTGCGGTTGTCGCGCGCGAACTCGCGTTCGCCTTGGAGGACGTGGATCTCGACCTGCGGCTGGTTGTCGGACGCGGTCGAGAACACCTGGCTCTTGCTGGACGGGATGGTCGTGTTGCGCTCGATCAACTTCGTGCACACGCCGCCGAGCGTCTCGATGCCGAGCGACAAAGGCGTCACGTCGAGCAGGAGCACGTCCTTGACCTCGCCGCCGAGCACCGCGCCCTGGATCGCCGCGCCGAGCGCCACGCACTCGTCGGGGTTGACGCTCTTGTTGGGCTCCTTGCCGAAGAGCCGCTTCGCGAGCGCGTGCACGGACGGGACGCGCGTCGAGCCGCCGACGAGGATCACTTCGTCGATCTGACCCACGTCGAGGCCCGAGTCCTTGAGCGCCTGGAGGCTCGGCCCCTTCGCGCGGTCGACGAGCGGTTCGATCAGCGCCTCGAACTTCGCGCGTGTGATCGTCAGCTGCAGGTGCTTGGGACCGGTCTGGTCCATCGTGATGTAGGGCAGGTTCACGTCGGTCTGCGCCATCGACGACAGGTCGATCTTGGCGCGCTCGCACGCTTCCTTGAGGCGCTGCATCGCCATCGGGTCCTTGCGGACGTCGACGCCCGAGCTCCTGCGGAAGTCCTCCGCGACGTGGTCGATCAGGACCTTGTCGAAGTCGTCGCCGCCGAGGTGCGTGTCGCCGTTCGTCGCGAGCACCTCGAAGACGCCGTCGCCGATCTCGAGGATCGAGATGTCGAACGTGCCGCCGCCGAAGTCGAACACGGCGACGCGGCCGGACTTCTTCTTGTCGAGGCCGAACGCGAGCGCCGACGCCGTCGGTTCGTTGATGATGCGCTCGACGGTGAGTCCCGCGATCGTGCCGGCGTCCTTCGTCGCCTGGCGCTGCGCGTCGTTGAAGTACGCGGGTACCGTGATCACGGCGCGCGTCACCTTCTCGCCGAGGTACGCCTCCGCCGCTTCCTTCAGGTAGGCGAGCACGGACGCGCTGATCTCGGGCGGCGTGTACTTCTTGCCGTCGATGTCGAGCTTGACGAGCTCGTCGGCGGCACCGGTGAGCTTGTACGCGACGGCCTTCTCCTCCGCGGCGACCTCGTGGTGGCGCCGGCCCATGAAGCGCTTGATCGACGCGATCGTGCGCGTGGGGTTCGTGACCGCCTGCCGCTTCGCCGGCGCGCCGACGAGCTTCGCGCCGTCGGGTTGGAACGCGACGACGGACGGCGTCGTGCGCCCGCCCTCGGCGTTGGGGATCACGATCGGTTGTCCGCCCTCCATCACGCAGACGACGGAGTTCGTGGTGCCGAGGTCGATGCCGATGATCTTGCTCTTGCTGCTCATGGTTGGGTCGCCGCGCAGCGCGGGTGGTAGGCGCGCGGCGCCGCCGCCGAACCAAACCGCGTGCCAGGGTGGCACCACGCCCAAGGGCTTGGAGCACAGGGACTTGCGCGCAGGATCCGGCCGCGCGCCGCATGCCACCTTGGCAGAGGCCGGGACGTCCCCGCGCGCCCGCTGCCCGCTTGGCAGCCCGCCTAGGTGAGCCCGTACTCCTTGATCTTGCGGTAGAGCGTGCGCTCGCCGATGCCGAGCGAGCGCGCGGTCTTCTCGCGGTTGCCGTCGAAGAGCTTCAACGACTCGCGGATCAGATCGCGCTCCACGTCCTCGAGCGCTCTTCCCGCGAGCGCGTACGCGCCCGGCGCGGGCTCCGCCGCAGCGGCGCCGCCGCCCTGGATCGGCTCGGGCACGTCCTCCGCCGCGAGCACCTCCCCGCGCCCGAGCAGCACCATGTTTTCGATCGCGTTGCGCAGCTCGCGCACGTTGCCGGGCCAGTCGTAGCGCGTGAGCAGCGTCCGCGCCTCGGGCGAGACGCCGCGCACGTTGCGCTTGTGCGCGGCCGCGAGTTCGTGCACGAAGTGGTCGATGAGCAAGGGGAGGTCGCTCTTGCGCTCGCGCAGCGCCGGCAGCGCGATCGTGACGACCTTGAGGCGGTAGAAGAGGTCCTCGCGGAACGTCCCCGCCTTCACCATGGCCTCGAGGTCGCGGTTCGTCGCGGCGACGAGCCGGATGTCGACCTTGCGCGACGCGTTGCCGCCCACGGGCGTCACCTCGCGCGCCTCGAGCACGCGCAGGAGCTTCGCCTGCGTCGCGAGCGGCATGTCCCCCACCTCGTCGAGGAACAGCGTCCCGCCGTCCGCGTACACGATGCGGCCTTCCTTCGCCGACACCGCGCCGGTGAACGCGCCCTTCACGTGGCCGAAGAGCTCGGACTCGATCAAGCCCTCGGACAGCGCCGCGCAGTTGACGGCGACGAAGTTCTCCTTGGCGCGCGGGCTGTTCACGTGGATCGCGCGCGCGACGAGCTCCTTCCCGGTGCCGCTCTCGCCGAGCACGAGCACGGTCACGTTGGTCGGGCTGATCTGCCCGAGCACCTCGAACAGGCGCTGCATGGGCGGCGAGTTGCCGAGGATGCCCTCGAAGCCGAAGCGCTTGTCGAGCTGGCGCTGGAGCTCGACGTTGCGCCGTTTCAAGCGCGCGGTCTCGACGGCGCGCGCGAGACGGGCGCGGAGCTCGCCGATCTGCACCGGCTTCACGAGGTAGTCCTGCGCGCCGTGCCGCATCGCGTCGACGGCGGTCTCGAGCGACTCGTGCCCCGTGATCAGCAGCACGACGCAGTCGGGTTGGAGCGCGCGCGCCTCCTTCCGGACCTAGATGCCCGAGCGGTCGGGCATGACGAGGTCGGTGAGCACGGCCTCGAAGGTCTGCTCCGACAGCTTCTGCACCGCTTCCTTCCCGGAGTGCGCGAGCACGCACGCGTGCCCCTCCACCTCCAAGCTGTCCGACAGCGCCTCGGCGTGCGCCTCGTCGTCGTCGACGATGAGCACGCGGAACGGTTTCTCCGCGGGATCGCGCTCCGTGCTCGTCATGGGCCGGCCTCCACCGCGGCTTCCGCGTTGGCACCGTGGATCTCGACCACGAGCGGCAGCACGATCGAGAAGCTCGTGCCGCGCCCGACCTCGGACACGGCCGTGATCGTGCCCTCGTGCTCCTCGACGATGCGCCGCGTGGTCGCGAGACCGAGGCCCGTGCCGCCCTTCTTCGTCGAGAAGTACACGTCGAAGCAGCGCTCCACCTCCTCCAGCTTCATGCCCACGCCGGTGTCGGTCACGGAGAGCTCGGCGAAGTTGCCCTCGCGTCGCACGCGGACGATGAGCTCGCCGCCCGACGGCATCGCCTGGCGCGAGTTCACGAGCAGGTTGAGCAGCGCCTGGCGGAACGCGCCCTCGTCGAGCATGACGAGCGGCAGCCCGAGCGGCAGGTCGACATGGTGGCGGATCGAGAGGCGCGCGTCCTCCGGCTCGACGAACTCGAGCGTCTCGCGCACGAGCTGGACCAGGTCCGCCGGCGCGCGGTTGATCTGCCCGCCGCGCGCGTAGCGCAGGAAGTCCTCGACGATCGTCTCGAGCCGCTGCACCTCGCGCTGCAGCGTCTTCACGCGTTTTTCGACGCGCTTCTCGCGCGGCGAGAGCTCCGACGCACCGGCCGCGCGGTGGCCGCCGAGGTCTTCCTCCATGAGCGCGAGGTTGATCGCCATGGTCGAGAGCGGGTTCTTGATCTCGTGCGCGAGACCGGCGGCGAGGCGCACGAGCAGCTCGCGCGGGTCACGGCCGCGCGCGGAGTTCGCTTCGCCGGCGGAACCCGACGCGGGCTCGCGGAGGTCACTCGGATCGCCGGGGTTCGTGCGCTCCATGGGACGAACGGTGGGATGCTTTCGCGCCGCCGCGCGCGCTTCTGTTCGCCGCGGCGGGCCGATAGGCTAGCAGCGCGGTCCGTGCCGGACCATGCCCGGATGACCCGAACAGGCCGACGCATCGAGGTGACGGACACCGATCCGCGGCCGGAGTGGAGCGCGGCGGCGCGCGCCGCCCTCGAGGCCGGCGAGCTCGTGCTCTTCCCGACCGAGAGCGGGTACGCCCTCGCCGCGCGCGGCGACGACGAGCGCGCGCTCGCGCGGCTCCGCGCCGCGAGCGGCCGCGGCCCCGGCGAACCGTTCACCTGGACGATCGGTGCTCCGGC
>JACRIO010000104.1 GCA_016220035.1 Planctomycetota bacterium | reverse complement strand
TCGCGGCGCGGAGCCCCACCGCTCGGGCGCTCGCCCGCTTCACGGCGCGGGGCCCCGCCGCTCGAGCGTTCCCGCTGTTCACGGCGCGGAGCTCCATCGTCGGACCGCACGCGCTCCTCGCGGCGGTGCTCCGCTTCGACGAAGCCGCCCTTGCCCGAGAACGTGCGCGGCGGGCGCGGGCCTTTCTTGCCGCGCGCATCCGTCGCCGACACGCGCGGGGCGCCCTTCACGAGCGCATCGATCTCGGAGCGCGTGAGCTCGCGCCACCGACCGATCTTGAGGCCGCGATCCGTCAACGGACCGATGCGCGTGCGCTTGAGCTCGAGCACCTTGTACCCGACGCGCGCGAACGAGCGGCGGATCTCGCGGTTCATGCCCTCGTGGATCGTGACGCTGAGCCACGACGAATCGCGCTGGCGCTCGTGCACGAGCACGCGCGCGCCCGACGTCCTGCCTTCGGACAGGTGGATGCCGTTCCGGATCTTCTGCATCGCCGCGTCGTCGATCTTGCCGCGCACGCGCACGAGGTACGTCTTCTCGACGCCGTGGCGCGGGTGCATGATCCGCTGCGCGAACTCGCCGTCGTTCGTGAGGATGATCAGGCCCTTCGACTCCTCGTCGAGCCTTCCGACGGTGTAGATGCGGCCCTTGCGCGGGTCCGTGACGAGGTCGACGGCGCGCGGACGCAGCTCGCGGGCCTCGTTCGTGCAGACGACGCCGCCGGGCTTGTTGAGCAGGTAGTAGCGCTTGCGCAGCTTCTTCGGCGCGAGCACGAAGCCGTCGATCTCGACCTTGTGGCGCTCGGGATCGATCTTCGTGCCGAGCTCGGTGACGATCGCGCCGTCGACGGTCACCTGGCCGCCTTGGATGAGCTCGTCGCAGCGCCGCCGCGACGCGACGCCGTGGTCGGCGAGGTACTTGTTGAGGCGCACGAGCTCGGGCGTCGCCGCGTCCTCTTCGAGCAACGCTTCGTCGACGAAGTCGCCCGGGAGCTCGTCCTCGGCCTCCTCCTCGACCTCGTCCTCGGGCGCGCCGTCCTCGACGAGCTCGTCGCCCTCCCCGCCGCGCGCCTTGGGGCGCTCGTCGGCCGTCGTGTCGTCGTGAAGGACCTCGTCGTGTTCGTTCCGTTCCATGTCACTCCTGGGTGCGCACGACGAGCAGTTTCAGCGGCTCCTCGGCTTCGAGCGTAAGGGTCCCGAGGCTCGCGGGCACGAGCCAGGTGTCGCCGGGGGTGAGGTGCTGCGCTTCGCTCGCACGCAGCGCGCCCGCGCCGGCGAGCACGACGACGATGCGCGCGCGATCGAGCACGGGGAGCGCGAGCTCGGCGCGCGCATCGAGCTCGACCAGCTCCACCGCGAACGCCGGGACGTCGACGAGGCTCGCGGACCGCGCCCCGCGCGCCGTCGTCGCGAGCTTCGGCCGCGCCGGCCCGTTCGGCGCGAGGTCGAAATCGATCGCGCGGAGGCCCTGTTCGACGTGCACGGGGCGCGGGCGGCCCTGTGCGTCGACGCGGCCCCAGTCGTACAGGCGATAGGTCGTGTCGGAGGTCTGCTGCACCTCGGCGAGCGCGACACCCGCGCCGATCGCGTGCACGGTGCCGCCCGGCACGAAGACGAAGTCGCCGGCGCGCACGACGCGCTGCTCGAGCAACTCGACGACGCCGGGGCCGCTCGCCGCGCGCGCGAAGGTCTGCGCGTCGACGCCGGGCTTCAGGCCGAGGTACACGACGCTCCCGGGCAGCGCGTCGAGGATGTACCAGCACTCCGTCTTCGGCCCGTCGCCGGGCGGAAGCGCGCCGACCTGGTCCTCGCGCGGATGGACCTGGACGCTCAGGTCCTCGCGCGCGTCGAGGAACTTCACGAGCACCGGGAACTCGCCCTGCGGCGAACGGCGCGCGCGACCGAGGAGCTCGGGGCCGTAGTCCTCGAGGAGCTCGCGCAGCGTGCAGCCGCGGAACGGCCCGGTCGCGACGACCGAGTTTTCCAGCTCGCGGTCGACGAGCTCCCACGTCTCCCCGATCGACCCGGCAGGCAGCTGGAAACCGGGCACGCGCTCCAACCGCCGCCCGCCCCAGGGCTTCTCTAGGAACTGGCGGTGGAAGCGCATCGGTTCGATCGCGTGATGAGTGGACATGGGGGGCGACAAGGTACGCGAAGCGAGGGTCGGAACGCGCGCCGCGGCGGTACCGGCCCCGCTCGCTGGCGCATCCGCCCGAAGCGCGCGCGGACGCGGCCGGGAGTCCGCTTCGGAAGACCGGAACGGCCACCGGCGATCCCCTGCCAGTGAAGGGAGCCACCATCGAGTCCATGCACGGACTTTGCGCAGATCCACGTGCCCGCGCGGAGGCTCCAGGTACTCCCGTGCACGCTCCCCCGGCCTCGTCCCGGACCCTGCGTGGCTCCACGGTCGGCAGGCCGTCGCCTCGCCCGTCCAGACCCCAGCCGGCCGTGGGAGCTCCAGAACAGTCTTACGGATGCACAACAGCGTCCGATTCGTGCAGGAGTACCCTTTGACCATGATCCTCAGGAACGTGACCCGCTCCCCCATGAGGGAGCGCATCCTCGACGCCGCGGACCAGATGCTGGCCCGCTTCGGTTACCAGAAGACCACCGCCGACGACCTCGCACGGGAAGCCGGCATCGGACGGCGCACCGTCTACGTGCACTTCACGTGCAAGGAGGAGATCTTCCTCGCCTCGATCGACCGCGTGGTGGAGCGATTGATCGACGACCTGAAGCGCACGCTCTACTCCGGCGGCTCGGCCGAGGAGCGCCTCCAACGGATGCTCACCGCGCGCATCCTCTTCCGCTTCGACTGCGTGCACGCCTACCACGAAAGCCTGGACGACATGTTCAGCGTGCTGCGCAGCCAGTACCTCGAGCGGCGCGAGCAGCACCTCACCCGCGAGGCCGACGTGTTCGCCCAGGTGCTGACGGAAGGCCAACGCTCCGGCCACCTCCGCGCCGGCGACCCCCAATCGATGGCGCGCACCCTCCTACTCGCGACCAACGGCCTGCTCCCCTACGCACTCTCCGGCCGCGAACTCGGCGCCCGCGCGGAGGTGGAACAAAAAACCCAACGCCTCGTGGAGCTCCTGCTCGCGGGCCTGCGCAAACAGAGCTGACGCCCGCACGTACACGAGCACGAAGCAAGACCCGCCCGGAGCCTCGGAACTCCGCCGGACGTGAAGAGAAAAAGAGCGGCCGTCGCACAAGCGACGGCCTCTCGCCTTTTCCCCCTTCACCGCCTTCGCTCCCCCTCTTCGACCAGGATCAGGGATGCGGAAGCACCCTCATGTGCGCCTTTGCCCCGGCAACGCCTCTCTCGCACATCCGGCAATTGCTCCCGCCGTCCCCGCCGCCTCCGCCCCACCCCCAAGGGCAACCAACGGCCCCGCCGTCACCCCCCCAACAACCGCTTCGCCTCCGCCCGCGCCGTCGCCTGCCCACCCCCACCGGCGATCATGTCCGCGATCTCCGCCACCCGCTCCTCCCCATCGAGCTCGACCCCGCTCGTCTTCGTGCGCCCGCCGGCGACGCTTTTCTTCACCTGAAAATGGTGATCCGCGACCGCCGCGATCGCCGGCAGATGCGTGACGCACAACACCTGATGCTGCGTGCCCGCGAGCTCCTTCAAATGCTCGCCGACCTTCGGCCCCAACCGCCCACCCACCCCCGAATCGATCTCGTCGAACACGAGCGTCGGCACCGACTGCCGCAACGCGAGCGCCGTCCTCAACGCGAGCAAGATCCGCGCGGCCTCCCCGCCCGACGCAACCAGTCGCAGCGCCTGAGCATCCTCCCCCGGATTCGCGGCAAGCTGGAACTCGACCACATCCGCGCCATCCATCCCGAACCGCCGCTCCTCCGCGAGCGCTTTCGTGCGCCGCGCATCCACATTCGGACTCGCGATCTCCGGCAACACCCGCGGCTCCACCTTCACGTCGAACCTGGCCTTCTCGAGCCCGAGCTCCGCCAACCGACGCTCGACCTCCTTCTTCAACCGCGCCCGCAACGCCCTCCGCGCCTGCGTCAACGCCGCGGCGCGCGTCTCGAGCTCCGCGAGCGCCTTCGCGGCGCCTTCCACGAGCGCTCCCTGGTCGACGGCCTCGCCCTCCATCGCGGCGAGCTCGCGCTCGAGCTCCCCACGCCGCGCGACGAGCCCCGCGACATCGAGGTGATACTTCGTGGCGAGACGCTCGATCACGAACAGCCGCTGCTCGATCGCCTCGAGACGCTCGGGCGAATACTCCAACCCATCCCGAAAGCGCGCCAAGTCCCCGCACGCCTCCTCGAGATGCGCGAGCGCCTGTCGCAGCTCCTCCGCGGGCGGCGCGAGCGTCGTGATCTTGTGCTCCCACCGCTCGAGCGCGCGCACGGCCTTGCGCACGGCCCCCAGCGCCGCCGCATCACCCTCGACGAGCTCGTCGACGACCCCGCCGAGCTCGCCGCCGAGCGCGCTCGCGTTGCGCTGCACTTCACGCTCGGCGATCAACCCCGCGTGCTCGTCGATCGAGAGCTTGGCGTCGCCCAGCTCGCGCGCCTGGAAGCGCAGCAGGTCGAGGCGGTCGCGGCGCTCTCTCGCACGCAATTCGAACTCCGCGAGCGCGCGCGATGCCTCGATCCAGCTCGCACGGGCCGCACGGTACGTCGCGAGGCGAAGATCGAGCTCGCCGAACGCGTCGAGCAACCGTAGCTGCTCCTGCGGCTCGAGCACGCGCTGGTGCTCGTTCTGCCCGTGGATCTCGACGAGCAACGCGGCGAGCTCGCGCAACACGCGCTGCGTGACCGGCCGGTGATTGATCCACGCGCGCGAACGGCCCTCCGCGGACAACGTGCGCGACAGGATGAGCTCGCGCTCGTCGCCCAGCGCGAGCGCGCTCCACTCCTCGAGCGCCGCGGGCAGGTTCGCCTCGAACCACGTCGCGAGCTCCCGCGCCCGCGTGCTCTCCGCGGCGAGCACGAACCGCCCTTCGACGCGCGCCTCCTTCGCGCCCTTGCGCACGAGCGACGCGCGCGGGCGCTCGCCGAGCAAGAGCTCGAGCGCGTCGATCAAGAGGCTCTTCCCGGCCCCCGTCTCGCCCGTGATCGCGTTCAGCCCCGCGCCGAAGGTCAGCGTCGCGCCCTCGAAGAGCGCGAGGTTCTCGATCGCCAGTTCGCACAGCATGGCGCGCAGGATCGCAGCCTCGCGCGCGCGGCGCAATCGGCGTGAGCGCGACGGCGCGTACTCCACTTCCGAGCCCACGCGCGCGGGTCGCCCCGGCCGTCCCGGACCTCCGAGGGCGCGGATTCCCCACTTCGCGCGACGGCGCGAGCGCGATCAGTCCAGCGGTTCACGCCGCCGCGGCGACCGCAGGTTCGGCGTCGGGCCCGTCCACGGACGCGACGGAGCGCGCGCTTCCGGCGCGGAGTTCGCGCGACACGCCTGCCGCAACCGTTCGAGCTCCGCCCGCGCGCGCTCTGGCACGCGCGCCTGGAGCGCGATGTCGAGCTCCGACTCGGCGAGCTTCCAGAGGCCGTCGTCCATCAGGCTCAGCGCGCGCCCACCGTGGATCACGGAGCCGTCGGTGAGCGCCTCGGGCAACACGCGCACGCTCTCCGCCTCGATCCACGGTTCGCCGAGGAAGAGCTCGCGCAACGTGCCCTCGATCTCGAACCGGCTGTACCGCTTCGCCTCGTGCAGCACGTCCTCCGCACCCGACCCGCGCCGCGCGAAGACGCGGGCGATCGGCGCGGTGAAATCCTCCGAGCGGAAGGGGAACTGCTCGTCCGTCCAGAACTGGAACGCGCTGAAGTCGCGCGCGGAGAAGCGCGAGAGGTAGCACTTCCACGTCCCAACCTCGCCGTGGAACTGCACGACGAACTTGACGCGCCGGCCGAGCAACCGCGTCGCGTCCGCGCGCAGTTGCGACCACTCGCGCGCCTCGACGGCCGGCGCCGCCGCTTCGATCGGCCGCGCGCCGTTCGGGTCCTCGACCGGAGCGAACGCAAGCTCCCCCGCCCGCGAAACGGACGCCGCACCGCACCGTTCAAGCACGACGAAGCTCGCGACGGCGACCGCGACGATCACCGCACCCGCCAGCACCCTGCTCGACAGAGGAAGCACCACTCCCCGTCCGCATCGGCAGGAACCCGCCGGCCCTGAAGTTCTTTCCGGCCGTCCGGGTCGACCCCAGAGACAGGATCACGACGAGCGCGTTTCAGCTCGGCTCGGCCCCTCTCCCCAGCGCGAGCCCGAGCTCGAAGGCGGCGAAACGTCGACTCGCCTCCTTCCTGCGACGGTCGACGCGGCCTTCGTCGACCCCGACGACGCCGACGAACAGGTCGGCGATCACGCGCGACCACGGATCGCGCGCCTCGCCGAGGATGGCGCGCACGGCATCGATCACCACCGAGTCGTGTCCTCGCGCCACGTCGGAACCGAGCAGCGCCGCGCCCCCGTCGTCGATCTCCAATCGAGCGTCGAGCAGCTCCTCGGCGAGCTCGTCGTGCACGCGCAACTCGTTGCCGGCCGCCTCGTAGTTGCGAAGGAACCAGTCGAAGTCCTGGATGTCCTTCCGTTCGCCACGCTGCCGGCGCTCGCGGTAGGCATGGAGTTTCAGGAGCGCGAGGCTCGGTGTGGCCGCGACCGGCACCACGAGTCCTTGATCCAGGACGAGGCGCTCGCGCCCCGGCTCGGATGCTGCGAATCCAAGCACGTTCATGCTGGATCGATCCGGCCACGTGATCTCGCCGTTCGGCGCCTCGAGGCCACCGTAGGGAACGAGATCCACCACCGCGCCGTTCGTGTGCGTGAATCGGTGCAGGGCCCGACTCTGCGAGAACCTCGCCCTCGCTCCTCCGATCAGCTGTGAAACCAGTCGAGCCCACTGCTCCCAACTCTCCATGCGGACCGCGAAGTCCCAGTCGAGTGTCGCGCGTGCCCCTCGAAGGCCCCACCGCTGGTCGAATCCGAGCACACGAGCACCCGCGCCGACGAGGAAGCACTCCGCTCCCGCGCGCTCCATCGCATCGAGGAAGTCGCGCAGGAGCTCGAGATCCCGCGCGTGCAGCTTCACTTCCATCGTGGCGTGATGTGCTCGGCCTTGACGACGCGCGCGACGTCACGCAGGCGGTCGTCGGGATGCAGGAGGAGCTCCCCGTGCACGAGCAGCGGGTCGGCGAACGCCGCGTCAGTTGGGCCCTTCGCGCCTTCGCGCGGTGGTCGACCCCAGGCGCGCAACAAGAACACGTCCCCGTGCGGATCGGGGAGGAGCTGGAGCTCGCGCATCACCTCGATCGGTTCGAGGCCGTCGAGGTGGAGCGCCGCCGTCGTCGGCTGCAGTCGGCCCGTGAGTAGCGCCGCGCCGAGCTCCCCTCCGATCGCGATCTTCTGCGGCGCCCGGGTGTTCGCGATCGCGCGCGGAAGGTCCTCGAGCGTGGTGCCCGGACGGCGACGGCACGCTCCGAGGAAGAGCTTCGGCCGCAGTGTCTCGGCATAGCCCTCTTCCCAACGCTTCAGCATCGCCTCGGGATCGTGGAGTTCGACGCCGTCGCGCAGCTTGCGCGTCCAACCGCGGCGCTCGAGCTCGCGCAGGATGCGCGCGACGCCCCCGAGAGCAATGCCGGCTTCCGCGGCGAACTCGCGCAAGGTGCGCACGTGCGCCTGCTGACGAAGGAGCACGAAGACAAGCTTCAGGCCCGCGGCGTGCAGTGCTCGTCGCGTGATCGGTGCGGTTCGCTTCCGTGGACGACGGGTGACCCAGATGTAGAGCCCTTCGTCCCGCAGGAAGGCATTCCCCGCTTGGTCGACGAACGCGATGCCGTGAGCTCGAAGCTCATCCGCAATCGGCGGGGTCACGTGCTCGGTCAAGAGGAGCGTCCTCTGGAAGCGCCCACGCATTTCGTGCATGCGCTGAAGGAGGGCGCCGAGCGTCGCGCGATCGAGGCGCGCACGGCGCTCGCAGGCCCACTCGACCGTCCCGCGTGGCCCATGGACCCGAATCGTCGCGTCGGCCCCGTCGCGCTCCTTGACCAGCCAGGTGTCGGCCTCGACACCGAGCGCGCCGAGGGCGTCGAGGTACGGCGCCAGGGGCGTGTGTTCCAGCAGTGGCTTGGGGGGAATTCGGGGCACGGTGGGCAGCTCTTGTTCAGTATTGTATCGTGTTCATCTGGGATGAACAAGAACACAATCATGAACAGGTAGCGTCTCTGGAACTCTCTGGAGCCGGATCGTGAGCGATCAGTGCCTCGCCCCGCCGCCCGCGCGCTCGCCGGCGACGTACACGGCCTCCAGCGTGAGCTCCTTGCCGCGGAGCACGAGGAAATCGGCCGCGAGGCCGATCCGGAGCGCGCCGAGCTCCTTCTCGAGCCCGAGCGCGCGCGCCGGCGTAGCGGTCGCCATCGTGAGCGCCTCGATCAGGCCGACGACGCCCCGCGAAACGAGCAGGCGCACCATCTCGAGCTGCGACATCGCCGACCCGGCGAGTTGGGGCGCTCCGCCTGCTTCCTTCGACGGGTAATACGCCGCGCCGCCGCGCAGCAAGTGGTCGCGCCCGTGCGAGTGGAAGCGTTCGCACCCCGTGCCCGCGCCGCGCAAGGCGTCGCTGACGAGGCACAAGCCGTCGGGCCCACGCGCGCGCAGCGCGAGCTCGAACATCTCCGGTCCGACGTGCACGAGGTCGCCGATGATCTCGGCGAAGAGCGCGGCGTCGGTGAGCGCGAACCCCGCGAGCCCGACCTCGCGGTGGTGCACGGGCGGCATCGCGTTGAACAAGTGCGTCGCTCCGCACGCGCCCGAGCGCGCAGCGCGACGCGCTTCTTCCGCGGTGGCCCGGCTGTGCCCGAGCGAGACACGCACGCCGGAGCGCGCGAGCTCACCCACGAGCTCCGCGGCACCGGTAAGCTCCGGCGCGAGCGTCATCGTGCGCACGCCGCGCCCCGCACCGGTCGCGGGCCCGAGGATCGCGCGCAACCCGGCGACGGAGGGCTCGGCGAGGTCGTGGACGGGCAAAGCGCCCGCCGCGAGCCGGTTCACGAACGGCCCCTCGAGGTGCAGCCCGACGACCCGCGCGAAGGCGCCCTGCGGAAGCTCGTCGACGCGCTTCCACACACGCTCGCACGTCGCGCCGAGCCGCTCGGGCGCCTCGGGAAAAAGCGTCGGCTGGAATGCAGTCGTGCCCGCGCGCGCGAGCGACTCCGCCATGCCGCGCACGTCCTCGACCGGATCGAACCCACCGTGCCCGTGCACGTGCAGATCGACGAGCCCCGGCGCGATCACGGGCAGGTCCGCGCCGCCGATCTCCCCCACGGTGTCGACGCGCGTGATGCGCCCACGCTCCCATCCGAGCGTGCCGGTGAGCAACTTCCCGTCGACGAGTAGACGGCCGCGGAGGGTGGGCATCGAGGCGCGAGTCTAGCCGCCGCCCCGCGCCCGCGCGGAGTCGGGCCGCGTCGCGTTCTTCCACAAGTAGAGGATCGCCGACGTCCCGTACGTCCTGAGGTCGCCCTTGCGCCCGCTCGGCAACCGCAGCGCGTTCAACGCGCGGTCGGGGGCGTGGAACACGAACACGCCGCCCTCGTTCAGGTGGTCCGCGATCAACTCGTCGACGGCCTTCAGGAGCTTCGCGCGGTCGTTCGGGTCGTCGAGCAGCCGGTACGGCGGGTCGAACACGACCAGGTCGTAGCGCGAGGAGATTGCTCCGTCCGTCGCCTCCTCGTCGCGCCAGCTCCCGCGCGCGAGCGCGTTCCCGCGCACGATGCGCACGCGGTCGTCGACGCCGAGCTCCTCCACGTTCGCCTTCAACGCGTCGAGCGCGACGCGCGCCTGCTCGACGAAGCGCACGTGCTCGGCGCCGCGCTACAGGGCCTCGAGGCCCAGGCTCCCGCTGCCCGCGTAGAGGTCGAGCACGTGCGCGCCCTCGACCACGTTCCCGAGCGTCGCGAAGACCGATTCACGCACGCGGTCGAGCATCGGCCGCGTCCCGTCGGTGTCGGGGGCTTCGATGCGGCGTCCGCGGAACTCGCCGGCGATGATGCGCATGCCGAGAACGATACCGCTTCGGGCACGGAGCTCACCCAGTGGCCACGAGACGAGCCCCCGGCGAGCGCGGCCTGCGCGACGGTTTGCGCGGCGTGCGGCCACCGATCGCCTGCGCCGGTGGAGGGCTCCCGGCTACCCCTCGATCAGGTCGGGGATCTCCTGGTAGGCAGGGAAGCGCTTCGTCGCGAGCTTCGAGTAGACCCGGCGCCCGTCGACGGTCACCTCGAAGGCACCGCCGCTCGACTCGACCAGCTCGAACTCGACACCGTCGCCGAATTTCGCTTTCAGCTCGGCGGCCAGACCGGCCGCCTGGGGGCGGTAGTTTCACTGCACGCAGTATTCGATGCGGATCTTCATTCGGGTCCTTTCGGGTGGTGTGGGTGGTCGCCAGGGGCCGAGGCCGCCAACGGGCGACGACCGCGGGCGCGGACGCTTCGACGGAGCGAGACGTGTCGTCCTGCCGACTTCGGGATCGAGGCGAGCACGGACGGTAGACCGCGGCGCGCGCAGCGGATCGCGGATCTACTGTGCCATTCGGCGCGGCAGATTCGACGGCGCGCGTCGACGGAGACAACCGCGGGCACGCGTCGCCCGGCCGGAGCTCCTCCGACTCGAGATCGAGAGGCGTCGTCTCCGCTCCGCTCCCCGCCGCGGGGTCGAGGATCCCGGTGCGCCCCGGTGAACGAGGGTGAAGCGAGGATCGGGCAGCCCAGCCCGAGACGCGGTTCACGGCCTTTCCCCCTGTGAGGGGAAGGCCGGCGAGGGATCGAGGGCGCTCGCGGCCCTCTGCCGCCCCCCATCTCGATTCGGCCGGCCCCGCCGCCCGGGGTCTTGGGACCGGTGTCCACGCCGTTCGGCGCCTCGGGCCGAGACCAGCCATGGGACGTTCCCAGAGCCGTCTGATCCTTGCAAATCTTCCAGGGTAAGGAAGAATTGCAAGGATGATCTCCCGCGCCGCCGCCGACCGTCTCCGCACCGCTTTGGGTGAGTTCCCGGCCGTCGCGCTGCTCGGGCCGCGCCAGTGCGGGAAGACGACGCTCGCACTGGAAGTCGCGCAAGCGACCGACCGGCCCGTGACCGTGCTCGACCTCGAGCGCGACTCCGACCTCGCCCGGCTCCAGGAGGCGGAGCTCTACCTCGCGACGCAGCGCGGCCGCCTCTGCGTCGTCGACGAAGTGCAGCTCCGGCCCAACCTCTTCCCCCTCGTGCGCGCCGAGATCGACCTCCGCATCCGCGCGGGCGAGCGCGCGGGCCAGTTCCTGTTCCTCGGCTCGGCGTCGCGCGACCTCCTGCAGCAGTCCGCCGAGTCGCTCGCCGGCCGCATCGCATACCGCGAGCTCACGCCTTTCACGCTGAGCGAGCTCGCGTCCGACGCGCGTGCGCTCGACCGCCTCTGGTCGCGGGGCGGGTTTCCGCTCAGCTACCTCGCGCGCGACGAGGGCGCGAGCTGGCGCTGGCGCAACGAGTTCATCGAGAGCTACCTCCAGCGCGACCTGCCGCGCCTCGGACTGCGCCTCCCGAAGGAGCTCCTGCGGCGCTTCTGGAGCCTGCTCGCGCACGGTCAGGGAACGATGCTCAACGCCGCGCGCCTCGCGACGAACCTCTCCATCTCGGGACAGACGGTGCGGCGCTACGTCGACCTCCTCACGGAGCTCTTCCTCGTGCGTCAGCTCGAACCCTGGTCCGGGGCGAGCGCGAAACGGCTCGTGAAGAGCCCGAAGGTGTACGTGCGCGACAGCGGCATCCTCCACCGCCTCGTGAACCTCCCCGACCTCGACTCCTTGGTCGGCCACCCGATCTGCGGTGCATCGTGGGAAGGCTTCGTGATCGAGCAAATCCTCGCAGAGCTCGACGAGGACTGGCGCGCGAGCTACTACCGCTCGTCCGGCGGCGCGGAGATCGACCTCGTCCTCGAAGGGCCGCGCGGGCGCGTGCTCGCCATCGAGATCAAGCGCACGGCGAGCCCGAAGCTCTCGCGCGGGTTCGTCGAGGGCTGCGCCGACGTGCAGCCCACCGAGCGCTGGTTCGTGACGCCCGGCGGCGACTCCTTCCCGCTCGGGAGCGGTGCTCGAGCCTGCCCCTTGGCGCAGTTCCTCCAGGAGCTCCGCTCGCGCTCCTGACGCCGCGCGCGGCGCGCCGTATCCTGCGGGCGCCGATGCCGAAGCTCCACGTCAACGTCGACCACGTCGCCACCGTCCGCCAGGCGCGCCGCGAGCACTTTCCCGATCCCGTCCTGTGGGCCCTCGCGGCCGAGCAGGCCGGCGCGCGCGGCATCACGGCGCACCTGCGCATGGATCGCCGCCACATCCAGGACGAGGACGTGAAGCAGTTGAAGCGGCGCATTGCGACGAAGCTGAACTTCGAGATGAGCCTCGACCCCGAGATCGTCGCGATCGCGATCGCGCTGCGGCCCGACGCGGTGTGCCTCGTGCCCGAGGACCGCAAGGAAGTGACCACCGAGGGCGGTCTCGCCGTCGTGCGCGAGCGCGCGCGGCTCGCGCGGATCGTCCCGAAGCTCGCGCGGCGCGGCGCGGAGGTGTCGCTGTTCGTCGATCCCGACCTCGAGCAGCTCGAAGCCGCGGCGCTCGTCGGCGCGGAGTTCGTCGAGCTCCACACCGGCTCCTACGCGAACGCGAAAGGCAGGGGGCGGGAGCGCGAGCTCGCGCGGCTCGTGCGCGCCGCCGAAGCCGCGCACGAGCTCGGACTGCGCGTCAACGCGGGGCACGGGCTCGACTACGACAACGTGGGTCCGATCGCGCGCCTGCCGCACGTCGAGGAGCTCAACATCGGCTTCGCGATCGTCGCGCGCTCGCTCTTCGAGGGCGTCGAGGTCGCGGTCGGGGCGATGGCGCGGCTCGTCGAGCGCCCGATTGGACCTCGCGGAAGCAACGGACGCGTGCCGACCGCGCGCGGCGAAAGGAGAACCGAAACATGATCGTCCCGCACCTGCGGTGCTCGCTCCAAGGCAGCTATGTCGCGCTCCCGACTCCTTTCCGCAACGGCGCGATCGACTACGCCGCATTTCAAAACCTCGTCGAGTGGCACGTCGCCGAGCGGTCGGACGGCCTCGTGATCGCCGGCACGACGGGCGAGGCCGCGACGCTCACGGACAACGAGCGCCGCGGGCTCTTCGACGCCGCGATGGCGTGCGCGCGCGGCCGCATCCCGGTCGTCGCGGGCGTCGGCACGAACTGCACGCGCACGACGATCGAGATGGCGAAGGGCGCTTGCGCGTCCGGCGTCGCCGCGCTGCTCGTCGTGACGCCGTACTACAACCGGCCGTCGCAGAAGGGCCTCGCGCTGCACTACGGCGCCGTCGCGGAGGCCGTGTCGAAGCCGATCGTGCTCTACAACGTGCCGTCGCGCACCGGCGTCGACCTCCAGCCCGAGACCGTGCGCGAGCTCGGCGAACGCTACACGCACGTCGTCGCGGTGAAGGAGGCGCTCGCGTCCATCGAGCGCATGCAGCGGCTCGTCGGCGAGACGCCCTGCGCCGTGCTCTGCGGCGAGGACGGCATGATCGCCGACTGCATGGGCCTCGGCGCGGTCGGCGTGATCGGCGTCGTCGCCAACGTCGCGCCGGCGAAGGTGCGCGAGCTCGTGCGCCTCGCCGTCCCCGACGGCAACCACGTGCGCGCGGCGATGCTGGTCGAGGAGCTCGCGCCGCTCGTGAAGGACCTCTTCATCGAGACGAACCCGGTGCCGGTCAAGGCCGCGCTCGCGATGCTACGCAAGTGCGGCGACGACGTGCGCCTGCCGCTCGCGCCGCTCGCGGACGCGAACAGGAAGAAGCTCGAGAGCACGCTGCGGGCCTGCAAGCTGCTCTGAACCGGCGCCGAGATCGCCTCCTCGCGCGCATGACGCTCGCCCCGCCGATCACCGCCGCGCCGACCCGCGCGCTCTCCAGCTTCCAGCGCCTCTTCCTCGGCGCGACGATCGTCGTGCTCGCGGGCTCCGTGGTGCTGCGGGTGCTGCACCAGTCCGAACCGGTCGGCGACAGCATCGCGACGGGCAGCGCGTTCCTCGCCGACCCGCCGCCCGACCCCGGTGCGACCGGGTTCGAGCGCTACCTCCCGCACCTGACCGAGGCGAGCTTCTTCGCGCTCATCGGTTTCGCGCTCGGGTACGCGACGCGCAAGGTCTTCAAGCTCGCGCTCCTCTCGATCGCCGCGGCCTTCGTCGTCGTGCAACTGCTCGTGACGACCGGCCACGTGACCGTCGACTGGCTCGGCGTGCGCTCGGCGCTGAACCAGCTCATCTTCAATCTCCGGGAGAACGAGACGATCACTTCGTTCCTGACGAACCGCATCCCCTCCGCCGGCGCGCTCGCCGTCGGTTGGTTCTTCGGGTTCAGACGAGGATGAGCGCGTTCAGCTCGCGGAGTGGAACGCGGCCTTCACTTCGGGCTTGAGCAGCACGATCAGCGCCCAGAGACCGAAGGGAAGCGTGAGGATGCAGCAGCAGTTCAGCATCGGGATCATCGCGAGCACGGCCGCCGTCATGGCGAGCCCGTAGCCCCGCCCGCGCATCATGTTCAGCCCGCCGAGCAACATCACGGCGCCCGAAGCGAGCTGCAGCACGCCGAACACGACCCCGAAGGACTTCATGAAGCCCATGAATTCCTCCATGCCGGGCGGAATCTGGCTCTCGTCGTAGCCGATGCCCAGGGCGCTGGACGCGATGTTCCAGAGCCCGACGAGGTCGGTGCACACTCCGAAGACGATCAGCAGGATCGCCGGGACCTTGAGCTTCTGCAGCACTGCGCTCGAGTTCATGTCGTTCATGTGTCTCCTCTTCCCTCACGGACCGCGACGGCGCGAAACGATGCCGGAGCCCGCCCCACTTGTCCAGATCCGGAACCCTGGAGCCCCACGAACGGCTCAGCTCCCCGGCTTCGCCCTGAATGGCACGAAGCGCACGCCCCCGAGACTCGTGCGCGCGAGCGTGCCGTCACTCCGCTTGTGCACCACCACGAGCTCCTGATCGCGCACGTCATCCCCCACGGGCATGCACAACCTCCCCCCGCGCGCGAGCTGATCCAACAACCGCGGCGGAATCCGCGCCGGCGCCGCCGCGGCCAAGATCGCGTCGAACGGCGCCGCCTCCGGCCACCCGCCCGAACCATCACCGATCCAGAACTCCACGTTCCCGTACCCGAGTCGCCCCAACCGCTCGCGCGCCGCCACACCGAGCACCTCCTCCAACTCGATCGTGAACACCTCCCGCGCGAGCTCCGCCAACACCGCCGTCTGATACCCACACCCCGTCCCGATCTCGAGCACGCGCTCGCCCCCTCCCAACTCGAGCGCCTCCGTCATCCGCGCAACGATCCAAGGCTGCGAAATCGTCTGCCCCCGACCAATCGGAAGCGGCCCATCGACATACGCCTCCCCACCCGATTCCACCGGAACGAACGCATGCCGCGGCACCCGCTCGATCGCCCGCAGCACCCGCTCATCCGCAATCCCCTCCCGCCGAAGCTCCCCAACGAGCCCCCGCCGCTCCGCAACACGCTCAAAGAAGGAGGGATCCACCCCCACACTCTGAACCACCCACGCCACCCCTTCGACCACGATCCTCTGCCTACGCCCTCCATCCCCCTCCCGCTCCCATCTCCCCTCTCCCACCAGAACTCCGAGGAGACCGCGGGCGGTCCTCCGCCCGCGGTCGATGCGGAGTCCGGGATGCGGAAGCACCCGCATGTGTCGCGTTGCCCATCACAACGCCTCTCTCTCCCATCCGGCAATTGCATCCGCCGTCCCTTCTCTTCCCTCCGCACCTCCACGCACCCCTGCACCTTTGGCAGCACCCATCACCACCACCCGCCATCACGACACCCCCACCCACCCTCCCTCGCTCTCCCACCACCCGCACCCCTGGCACATGCATTGCGAACGCGCACCGCCACCCCACCCACCAAGCGAAGGCACCCCCGATGCAAGACCAACTCACTACCAAGTCCCAAGCCGCCCTCGCCCTCGCCCAACAAAACGCCACCGCCTCCCACCACCCCGAGCTCACCCCCGCCCACCTCGCCGTCGCCCTCCTCGCCGAACCCGAAGGCGCCACCCACGCCCGCCTCCAAAAGCTCGACGTCGACCCCCGCATCCTCGCCGCCGACCTCCTCCAACAACTCGACAAACTCCCGCGCGCGACCAACACCCAACTCACCGCCTCGCGCACGCTCACCGACACGCTCACCGAAGCCGCCCACCTCGCGAAGAAACTGGGCGACACCTACATCTCCACCGAGCACCTCCTCCTCGCGCTCACCCGCAAAGGCGGCCCCGAAGTCCAAGGCCTCTTCGCCGCGCGCAACCTGCGCCCCGAGCGCGTCGAAGCCGCGCTGACCGAGGTCCGCAAAGGCAAGAAGGTCACGACCCAAGACCCCGAGACCACCTTCGAGGCCCTCTCGAAATACGCGCGCGACCTCACCGCCGACGCGCAGGCCGGCAAGCTCGACCCCGTCATCGGCCGCGACACCGAAATCCGCCGTGTGACCCAAGTCCTCACCCGCCGTCGCAAGAACAACCCCGTCCTGATCGGCGACCCCGGCGTCGGAAAAACCGCGATCGCCGAAGGCCTCGCGAACCGCATCGTCGCAGGCGACGTCCCGGAAGGCCTCAAGAACAAAAAGGTGATGTCGCTCGACCTCGGCGCCCTCCTCGCCGGCGCCAAGTACCGCGGCGAGTTCGAGGAACGCCTCAAAGCCGTCCTCACCGAAATCGCCGACGCCGCGGGCTCGATCATCCTCTTCATCGACGAGCTCCACACGCTCGTCGGCGCGGGCGGCGCGGAAGGCGCCGTCGACGCCGCGAACATGCTCAAGCCCGCCCTCGCGCGCGGCGAGCTCCACTGCATCGGCGCGACCACCCTCGACGAATACCGCAAGCACATCGAGAAAGACGCCGCCCTCGAGCGTCGCTTCATGCCGATCCTGGTCGACGAGCCCAGCATCGACGACACCATCGCGATCCTGCGCGGCCTCAAGGAACGCTACGAAGTCCACCACGGCGTGCGCATCCTCGACGAGGCCCTGATCGCCGCCGCGCGCCTCTCCGACCGCCACATCAGCGACCGATTCATGCCCGACAAAGCGATCGACTGCGTCGACGAGGCCGCGTCGCAACTCCGCTCTGCGATCGACTCGCTCCCCCCCGAGCTCGACACGCTCGAACGCAAGACGCGCCAGCTCGAGATCGAGAAAACCGCGCTCACGAAGGAAGACGCGCGCGAGTCCACCCGGCGCATCACCGAGATCGACCGCGAGCTCTCCAATCTCCGCGAGGAGTCCTCCGCCCTGAAGACGCGCTGGAAGAACGAAAAAGACCTCATCCAGGGGATCCGCGCCGGCAAGCTCCTGATCGAGAACCTCCGCGACGAAGCCGCGCGCGAGGAGCGCAAAGGCAACTACGAGCGCGTCGCGAAGATCCGCTACGGCGAGCTGCCGCAGGCCGAGACCCAGCTCGAGCAGAACTCCGCGAAGCTCGCGAAAGTCCAGGAGAGCGGCGCGCTCCTCCCCGAAGCCGTCGACGCCGAGCTCATCGCCCAAGTCGTGAGCCGCTGGACGGGCATCCCCGCCACGCGGCTGCTCGAAACCGAGCGCGACAAGCTCCTCCACATGGAAGAGCGCATCGGAAAACGCCTCATCGGGCAAAAACACGCCGTCGAGTCCATTGCGCAGGCCGTCCGCCGCGCGCGCGCCGGTCTCCAAGAGACGACCCGCCCGCTCGGCTCGTTCCTCCTCCTCGGCCCGACCGGCGTCGGCAAGACCGAGCTCGCGCGCGCGATGGCCGAGTTCCTCTTCGACGACGAAGCCAACATGGTGCGCGTCGACATGAGCGAGTTCATGGAGAAGCACTCCGTCTCCCGGCTCATCGGTGCTCCGCCCGGTTACGTCGGCTACGACGAAGGCGGCGCGCTCACCGAAGCCGTGCGCCGCAAGCCGCACTCGGTCGTGCTCTTCGACGAGGTCGAGAAAGCGCACCCGGACGTGTTCCACGTCCTGTTGCAGATGCTTGACGACGGCCGCCTCACCGACGGCCAGGGCCGCACGGTCGACTTCACGCAGACGCTCGTGCTCATGACGAGCAACCTGCGCCACGTCGACCAAGTCCGGCAGTTCTTCCGGCCCGAGTTCGTGAACCGCCTCGACGAGATCCTGGTCTTCGACCCGCTCGCCCCCGAGCAGATCCGCCAGATCGTCGACGTGCAGGTCGCGCGCATCGCGAAACACCTCGCCGAGCAGGAGATCGGTCTCGAGCTCACCAACGCGGCGAAGGACGAGCTCGCGCAGCAGGGCTACAGCCCCGAGTTCGGCGCGCGCCCGCTCAAGCGCGCGTTCCAGAAGCACGTCCAGAACCTGCTCGCCGACGCGATCCTCTCCGGCAAGCTCGCGCACGGCGACACGGCCGTGGTCGACGTGTCCAAGGGCAACTTCTGGGTCGCCGCGCGCAAGCCCGCGACCGAGACGGGCGCGGAGCAGCACGCCCCGAAGGTCGGCTCCGCCGGTTGACGCTCACCGCGTTTCGATGCGGGCCGTCGCGCGCTCCTGACGCGCGGCGGCCCGCGGTCGTTCGAGGTGCGAGCCCTCGCGGCCGAGTCGAGCTCACGCCCTGGCGCGCGCGACCGACGCCGCTATCCTCGCGCGCCCTTGGCCGAGCTCCGTCGGAAACGCAGAGGACTGCGCGCGCTGCTGGCGCTCTTCGTGGGGCTCGTCGCGGTCGACCTCGGCCTCACGGCGTGGATCGGGAGCGATGGGCTGCTCCTCGGCCATCCGCTGCCGCCGTTCGGCGCGATCACGCACCCGCGGCAGCGTGCGTGGCTCGCCGAGCTCCGTGCCGAGCCGCGCGGGACGGGTGCCTTCGACGCGGAGCTCGGTTGGACCGTGCTCGCGGACGCGACGAGCCTCGACGGCAAGGCGCGCACGAACTCGATCGGCGCGCGCGGCCCGCGCGAGTACGCGCTCGCCAATCCCGCGAGCGTCACGCGCGTCGTCTGCGTCGGCGATTCGTACACCTGGTGCGACGAAGTCGGCGACGCGGACACGTTCGAGGCGCAGCTCGAGGCCCTGCGCCCCGACGTCGAGTGCATCAACCTCGGCGTCCCGGCCTACGGGACCGATCAAGCGCTCCTGCGCTGGCGGCGCGACGGCGAACGGCTCGCGCCCGACGTGCTCGTCGTCGGGCTCCTGCTCGAGAACATCGGCCGCAACGTGAACCGCTACCGGCCGCTGTGGTATCCGGGCTCGGGCTCCGCGCCGTCGAAGCCGCGCTTCGTGCTCGTGCACGACCGCTTGGAGCTCGTTCCGCAGCCGTTCGCGAGCGGAGCGGAGCTCGCGGACGCGATCGACGACGGGAGCGTGCTCGCGCGGCTCGACGAACACGAGCACTGGCGCTGGTCGTCGTCGTGGTGGGGCATTTCGTCGCTCGCGTGCTGCGTTGCCGCGCTCGTCTCCGATCGCGAGCGCGACGTCGAGCGACTGTGGCGCGACGAGGCGGGCGAGCCGTTCCAGACCACGCTCGCGCTCCTGCGTGAGTTCCGCGCGAAGCGCGTGCTCGTCGCGCTCTTCCCGCGCGAGGTCGACCTGGAGGGCATCGGCGCGGGCGCGACGCCGTATTGGTCGGGTCTCCGCGCCGCGCTCGACCGAGCGGGCCTCGAGCACGTCGACGTCGCGCCCGAGCTCGCGCGCGCGCTCGCGGACCGACGCCGCGATCCGTCGCTCCCCCATCCCTACGTCGGCGGCCACCTGAGCCGCGCGGGCAACCGGATCGTCGCTTCCGAGCTCGACCGCCGGCTCCGGTGATCGAGAAGCAGCCTGGGACCTGCTGCGTCGTCCGCATGCGCTGAACGAGGCCGCCACGCGACGCACGCTGCTCGCGCAGGGCTGACGCGCTCCTCAGCGGTCCTGCGGAGCGATCCCGCGGCGCGCTTCGCGCAGCGGTCCGAACGCAAGGAGGTCGACCACCTTGCGCACTTCGTCGGCGCGCGCCGGGTGCTTCGCGAGCAAGTGCCTCGGCCGCACCGGGCGCGGTTCGAAACCGCCGCCGCAGTTCGGACAGACGTTCGCGAGCACGCCCTCGACGCATTCGCGGCAGAACGTGCACTCGAAGGTGCAGATGCGCGCGTCGGTGCTGTTCGGCGGCAGCGATCGACCGCAGTGCTCGCAGGAAGCTCTCAGCTCGAGCATGTCGTCCTCGTGGAGCGACTCCGAGCGGAGGAGGCCGCGCGTCGCGACCTCCACCGCTCGGGCGTGTCAGCGCGACGTCCGCGTGTAGTCGAGCTGCATCATCATGTACTCCTTGCCGTCCGGGCCCTTCATGAACGACTTCATCACCATGTGATCGTCGTCGACGAAGGTCTCCGTGCTCCGCGTGCCGACGTACTGCCAGGTCATCGGGTCGGGCGACTCGCCCGTGGAGTGGATCGTCTTCGTGGCGGAGTCGTACGTGCCCTCGTAGTTCATGACGCCCGTGCTCATGTTGTCGACCCACGTGCCGACGTAGCGCTGCTTGATGTTGTCGAACCCCGACATGCCGTGGCCGAGGAAGGGCATGCCTTGGAACGAGTCCGTCGTGTGGTCCTCGATGAACCGGCCCTCCATGATGCTCTGGATCGCGCTCGTCGCGTCCGACTCGCCGCCGAGCGAGCCGTCGGGGTTGAACATCCGCACCCGAAGCTTCCAGTTGCCGACCTTGTGCGCGAGCACCTGGTGCGCCTCGCCGGGCGAGGAGTACTTCATCCACTTCTCCATCATCGCCTGCTCGTCCATCGGCCCGGCGCTGTTGGACGTGGACGAGCAAGAGGCCGCGCCGGCGCAGACGAGCGCGAGCAACGTGAGCTTGAAACACTTCATCGAGAGGTCTCCTTGGTCTGATTCGAGCGTCGACGCGCGAGGCGTCGTGGGGACTAGGTGATTCGCGACGCCCACCCGCAGTCGCGGACCGGCGTACCGATCGCGCGGCCGCGCCGCGATGTTCCGGGGTGCAGAATAGCGTTCGAGCCGTGCTCGCGGCACGCCGAGGACGCAGGCGTCATGAGCTCCTTCCGTGCGCGCGGCCGGTCCTTTGACGCGAGCAGCCGAGTTCCCGCGGAGCCCGACCCGCTCGGGCGCACGGCGGCACGCTCGGCGTGCGTGGACGGGTCGGATCGGATCACCATCGAGGCGCTCCTCGAAGTGCCCGGGCCCGATGCGAGCGATGCCAAGGAGTTGCCGTGGCCGCGGCGCTCGCCGCGTGCCGAACGTTGGCACGGGACCGTGGTGGCGAGCGTGCGTGCGCGGAAGCGGCTCCCGCGCGTGTGCCTTTCGCCGCGTTGGATCGGAAGCGAGGGAGCGCCCACTGCCTCTCGGACGCGGCCGCGAAATCGGGCTCCCGCACCGCTCGCGTCGGCCGGGAGGCCGTTCACCCGGCCTCGGTGCACCGCCGCAAACCCTTTCCTAGCTGACGGTTCTAGCCGCCAAGCCTTTATACTTGCCGGTATAATACCTGCGCTTTCACACTCCCCGCCATGTTCCTCGGCCGCGCCTCCGAGCTCGCCTTCCTCGACGAGCTGCACGCCTCCACCCGCCCCGAGCTCTTCGTCCTCTACGGCCGTCGCCGGGTGGGCAAGACGGAGCTCCTCCAGCAATTCTGCGCGAAACGTCGCGCCGTCTACTTCCTCGCCGCGCAAGTGCGCGAGAAGGACAACCTGCGCGCGTTCCGCGACGCGCTCGCGGCGGCGCTCGACGAGCCGCTCGCGGCCAGCGTCGAGTTCGCCGACTGGACGGCGGCGCTCAACTTCTGCGCGGAGCTCTCGAAGCCGTCGTCGACGAGCGCGAGCGCGCGCGGACGGCTCGTCGTGGTGCTCGACGAGTTCCCCTACCTCTGCGAGTCGACGCGCGGGCTCACCTCCCAGCTCCAGCGCTTCTGGGACACGCGCGGGAAGCTCTCGAACCTCGTGCTCGTGCTCTGCGGCAGCCAAGTCTCTTTCATGGAGAACGAGGTGCTCGCCGAGCGCTCGCCGTTGTTCGGTCGGCGCACCGCGCAGCGCAAGCTCGCGCCGCTCGAGCCCGACGCGACGCTGCCGTTCTTCCCGAAGTGGAGCGTGCGCGAGCGCGTGCTCGCGTACTCGATCCTCGGCGGCATGCCGGCGTATCTGCGGCGCTTCGACGACGCGCGCTCGCTCGAGGAAAACGTCCTGCGCGAGTGCCTGCGACCCGAGGGCTACCTGTTCGACGAGGTGCAGTTCCTCCTGCGTTCCGAGCTCTCGCAGCCGGCGACGTACAACTCGATCCTCTCCGCGATCGCGCGCGGCAACGACAAGGTCGGCGACATCGCGCTCGCGGTCGGCGTCGACACGCCGCACGCGAACAAGTATCTGTCCACGTTGCGCGAGCTCTCCCTCGTCGACCGCGAAGTGCCGCTCACCGATCCCGATCCGCTGCGTTCGCGCCGGGGCACGTACCGCGTCGGCGACCGCTTCCTCGCCTTCCATTTCCGTCACATCCAGCCGCACGTCTCGCTCATCCAGGCCGGGCGCGGCGCGCGCGTTCTCGAGGAGTTCGTGCAGCCCGACTTCGAGCGCCTCTTCGACGAAGCACGCGTCGACTTCGTGCTCTCGCACCTGCAGCGCGAGGCCGCGGAGGAGCTCGGCGAGGAGATCGTGGAGGTCGGTCGGCACCCGGGCCGGTTCGTCCGCGCCGTCGCGCGCACCGCGAACGGGACGGGCGTCGCCGCGATCGTGCTGCCCGACGGCGAGCGCTCGACGGCGGGCCTCGAAGCCGAGCTCGCCGCGCTGAAGAAGCCGCTCGGCGCGAAGCTCGAGAAGCTGGTCTACGGCATCGGCACGAACCCCGATCATCCGCTCGAAGTGGAGCGCGTGCCCAAGGGCGCGCTCGTGTGACGGCTGCTATCGTCTGCGCGCGCTCCATGCCGATCGACGACCGTTTCCACGAGTACTTCGCCGCGCTCGACCGCGCCGGACAGAAGGACCGCTGCTTCCTCTGCCGTCGGACGCCGGCCGAGGTGAAGTTCTTCTTCGGCTTCGACGAGGACGGCGTGCCGCTGAGAGCGAGCGAATTCGGCCTCGAGGACGTCACGCTCGATCACGCCGAGATCATGAGCTACCGCGGCGAACGGCCCGTGTGCGCGATCTGCCAGCTCAGCTTCGACGCGGTGTTCGCACTCGGCGAACGCGACGTGCTCGACCGCCTGATCGACGAGATGGAGCAGAACCGCGACCATCTGTGGCCGCGGGAGCAACCCTGAGCGACTACCTCGTAGAGTCCTCGCGCCGCGCGAGGATCCCGCGCGACACCAAACGCTCGGAGCTGAGAGGAAACTAGAACCCCGGGCAGACCATGGCCGGTCCTCCGGCCATGGTCTGCCCGGGGTCAGGGATGCGGCAGCACCCTCATGTGCGCCTTTGGCTCGGCAACGCCTCTCTCGTAGTTCTGGCAATTGCCTCCGCCGTCGCGACCCACTCCACCGCGAGAGCCACCAGCACGTGGGTTGCGGGCGTCAGCCCGCGCTAAGTCCATGCGCCGGGGAGCGCGCTCCGCGCGGCCGCGCCGACTCGAAAGAGAGGCTTTTCGGCCGCTTGCAGGGCCTGGAGGCCGCCGCTAGACTCCCCGCCCACCTCATCGGTGCCCCGGTGGCGGAATTGGCAGACGCGCTAGCTTGAGGTGCTAGTGGGCTTATCACCCTTGCTGGTTCGATCCCAGTCCGGGGCACCAACTTCGACCCCGCCTGACGATGGCGGGGCGTGAACGGGGACGCCGCCGAGGCTCGGACGGGCCGCGACGAGCCCCGACGTTTCCGGGCGGAAGCGACGGGCCACTCCCAGTGCCCATCGGCATCTAGTTCGCCGGCGGCCGCGCGAACGGCGCCCGCACGACGAGGTCCCAGCTCTTCGGGTCGAGCGCGACGAACGCGAGCACGCTCCCGAAGCTCTCCAGCGTGCGGATCCAGCGCTCCTGTCCCGCCTCGACCTTCGGCAGTTGCTCGCGGGCGAAGCGCGCCTCCATCTCCTTCAACCGCGCGTCGAGCTTCGCGTCGAAGCTCGCCTTCTCCTCGGGCGCGAGCGCGTCCTCCTTCTTGCCGCCGAAGTCCGACGCGAGCAGTTTCTGCGCCTCGCGCGGCGTGATCGAGCTCCAGTCGACGCTCACCGCGCCGGCCGCGGCGAGCTTCTGCTGCTCGCGCAGGATCGGCGCGAGCTCGCGCGGGTTCGCGTAGACGAGCAGGTTCGAGCGCGGCGGCGCCGCCTGCGTCAGGAGCTCGAAGTTCCCGTCGTCGGCGAGCCGCGGATAGCGATCGCCGCCCTGCGTCTTCACCTTGAGGAGGTGCCCCATCATCTTCGAGACGTTCGTGACGATCGTGAACTCGTTCGCGTTCACGGTGGAGATGCAGCCCGTCCCGGGGACGAGGTGAGACCAGAACTCGAACGTCTCGTAGCCGGCCTCCGAGTAGCGGTAGTAGCCGCCCTCCGTGTCGGTCTTGCCGCGCAGGCCGAACTTGCCGCCGTTGTTGCCGATCGTCTCGCGCAGCGTCACGAGCTGCTTGGGATCCGAAGGCCACAGGACGAGCGCGACCGCGGGCACTTTCTGGTCGTCGTGCGGCGGACCGCCGGTCTCGAAGCCGTAGTCGTTCTTGCGCACGATCAGCGCGACGCGGCCCTTCAGCGCGGGGTCGAGCTGCGCCACGAGCTGCTCCAGGTTCTGGTACTTGCCCGTGCTGCGGAACACGTCCTCGATCGACTGGCGCATCGCGGGCTCCATCGACGCGAGCACCTGCCGCAGGAGGTCGCCCATCCCGCCGGGGAGCACGACGAAGAGCGCGGAGTCGGCCGGCACGAGCTGCGCGGCGTCCGCGAGCAGCTCTCCGCGATCGAAGCCGCGCGTGCGGTAGAACTTCTCCTGGTCGCGCGTGATGAGCTCGCTCGAGAACTCGCCGTGCAGATCGGCCTGCACGCCGCCGTCGAGGCCCACGAGGCCCATCACGTTCTTCATCGAGCGCAGCTGGAACCAACGCCCGAGGAACGCCGGCATGAAGTCCTGACTCTTCGTCTCGGGCCACTCGCTCTTGAAACCGAAGGCGTCCAGCACCTTCAGGCCGTTGACGTAGACCTCGACCTCGTCGCGCGCCTTCGTGCGCGGCTTCTGCTCGATCCAGTCGTGGTAGTTGGCGCTCTGGTGCAGCGAGTCCGCGTACTGCTTGCGGTCGAGGTCGTGCGCGGCGCGCGCGAGCTCGGGCTTCGTCGCGATCACGAGCACGTCGCGCAGGCGCGTGACGTAGAGCTTGCGCGGGAGCTGTGCGCCGCTGAGCTCGACGCACTCCTCCTGCTCGACCGCCGTGAGCCCCTGCTGCTCGAGACCGAAGAGCCCAGGGTGGTGCAGCGCCGACTCCGCGAGCTTGCCCATCCAGTTGGCGCGGCCGTAGAGCGCCCAGTCGGCCTGCGCGAAGTCGGGCCCCTTCAGGTAGCCCGCGAGCGCGAGGTCCCTGCCGCCGAACACGTCGAGCAGATCCATGCCGAACGGGATCTGCGCGAGCTGCGCCTTCAGGTCGGCGAGCGTTTGCTCGAGCCGCAGGTCCTGCATCGAGCGCTTCCACTCCGGCGACGACGTCCACGCCTCCACGGCGGGGTGCTCCTCGAGCTCCTTTTTCGCGACGAACTCGGGGAACGGATGGATGAGCTTCCCGAGCTCGGCCTTCGATGCGTAGAAGTCGACGTCGCGCGGGGCGAGGGCCGCGACGTCGAACTCGAGGTCGCTCTCGAACGGGTCGAAGCAGAAGGTGACGAACGCGAAGTAGCCGGCGAAGGCGAGCACGCCGGCGACGATCAGCGTGATGCGGAGGAGGCGGGCTTTGAGGCTCATCGATGGGGCTCGCGGAGGGTCGTCCGGGCCGTTCCGGGGGCGTCTCTTGCTACCCGAAGGCCGTCCGCGAAGCACGCGAAACCTCGGCCGGCGGAACGGCGCGCCGCTGTGCGAAAGCGTTTCGCGGTCCCGCCGTCCGGGTCCCGGATGGGGACCGGGAGACGCCGGGGGAGCGCGCGACTTCCCGCTTCGAGACCCAACTCCACGCGCCGCCTTGATCTTCGCCGCCGCGGATCCCGAGAATCTGGCGATGCGGCCCAACCAGCGCGTCCAGAAGCTCTCCCTCTCGACGACCCTCGCGCTCGACGCGCGCGCGAAGGAGCTCGCGGCCCAGGGGCGCGACGTGATCAACATGGCGGTGGGCGAGCCCGACTTCGACGCGCCCGAGGCCGTCCAGTCCGCGGCCGTCGCGGCCGTGCGCAGCGGGAAAGTGCGCTACACGCCGGCCGAAGGCACGGCCTCGCTGCGCAAGGCGATCGCGGCGCACCTGACCGAGACACGCGGCGTCGCGTTCACGCCCGCGGAGATCACGGTGTGCCACAGCGCGAAGCACGCGCTGTCCGGAGCGTGCCTCGCCCTCGTCGAGCCGGGCGACGAAGTGCTCGTGCTCCTGCCCGCGTGGGTGTCCTACGTCGAGATCCTGCGCTTCGCGGGCGCCGTGCCGGTGGAGGTGCCCTCGCGCGCCGACCTCGGCCCCGATCTCGCGCGCATCGCCGCGGCGGTGACGAAGAAGACGCGGGGCATCCTGATCAACTCGCCGTGCAATCCCAGCGGCTACGTGATGACCGCGAAGGAGGTGCGCGCCCTGTCGGAGCTCGCGGAGCAGCACGATCTGTGGATCGTGTCCGACGAGATCTACCGGCGGCTCGTGTACGAGGGCGAGCCGAACGTCTCGCCCGTCCAGGTCTCCGAGCGCGCGCGCGCGCGCACCGTGATCATCGACGGCGCGAGCAAGGCCTTCGCGATGACCGGCTACCGGATCGGCTTCTGCGCGGCGCCGCAGGAGATCGCGATGAGCGTCGCGAAGCTCCACAGCCAGCTCACGGGCTGCCCGAACATGGTGTCGCAGGCGGCGTACGAAAACGCGCTCGCCGCCGAGCCGCGCGAGGTCGCGCACATGTGCGGGGAATTCGACCGCCGGCGCCGGGTGATCGTCGCGGCCTTGCAGAAGCTGGGGCTCGAGACGCCCTGGCCGCGCGGCGCGTTCTACGCCTTCCCGCGCGTGCAGGCCTTCCTCGACGCGCGCGGCTCCGCCGGCTTCTGCGAGGACCTGCTCGAGGAGCAGAACCTCGCGGTGGTGCCGGGCTCGGCCTTCGGCGTCGACGATTCGATCCGATTGTCGTACGCGACGTCGCTCGCGACGATCGAGCGCGCGCGCGAGCGTCTCGCGGCCTTCCTCGCGCGCAAGCAGAGCCCCTCGCGCACCGCCCGCTGATCCCCTGGGAGCGCGCACGCGGCGCGTGACGCGTCCGCGCGCGATGCGCTACGCTCCGCGCTCCTCGGGTGATGAGCGTCGCAGCAGACAGTTCCTCCAATCGCGCCGCGGCCGAACGGCCGACAGGCCGCGTGGCCCTCGCCTTCGTGCTCCTCGTTTGGGTCGCGATGACGGTCGCGGCCAACGTCTACGTGGCGCGCTACGCGAGCGCGATCCCGTTCATGGACGACATGGAGCTCGTCGACGCGCTCCTGCCGGACGCGCGCGTCGGATGGGACTACCTCTGGTCGCAGGCGAACGAGCACAGGATCCTCCTGCCGCGGCTCGTGTACCTCGCGGGGCTCCACCTCACCCACGACTTCCAGTTCGGGATGTACTTCCAGGTGTGGGCCCAGTCCGCGCTGGCGCTCGGGCTCGCGGTGTTCGCTGGCCGGTTGCGCGGCCGCGCGAGCTTCGCCGACGCGTTCTTCCCGCTGCTCCTCCTGCACTGGGGCAACGCCGAGAACTTCCTGCTCGGCATGCAGATCACGATCGCGATCCCGACGGTGCTCACGAGCACGTTCGTGGCGCTCGCGCTGCGCAAGGGCGGCGCTCCGGGGCACGGCGCGGCGATCGGGATGGCAGCGTGCGCGTTCCTCCTGCCGTTGAACGGCGGTTTCGGGTTGATGCAGCTCCCGCCGCTCCTCGCCTGGATGCTCGGCGCGGCGTGGTGCCTGCGGCGGTCGGAGTCGGCCGAGGAGCGCGCGACCGCGCGCGTGTTCGCGGTCGGGGCGCTGGCGACGCTCGCGCTCGTCGCCTTCTACTTCGTGGACTTTCGCTTCCCGCCGCCGAGCACGCGCACGCTCGACCTCCCGGCGATCGCGCGCACCGCGGCGCAGTTCCTGAGCCTCGACCTGGGCCCCGTCGCCGAGCGCTGGCGCATCCTGGCGCCGCTGACGGTGTTCGGCTTCGCCGGGCTCGCGGTGGGGTTCGCGCTCTCCGCGTGGCGGACGCGCGCCGAACGCGGGCGCGTCGCGGCCGTGCTCGCCGGAGTCGCCGCGGCCGTGAGCATCGCGCTCGCGATCGGCGTCGCGCGCAGTCCGATGGGCTACTCCGCGGGGCTCGCGAACCGCTACGTGATCCTCCCGACGCCGTTCTGGATCACGAGCTTCCTCGCGCTCTGCGTCTTCGGCCCCCGGTGGATCGCGCACGCGGCGCAGGGACTCGCGTGCCTCGCGCTCGTCGTCGTGCTCCCGCTCGACTTCCGCTACGGTGCGTGGCGCGGCGGCATCCACCTCGGCGGCTCCAACGCGCTGTACGAGTCGATCGGCGCGGGCCTCCCCTACGAGGAAGTGGTCGACCAGAACTGGCGCGCGTTCTATCCGACGCCCGAGGGCTTCGGCGCGCGTCTGCTCCAGTTGCGCGAAGCGGGCTACCCGCCGTTCGAGGCGCTCGCGGCCGGCAAGGGCTGGCCCGCCTCCGACGCGCACTTCATGTTCGATCCGCGGCCGCGGAAGATCGACGCTCCGGAGAAGGGCCGACCGCGGAGGCTGAAGGACGGCTACGCGTTCGTACTGCGTGCCGACAACGCGATCCTGATCGGCGCGCCGCCGACGGCGACGGAGCTCCACGCGCGCTTCGGGATGCTGCCCAACACCTGGAACGGCAGCGCGCCGGACGGAGCGCGCACGGCGGGCCTGCGCGTCCGCGTCGAGGCGAACGCGAAAGGCGCGCCGACGCGCGTGCTGTTCGAGCGCGAGCTGCGTCCGGCCACCGTCGCGGCCGATCGCGGCGCCCAGACGCTCCAGGTGGCGCTCCCGCGCGAAGCGGAGCTCGAGCTCGTCCTGCGCATGCAGGCGCTCTCCGGCGCGGCGGGCGAGCTCGACGTCGGCTGGTGGGGCGACGTTCGCGCTCAGTGACGGCACGGGCGTGCGCTTTCGAGAGGGTGTTGGCATCCTCCGCGCGCATGCCGCCGACGAAGCACCCCACCGAGGCGCGCAGGCCACGCCCGCGTCTCGTCGAGCTCCTCGTGGTGCTCGTGTGGGCGGCGCTCGTCGTGCACGCGGACTTCTACGTCGCGCACTTCGGCTCGCCCGTCGCTTCGCGCGACGACCTGGAGCTCCTGCTCGCCTTCGAGCCGCAGGCCGGGTTCACGGACATCGCGCGGCACTTCTGGAATCCGCTGAACGAGCACCGCATCCCGCTCTCGCAGTGGATCCACTTCGGGGCCGTCTCCTGGTCGAACGACTTCCGCGCCGGCGGCCACGTGCAGGTCGGGCTGCTCGCGCTCACGGCGCTCGCGGGCATCCTCACGGTGCGGCGATTGCGCGGGCGGACCTGCGTCGAGGACGTGCTCTTCCCCCTGTTGCTCCTCCACTGGAGCAACGGGGAGAACCTGCTGCTCGGCACGCAGATCTGCGTCGCGCTGGCGCTGTTCCTGACGACGATCGCCGGATGCGCGTGCGCGTGGGCGCCCGGCGCACCGTCGGCGCGGAGGATCTCCGTCGTCGGCGCGTGCCTCCTGCTCCTCCCGTGGTGCGGGGGCTTCGGTCTGTGTCCGTCGCCCGCGATCGCGGCGTGGATCGCCGTCGCGGCGTGGCGCGCGCGCCGCGAAGGCCGGGTTCGCGACGGCTGGCTCGCGGCGGGCGTGCTCCTCGCGTACGCGGCGTGCCTCGCGCTCTACTTCCACGATCTGGCGTGGCCCGAACGGCCGCCGTTCGAGCGGCGCCTCGACGTCGGCGCGGGCATCGTGGCCCAGGTGCTCTCGATGACGTTCGGCGGGATCGCGCCGTTCGAACCGTGGAGCGCGATTCCGGCGGCGCTCGTGCTGCTCGGCGTCGCGACGGGCTACGGCGTCGCGGGACTGCGCCGCGGCGGCGAGCAGGGCTGGCGCGGCTTCGGCGTCGTCGTGATCGTCGCGGGCGTGCTCCTCCTCGCGCTGAGCATCGCGTGGGCAAGGCAGAACGACTGGCCCTACGCGGGGTGGGCGCCGCGGTACGCGCTCGCCCCTTCGCCGCTCGCCTTCGCCGCCGTGTTCGCGGTGGTCTCGCTCGGGGGGAAGCTCGTCGCGCGCGCGTTCCCGATCGCGCTCGCGTTGCTGCTCGCCGCCGCGATGCCGCTGCACGTGGAGCGCGGTCGCTGGATGGCGGAACAGGCCGAGCTCATCCTGCGCCCGTTCCTGAACTCCGTCGCGTCGGACATGACGATCGACGAACTGGCGCGCACGTACGCGGGCTGGCTCTACGCCGACGAGGACGGTCTGCGAGCGCGCCTCGTCGCGATGCGCGAGGCGCGGCTCCCGCCTTACGACCACCTCGTCGACGGCCCCGCCGTCGAAGCGTCGAAGCTCGTCGAGCGCCCGATCGTGCTCGAAGCCGCGGCGACGCGGGAGGACCGCGTGCTCGCCGGCCTCGAAGTGATCGGCGTCGCGGCGCCCGCGCGCCTCTGCGTCGCGCTGCGCGAGGACGCGCGTTTCGCGGCGGGACGCGTCGGCGTGCTCCCTATCGCCTACGTGCGCGACACGCCGGACGAGGCGCACACGCTCGGCGTGCGCTGCCGCATCGTGCAGGAACGCGAGGGTCGCGGCCCCCTCGAACTCCTCCGCCGCGACTTCCGGCCGCTCGAGTTCAAGTCCGACCGTGGATTGCACGCGTTCCAGGTGGAGCTCGCACCCGGCGGAGGACGGCTCCTCCTCCTCGTCGAGAGCCTCACGAACGAGCGTCCCGGCACCGATTGGCTCGGCTGGACCCGTCTCGAAGTGCGCTGATCACTTCCGCCACACCGCGACGATCGACTTGCCGGCGCGCCGCAGGAGGAGCGGATCGAGCACGCGCGACACCGGCACCATCCAACGGTCCCACGCACGCACCTGGCCGAGGCTCGGCGCGCTCTGGTGCAGGAGCACGCGGTTCGCGAGCGACGCGCACAGCCCGACGCTGTCGAGGTAGTGGAGCGCCTCGCGCCCGAGCTCCACCGGCCCGATCGCCGCGAGCGATGTGCGGTCGTACCGCCGGTGGTGCCCGATCGCGCGGTCGAACTCGGTGAAGAGCCGCTGGTGCGCGGGCGCCAGCACGACGATGCGTCCGCCGGGCCGGAGACGGCGCGCGGCGCGCGCGAGCTCGCCGCGGTCGTCCTCGATGTGTTCGAGCACGTCGAGGTAGAGCAGCGTGTCGAAGCGCTCGTCCTCGGGGAGCGTCGCGAGCGTGCCCGCGACGTGTCGCACGCGCTCCACGACGCCCGCGTGCGCCGCTCGCCCGCGCGCGAGCTGCCCCGCGTCCGGCTCGAGGCACGTCCACGCGCCCTGCGTCCCCCCGCGCAGGAGCGGCGTGTTCGTTCCGATGCCCGCGCCGACCTCGAGGACGTCGCCGTGGATCCACGGCGCGAGCACGCGGCTCCAGTACGCCTTCCAGTGGCGCGCATGGGCGAAGAGCTCGAGCTCGGTGCCCGCGTACTCGAAACCCGCGCTCACGCGCTCCTCGGGAACACGCGCACGGCGCCCGAGACGAAGTAGGCGTAGTCGCGCGACGGCAGGAAGCTCAGCGTGTTGCGCGCCGAGAGGATCGAGAACGTGATCACGAACGCGAGGATCACGAGCTGCAGGCAGAGCAGGATCGAGACGAGGCACCACGTGAGCACCCAGTCGGGGACGACGAGCGCTCCACCCGAGCGCGCGGCGAGGCCCGCCGCGAAGAGCGCGACGAACGTGGCCAGTCCCGCGGACGAAGCGACGAGGAGCCGCACGCCGACGACGTCGCCGAAGACCGAGATCGCCGAGAGCCCGTGCATGGCGAGCGCCACGAAGTTCATCGAGGAGGTCCCCGCGATCCGCGTCCCGCGCGCGATGGGCACGAGCGTGCGCGGGAGGCGCGCCTTGAACACGGCGGCCGCGTAGTGGTTCCACGCCTCCGCGACGACCACGAAGCTCCCGAGCGCGCTCCACGGCATCGCGCTGAAGTTCCCCACGCGCACGGAGATGCCCGTGAGCAGGAGGTGGAGCGCGCGATAGAGCTGATAGAACCCGCGGAAGAGGACGCCTTCGCTGCGCCGAGCGCGTTCGGCGAAGACGACCTTCGCGCGACCAAGGCGTTCGAGCTCGTCGAGCAGGAGCGGCACGTCCTCGGGCCGGTCCTCGCCGTCGCCGTCCATGACGACGACGGCGTCGCGCGGCGGGCGCTCCTGGTGCAGGAAGGTGAGCCCGATCGCGATCGCGCGCTGGTGACCGAGGTTGCGCGCGAGGCGCAGGACCTCGACCTCGCGCAGGGCGCGCCACGGACCCGCGAACTCGTTCGCCGGCGCCGCCGCGCTCGAACCATCGTCGACGAAGAGCACGCTCGCGTCGTAGCCGCGCTCGCCGGCGACCGTGTCGAGGCGTTGGAGCAGACCCAGCGCGGCCGTCCAGTCGTCGAGAATCGGGATCGCGAAGACGACGCGGAGCGGGGACGAGCTCATGCGGACCACCGCGCGCGCGCCGGAGCACCCGCGCACCCGCGCGTTCGCGCGCGGCCGTAGGCGAGGACGCACGGCCGGAAGAGGTTTCGCGGGGTCATCGTGACGTGGAAGGATAGCACCGCGATGGAGGCGAGCGGCGCGGGCCGCAAGGCACCCGAGCGGTGCTCGTGCATCCGATTGGAAAGCGCGCGAACCCTCGAAAAAAACGCCGTGCTCGTTCCGCGCGCTCCGGCCTTCGATCCGTCGCGAGGCGGGGGTAGACTCCAGGATCCCCGGCGTCGGACGAGACGCTCCACCCCGCATGGACGGAACCGCCCGAGAGACGCCGCGCGAATTCGTCGAAGCCGTCACCGGCGCCGACGTGCAGCGCATCTACCGCCACCGGTTCAGCGAGGCGGACCGGAAGGCGAAGGCGGCGATCTGGAAGGTCGTCGTCGAGACCGGCCTGCAGCCCTGGATCCCGGCCGGCGCGACCGTGCTCGACATCGGGTGCGGCTACGGCGAGTTCCTGAACCACGTGCGCTGCGCGCGGCGCATCGGCGTCGACCTGAACCCCGACTCGCGCTCGGCGCTCGAGAAGGACATCGAGTTCCACGTCGGAGACGTGCGCAACCTGTCGTTCCTCGCGGACAAGAGCGTCGACGTCGCGTTCACGTCGAACCTGCTCGAGCACCTGCCCACGAAGAAGGACGTCGAGGCGCTGCTCTCCGAGGCGCGGCGCGTGCTCAAGCCCGGCGGGCACTTGATCGCGCTGGGACCGAACCTGCGCTTCCTGCCCGGCGACTACTGGGATTTCTGGGACCACTTGACGCCGATCACGGATCGTTCGCTCGTCGAGGTGCTCGAGAACCTCGACTTCGAGACGACCGACTGCATCCCGCGCTGGCTCCCGTACACGACGCGCTCGTCGCTGCCGCAAGCGACGTTCCTCGTGCGGCTCTACCTCAAGGTGCCGCTCGCGTGGCGCTTCCTCGGCGGCCAGTTCCTGATCCGCGCACGGAAGCCATGACGGCCGAGCGCATCAGCGTCGTCCTTCCGGTCTACAACGAGCGCGAGAACATCGCCCCCTGCCTCACGGGCCTCGCGCGCGCCCTGGCCGACGTCGAGCACGAAATCCTCGTCTGCTACGACTTCGACGAGGACACGACGCTCGAAGGCCTACGTGCGATGGGCGCGTCGGCGCCGAAGTCGGTGCGCCTCGTCAAGAACACGCTCGGGCGCGGGCCGCACAACGCACTGAAGGCGGGCTTCCAGGCGGCGAGCGGCGACGTCGTCGTGACGACCATGGCGGACCTGTCGGATCCGCCCGAGCTCATCCCGCTCATGGCCGCGAAGATCCGCGCGGGCTGCGACGTCGTCAGCGGTTCGCGCTACATGCACGGCGGCACGCAGAAAGGGGGGCCGCTCCTGAAGCGCACGCTGTCGCGCATCGCCGGGGTCTCGCTCGCCTGGGTCGCGGGCATGGGCACGCACGACGCGACGAGCAACTTCCGCGCGTACTCGACGCGCTTCTTGCGCGCGACCGTGATCGAGGCGACGGCGGGCTTCGAGATCGCGCTCGAGCTCACGGTGAAGGCGCACCTCGAGGGCCGCGGCGTCGGCGAGGTGGCGAGCTCGTGGGTCGACCGCGCGGCGGGCGAGAGTCGTTTCCGACTGTGGAAGTGGCTGCCGAACTACCTGCGCTGGTACGCGCGCGCGATGCGCGAACCGATCGGCGCGTGGGCGGCGTGGGTCGTGGCGCTCGGCCTCGCCTTGTGGAGCCTGGGCGGGCCCGAACACGAGCGCGCGCGCATCGCCGCCTGGTCCGCGGCCGCGCTCGCGGCGGCGGGCATCGCTGGTGCGCGCGCGCTGCGCGGGCGGTCGCGCTGGAGCGACGCGCTGCTCCCCGTGGTAGCGCTCGCGCCGCCCGCGCTGCTCGCCAGCACGGGCGCGACGCTCGCGCTGCTCGGCGCGCGCGTCCTCGTCCTCGTCGCGATCGTCGCGTTCACCACGCCGAGCGGGCGGCTCGCCTCCGTCGCGCGCGCCGCCGCGCGCCGCGTCGATCAACGCGGAATCGGCGTGCTCCTCCTCGTGCTGCTCGTGTGGAGCGCGCACCTCGCTCCAGTGGTGGCGCGCGCGGGCGCCGAGCTCGACCCGTCCTGGCAGCAGTCGCTCGGCCGCGCGCTGCGCGAGGAGTTGCGCTTCGGGTCGCAGATCCTCTTCACCTACGGGCCGCTCGGGTGGTTCCTGGAGAGCCCGTACGACGCGGGGCTCTTCTGGACGAAGGCGCTCCTCTTCGAACTCGTCTTCAAGCTCTGCATCGCGGGGCTGATCGTCGCCGCCGCGCTGCGCATCCCCGGGCTGCTCGAGCGCGGACTGTTCCTGTTCGTCGCGATCGTGCCGATGGGCGGGAACGACGCGTGGGCCTTCCTCGCGATCGCGAGCACGACGGCGCTCCTGTGCGCCGCCCCCGAGCGGGGCGTGCTGCGCGAGAGCGGGATGCTCGCGCTCCTGGCCGTGCTCGCGCTGATCAAGTTCACCTACTTCCTCTACGCGGGGCTCGCGCTCGCGCTCTTCGCGGCGTGGTGCTGGCGCACGCGCGGGCCGCACCGCGCGGCGCGGACGCCGGCGGTCTTCCTCGCGCTCGTCGTCGCGCTGTGGGCGGGCCTCGGTCAGTCGCCCTTGGATCTGCCCGCGTACGTCGCGAGCTCGCTCTCGATCACGATCGGCTACAGCTCCTCGATGGGCCACACCGGCAACCACGCCGCGCTCGAGCTCGGCGTCCGCTGCATGCTGTTGGCGCTCCTCGCGTGCGCGATCACCGTCGCGCGACCGTGGAAACGCGGCCCCGCGCCGGTGCTCGCGCTCGTCGTCGCCGCGGGGACGTTCCTCGCGTTCAAGGCCGGCTTCGTGCGCAGCGCCGGGAACGCGGTCACGCTCTTCGCCTTCGCGGCCGGCGCGCCGTTCCTGCTCGCGACGCTCGACGCGCGCGCCGCAGACGCGCGTTTCGACGGCGCGCGGCGCGTCTCGGGCGCGATCGTTCGCGTCGGCGGGCTCGTGCTCGCGCTCTTCGGCTACGGCGTCGCGCGCGAGCACGCGGCGGAGACCTTCGAACGGCTCTTCGTCGAATGGAGCCACGAGGCCTGGACGCGCGCCGCGACGACGCTCGGCCCCGCGGGGAGGCTCGTCGAGCTCCACCAGGAGAATGCGGACCGCGTCGAGCAGACGGCACTGCCCCGCGTCCGCGCGCGCGTCGGGGCCGCGAGCGTGGACCTCGTCGCGAACACGCAGGGCGTCCTGCACGCGAACGGCCTCGCCTGGAAACCGCGCCCCGCGTTCCAGAGCTACGTCGCGTACACGCCGGAGCTGCTCGAAGCGAACGCGCGCTTCCTCGCCGGCCCCGACGCGCCCGATTTCGTCCTCTTCCAGTTCGAGACGATCGATCGGCGCCTGCCGCAGCTCGACGACGCGCTCGCGATGCAGGTGCTCTCGCGCGATTGGAAGCCGGTGCTCGAGGAGGGCGGCTACCTCTTGCTCGAGCGCCGTTCACGCACGTCCGCGGCGCCGCCCGCGCCCACGCGGACCGTCGCGGTCGAGCGCGCGCTGCGCTTCGGCGAGTGGTTGGAGCTCGACGACGGCGCGGACCGCTGCCGCATCCTCTCCGCCGACATCCGGCCGACGCTCGGCGGCCGGCTCGCGACGCTGGGCCTGCGCGCGCCGGTACTGTGGATGGACGTCGAGGACACGGAGAAGCGCAGGGCGTCGTTCCGCATCGTGCCCTCGATCCTCGCGCGCGGCGTGATGATCGCGCCCTTCCTCCTTTCCAACGCGGAGTGGATGAGCTGGTACTCCGGTGATCCGTGCGCGAAGGTGAAGCGCCTTCGGATCTCGAGCGAGGACCCCGCGGCGCCCGGCGTCCTCCTCGAGGAGACGATCGCCGTGCGCGTCGAGCGCGCCGACGACCTCGTGCCCGAGCCCGTGACCGATGTCGAGCGCATCGATCGCTTTCCGATGTTCGACACGGCGCCGGTGCGCGTCACGACGAGGTTCCCCTGGTACACGGCCGACGCCGGCGGCGAGACCGTGCTCGTCGTCCACGCGCCGGCAGACGTGGTGTACGACGTGCGGCCCGGCCGTTGGCGGCTCACCGGCCGGTACGGGATCCTCGACGAAGCGTGGCTGAAGCGCCTCACGGACGGCGTGAACTTCGCGCTCGTGATGCTCGACGACGAAGGGAAGGAGCGCGCCCCGACTTTCAAGCGGCTGCTCGATCCCGTGAACAAGGAGGGCGACCGCGGCGCGCAGGATCTCGACCTCGAGATCGAGCTCCCCCACCGCGCGCTCGTGTACCTGCGCACGCGGCCCGGACCGCTGGCGGACACGAACTCGGACTGGGCGTGGTGGACGAAGCTCCGGTTCACGCGCGTGGACGCCGTGGCGCCGCGCTGAAGCGCGCGGCTATCCTGCCGCACCCATGGCCGAGTCCACGCCGCCGGAGCCCGCGCGATCCACGGGGCAGGAGCGCGTCCTCTTCGCGCTGTTCGTGGCGCTCCTGTGGTGGTCGCGCTTCAGGGCGCCCGAGCACCCCGCGGTGCCCGATCTCGATCCGTCGTGGGCGCAAGCGCTCGGCTGGGCGCTCGTGCACGGCCTGCAGTTCGGGACGGACCTCGTCTTCACCTACGGGCCGCTCGGTTGGTTCGCGCACAGCGCGTGGCAGCCGGAGCTGTTCGGGTGGAAGCTCCTCGCGTTCGAGCTCGTGTTCAAGCTCGCGCTGTGTGTCTTCCTCGCGCGCGCGATCGTCCGCGTGCGCGGTCCCGCGCTGAAGCTCCTGTTCGCGCTCCTCCTGCTCGTGCCCGATCCCGGCGCGGAGGCGTTCTACTTCACGAGCGTCGTCGCGCTCGCCGCGTGGCTCCTCGAGCACACCTCCGCGCGCCGCGCACCGGCCCCGAGCGCGCGCGAGCTCCTCCGCGCGCTCCCTGCGTGGCTCCTGCTCGCGGTGATCGCGTGGATCAAGTTCACGTACCTCCTGCTGGTCGTCGCGGCGATCGTGTGCGTCGTCGGACGCCTGTTCGTCCACGGCGCGCGGAGTGCATCGCGGCGCCATGCGGCGATCGCCTCCGGTGCGCTCCTCGTCGTCTGGTGCGCGTGTGGACAGAACCCGCTGCACCTCTTCGCGTACGTGACGAGCGCGTGGCAGGTCGCGCGCGGCTACGCGCAGGCGATGTCGGCGCGCGCGGACGAGCTCGACGTCGTGCTCGGCGTCGCGAGCCTCGCGGCTGGGTTCACGTTCGTCGCGGCCGCGTGGTGGAAGGCGGGCGCGCGCGAGCTCCTCCCGCGCCTCGTGCTCTTCGCCGCGGGCGCGTTCGTCGCGTTCAAGGCGGGCTTCGTGTCCGCGGGGAGCACGACGATCACGTGCTTCGGCTTCGCGCTCTGGGCGCCGTGGTTCCTCGCGCGCGACGACGCTCCGGCGAGCACGCGGATGCGCGCCTCCACCCTGACCGCTGCGTGCGTGCTCGCCGTCTCCATGGCGCTCTGGGGTTACCAGCGCGCGCAGATCGCGGGCACCGGCGCGACGACGCAGCCGCTCGCGGCGTGGAACCAGGTGCTCGCGGATCACCTGGTGTCGTTCCGCACGCTCGACACGCTGCCCGAGGCCTACCGGCTCGAGCGCGCGATCTTCGCGGAGAAGTACGACCTCCCGCGCGTGCGCGAACGCGTCGGGGCCGCGGAGATCGACGTGTTCCAGGTCGAGCTCGCGGTCCTGTTCCTCAACGACTTGAACTGGCGGCCGCGGCCCGTGTTCCAGAGCTACGCCGCGTACACGGAGGCCCTCGCCGAGCGCAACGCCGCGCATTTCCGCTCCGAGCGCGCGCCGCGCTTCGTGTTGTGGCGGTTCGGCACCATCGACAATCGGCTCCCGGGTTTCGACGACGCGCCGGCGCTGATCGAAGTGCTGCGCCGCTACCGGCCGGTGTTGAGCGAGGGCGGCTACCTCCTGCTCGAGCGCGCTTCGAAGGAGCCCGCGCGACCGCGCGTCGAGACGGCGCTCCTCCGGGACATCGCGTTCGACGAGCGGGTCGAGCTCCCGCCGTTCGACGATCGCGGCGGCGTGCTGCGGCTCGACCTGCGGCCGACTTTCGCGGGCGCGCTGCAGGGCTTCTTCTTCCAGTGGCCGCGGGTCGAGCTCGAGATCGAGACCGACGGCGGCCTGAAGGGCGCGTTCCGCGTCGTGCCCGACGCCGCGCGCGCCGGTGTGTTGATCGATCCGTGGATGTGCGGACAGGACGCCGTCGAGAACGCGTGCTCCGGCGGCACGAGCCAGCGCGTGGTCGCGATCCGCGTGCTCGGTGCCGAAGCGGTGCGGAGCGCATTCCAGCCCGCGATCGGCCTCGTGTACGAGCATCTTGCCGACCTCGTCCCGCCGTTCGATCCCGCGAAGGCGCGCGAGCTGCGCTTCTCGATGTTCGAGCGCGCGCCCGCGTCGACGCGCGAGACGCTCCCCTTCGAGCGCGGTGCGATCGACGGACGCGCCGTGCTCGTCGTGCACGCGCCCTCCGAGCTCTTGTGGGAGCTCGAGCCCGGCCGCTGGCGCGTCGACGCGCGCTTCGGCATCGTGCCGCCCGCGGACGGGACGATCTGCACCGACGGCGCGACGTTCGCGCTCGTGCTGCGCAACGCGAAGGGCGAGAAGCCGTTCTGGCGGCAGTCGCTCGAGCCGCGCACGCGGCCGGCGGACCGCGCGATGCAGAAGGTGACGCACGAGTTCGCGCTGCCCGCGGGCACGCGCTGCCTCCTGCGGACCAACATGGGGCCGAACGGCGACGGAGCGTGCGATTGGTGTTACTGGACCGACGTCCGGTTCACGAAGCTCGCGCCCGAGGAGCCGCGGTGAACCTGCGCGAGCGCTGGTCCGCGCTGAAGGGCCCCTGCACGGGCCAGGACCTCGCGCTCCAGGCGCTCGTCGCGTTCGTGCTCGCGTTGTCGTCGACCTCGCCGGCGACGGTCGTGCCGACGACCGGCATCGACTCGGGCTTCTGCGGCGGGTTGAACGAGCTCTACCTGCGCGGTGCGCGCGCGGGGGTCGATTGGATCTACACGTGGGGTCCGTGGGGCTGGCTGCAGGGCGTCGCGTTCGACGACCGGCTCTGGATCGCGCGCTTCCTCGTCGGCGACGTCCTGCTGAAAAGCGTGTGCGCGATCCTGCTCGTGCGCGCGGCGTGGCGGCTCCCCGCGCTGGAGCGCGCGCTCGCGCTCGGAGCGCTCTTCGTGCTCGACGTGCCGGGCGACGCGGCCATCTACCTCGCGGCGTTCGCGGCCTTCGACCTGGCGCTCGACCGTCCGGAGCGCGGAGTGCGCGTGTTCGGCGCGGGCGCGTTCGTGCTGCTGCTCGGGCTCGTGAAGTTCACCTATCTGCTGCTCGCGGCGCCGCTGTGCGCGGTCCTGCTCTTCGCGCGCGCGCGCGCCGTCGGCCGACGCGCCGCGGGGATCACGGCGCTCCTCCTGGCGCTCGTGCTCGCGGCGGCCTGGATCGGCGCGCGTCAGTCGCTGCTCGACTTCCCGGCGTGGATCGCCGGGTCGCTGCGCGTCGCGGCGGGTTACGACGCCGCGATGGCGTTCGCGTCGACGAAGGAGCTCCTGCAACTCGGACTCCTCGCGCTCGCGTGCGTCGCGGGCCGCCTCGCGCTCGCCTCGGTCGGCCGCGGCACGCCGGCCCGCGAATTCGCGCGCACGGCGGCCTTCGCGGCCTTCACGTTCCTCGCGTTCAAGCAGGGCTATGTGCGCGGCAGCGACCACACGCCGATCTTCTTCGCGATCGCGGGCGGCACCGCGTTCTTCGTACGGCGCGAGGAGGAGCGCGGCGTACGCCTCGCCGCCTCCCTCGGGTTGCGGCTCTCGACGCTCCTCGTGTGCACGCTCGGCGCGTTC
>JACRIO010000097.1 GCA_016220035.1 Planctomycetota bacterium | reverse complement strand
GAGTGGGCGCGGGCGCGTCGATCGGCTCGGGCGCGACTTCCGGCGTCGGCGCGAGCGTCGTGACGGCGTCGCGCGCCGGCTGCGGAACGATCGGAGCGTCGCCGACCTCGTGCGTGAGCCCGCCGGGCGTGGCGCCCGTTCCGACCGTCCGCTCGCCGTCCGTCGTGTCGATCGGCGCGGGCACGACCTCCTCGATCGAACGCGGCGCGGGCCCGCCGTCCTCGACGATCGGTCCGGCCGCGGGTCGTGAGCCGCGCAGGAGGAGCGCGAGCCCCGCGAGCGCCGCGACGAGCACCGCCGCCGCCGCGAGCACGAGCGCGCGCCTTCGAACGGGGACGCGCACCGGCGCGTCGTGTTCGCGCTCGACCCGCGCGCGCACCGCGCGCACCTGCGCGTCGAGGTCGAGCGACTCCACCGGCGGTTCCGGGAAGCGCGTGAAGGCGTCGTCGAGCTCCGTGAGACGGCGCGCGAGCGGCGCGCAGCGCTCGCAGTCGCGCGCGTGCGCCTCGACCTCGAGGCGTTCCCCGAGCGGGAGCTCGCCATCGGCGGCGCGCTGGAGCGCGGAGCGGGCTCTGCGGCAGTTCATGCCTCACCGTCCTCGTCGCGCAGCGCGTCGCCGCGCTCCGCCGCTTCGTCGGGGGCCTCGTCGAGCCACGGCGCGAGCCAGCGCACGAGCAGCTTGCGCGCCTGCATCACCTGCGTGCGCGCGGTCGCCGCCTTCACGCCGAGGATCGCGGCCACTTCGTCGTACTCGCGCTCCTCGACCACGCGCAGCACGAGCACGGCCTTCAACTTCGGCGGCAGTCGGTCGAGCGCGTCGGCGAGCCGCCGCACGAGCTCGTTCTCCTGCGCCGCGTCGCCGGGGCGCGGGCCGCGCTCGACGAGCGCCTCGACGAGCGCGGGTTCGAGTCCGGAGAAGCTCGCCGCGCGGTGCGGGCGGCCCTGCGCGCGGCGGTGGTCGATCGCGAGGTGGTGCGCGATGCGCAGGAGCCACGTGGAGAAGCTCGCGTCCGTGCGGTAGAGCGCGAGCGCTTTGTGCGCGCGCACGAAGGTCTCCTGCGCGAGGTCCTCGGCGTCCTCGGGGTTTCCGACCAGGCGGTGCAACAAGGAGTACACGGGCGTGAAGTGTTCGCGCACCAGCGCGTCGAAGGCGCTCGGGTCGCCGCTCTGCGCGCGGCGGACCAGAGCCGTGACCTCGGCGGCTTCGCGCATCGTTCTCAGGGTGGGTGCCATCGCCATCGTGGAGCGCCGAGCCGCGCAGTTCGGTCGCGATCCGTCGCGAGCGGGCGCTCGACTCCGAGGGCCCGGGGGCCCCGAGGGGTGGAGAGCGCGCTCCTCCGCGAGCGGCAGCGCCCGACCGACGTCGCCCGCAAGCGTCCGTCGATGCCGAAATCGGGTTTCCGCGCCGTCCTATGCCGCTCGCACGGCGCGGCAACCCCCCAACCGCACGCGGCCCGGGGTTCCGGGCCGCGCACGCTTGGACGGCGAGGCACTCAGGGACCCCAGTCGATGCTCAAGCCGTTCGTGAGGTTGAACGACGCCGGCGTGCAGAAACTCGCGGCGTTGCGGTAGAGGGCTTGGTAGAAGCGCGTTCCCGGAGCGTGGAGCGCTCCGCGCGCGTGGATCGAATCCTGCCCCGGCAGGGGATAGCGCGCGGAGGTGCTCGCGACCGGGTTCGCGCCGAGGCGCACGAGGTCGCCGCCGACACAGAGGAGTCCGTCGCCGAGGAGCACGCCGAGCCCCCCGTGCTCGTGGGACGTGCCCTGCGTGAAGACTGCGAACCCGCGGGTGAGGTGCTGCGCGTCGAGCCGCAGCGTGTCCGCGGAGAGGCTCGCGACCCCGAGCGCGCGCAGCTCCCCGCCGAGCCCGCCCGAATTCGCGCATCCCTGTCCGGCGCTCGGCGCGCTCGCGTTGCCGCACGGACACGCGGTCGCGCTGCCGTCGCCCGCGCAATAGACGGTGCCCGTGGCGCACGGGCCGACCTGCACGGTGACGATCGCGGAGTCGCTGCACCCGGGCGACGCGTCGCTCACGCGGTACTCGAACGAGGTCGCGCCCGCGAAGCCCGGCGCGGGCGTGAACGTGATGCAGCAGCCCGGTACGACGGCGACCGTGCCGGTCGCGGCGGGCGGCGCGACGACGATCGCGAGGCTCGCGCAGTCGAGCTGTCCCTCGGGGTCGACGTCGTTCGCGAGCACGTCGATGCACACGGGCGGACCGGCGAGGCACGCGGCGGCGGTGTCGTCGCTCGCGATCGGTCGGCGGTTCGTGCAGTAGGTGTAGGTGACCGTGATCGTGACCTGGCAGTAGGTGGAGATCTGCGCGAAGAAGCTGTTGCAGGTCGAGTTGAGCGTCTGCGAGCTGAAGGTGTTCAGCCCGAACCCGATCCGCTCGCCGGGGGCCGTGCGCGTGAACGCCGCGAGGTCGAGCGCGAGATCGCGACACCGCGACGGCGAGGTCTGCGGAGGCTGCGCCGGGCACGACGGCGCGTAGCCGCTCGGACCCTGCCCGTCCAGGACGCCGTCGTAGGGTCCGAAGACATGGTTGGGCGTGTCCTGACAGTCGAAGACCGGTGGCACGGGGAAGAGCGGACCGGGGACGGACAAGCTCGTCGGCTCGTTGAGGAGGAATGTGGTGCGGAACGCGTAGTTGAGGAGCGTGCAACCCACGCTCGGATTCGTGTTCTCGAAATGCGCCTCGTTCGGGAACGCCGGCGTGTTCGGGATCGCGATCGTGGCCGCGTACTCGACCTTCGAGAGCGTCCCGAGCGCCGGATCGAACTTGTCGACGAGCACCTGGGCCGAGGACGGCGGCTGGGTCGGCCCGAGCGTGCCCGTGACGGTGATCGAGCTCGTGGCGCAGCAGTCCGCCGGGAGGCTCCCCGTGCAAGGCGACTGAGCGAGCGCCGACATGAGCGGACCGGCGGCGAGGACGAGGACTCGGTGGAAGAGGGAGCGCGTCTCCCGTGCGAGCTGCATGGCGAATCTCCTGGGTGATCGAAGCACACGCGCTCGCCGGCCTGCGCGAGCGCGGATCCACGTCCTCCAGCGCGGCTGGAGCGCGAAGCGGGACACGATCCTACGTGGATTCGCTCCGGACCGCCGAAAACCGCCTCGTTCGGCCGGGGCGGACCTCCTCAGGCGGCGGTTCAGCGTCGCCGGTAGACGAGGTGGATCACGAGGCCGAGGATCACACCGCCCGCGACCTTGTCGATCACCTGCGCGAGCGTGAACGTGCCGGGGAACTGGTACCAGTTCCAGAAGCGCACGTCGGTCTGCAACAAGCCGAAGCACGCGAGCAGGACGCAGAAGAGCAGGCGCGCCCACAGGGACGAGAGTCCGCCGGCGACGAGGATCAGGAACGCGGCGATGAGCGCGAGCGTGATCGACGTGCCCGCCTCGTTGACGAGCTGGCTGGAGTCCATGCTGAGCGCGTCCTTCGGCACGACGACCATGAGGGCGTACGGACCCGCCTTGCGCTGGCTCGCGATCGACTCCTGGTAGGCCCCGTCCCACTTGCGCGCCGGGTCGAAGCCGGGGACGACGTACACCCCGGCCGTGGTCACGTGGCTCCGCAGCGCTTCGGCGACCTGCGCTTCGCCCGTAGGCAGGTTCGACAAGCCCATCGTCCCGAGCGGGAGCGCCATGTGGGCGACCCAGCCCCACAGGAACAACGCGAGACCGCCCAAAAGCGCCGCCAGAATCACCCGTCCACCCATGTCGTGCTCCTCTCCTCGTGCTCGATACCGACCGGCTTCCGAGCATAGCGAGTGCCTCGGGGCGGGGGACAAGCTCGTTTTTCGCCGCCGCGGCGCGAAACCGCTTCCCGGTCGGGCGGGTAGCGCACGCGAGGGAACCCGCGCACTCCCGGCCCGCGCGGTTTTTCGCCGCTCGCGCCTAAGAAGTGCCGCACCCCATCCGTCGTGGGGGCGCATGCAGCGAAGCTCCGAGGCCGGCAGCCAAGACGCAGGTCCGGCATGAACGATCGGGAGTGGATCCGGGAGGTGCTCGCGCGCTTCGAGCCGCGCCTGCTCCTCTACGCCGCGAAGGTGTGCGGCGCGGAGCGAGCGCGGGACGTCGTGCAGGAGACCTTCCTCGAGCTCTGCGCGACCGAGCGCAGAGCCGTGGAGGACCGGATCGCTCCTTGGTTGTTCACCGTGTGCCGGAACAAGGCCTTGGACGCGCTGCGAAAGGAAAACGGCATGGACGCGACGAACGACGTGAGCGTGGTCGAGCCCGCGGATCCCGCAGTGGATCCCGCGCGCTCGCTCGCGCAGGGAGAGGAGCACGCGCGCGTGCTCGAGCTGATGACGAAGCTGCCGCGCAAACAGCAGGAAGCGCTGCGGCTCAAGTTCCAAGGCGGGCTCTCCTACAAGGAGATCGCCGACGTCATGGGGGAAACGGTGGGCAACGTGGGCTTCCTGATCCACGTCGCGTTGAAGGCGTTGCGGGAACGGATGACGGGCGTGGACGTGGAGAGGAAGGTGGCGTCGTGAGCGATACGAAGCACAACGAGTTCGACGTGGACGATCCGCGCCTCACCGCGTACGCGCTGGGGGAGCTCGAAGGGGCGGAACGCGCGGAGGTCGAGCGCCTGCTCGCCGAACACCCGGAAGCACGCGCGTTCGTCGCGGAGCTCTCCGCGACGGCGAACGAGCTCGAACGCGGGCTCGCGCACGAGCCGAAGCTCGAGCTCAGCGCGGAGCAGCGCGCCTCGATCGCGCACCGCGCGCGGCCGGCGCCCGTGCTCGCGCGGCGCTGGGTTTGGCTCGGCGCGGCGGCGGCGGGGATCCTCGCCTTGACCGGGTTCGCGTTCTACCTCGAAGGCAAGCGCGCGGGGGAGATGATGACGCGGACCGCGGCGGTCCTGACCGGCGGCTCGCGGGGCGACGATCCGCCCGCCTCCCGAGCGGTGTTCGGGACGGTCGGCTACGCCGACGGCTCCACCAACTCCCCCAACAACTCCAAGGTGACGCCGACCGCCCTTCTGTCCACCGGAACGGCCGCTCCCGCGGATGCCAACGAGATCGTCGCGTACGAAGAAGCGCCCCTGAGTGAAACGTCCGGCGGCAGCGCCATCGGCGTCGGTTCCGCAGGACCCGCCGGCCGGAGTTCGACCGTCCAGTACGGCCGCGGGCTCAGCAAGTCCAAGGAGCGCACGGTGGCGGCCACGCGGATGGAGCTGCGCGGGCTCGGTTACGTCGGCAACGACGCGAGCGGCGGCGTGCAACTCCAGGAGCGTGAAGGCAACACCGAGGCCTACGCCCCGATCGTCGAGAACCCCTTCAAGCTCGCCGCGCAGGATCCGCTCTCCACGTTCTCGATCGACGTCGACACGGCGTCCTACGCGAACGTGCGGCGCTTCTTGAACTCCGGGCAACTGCCGCCGCCCGACGCGGTGCGCGTCGAGGAGCTGCTCAACTACTTCCGGTTCGAGTACCCGAAGGCCGACGGCGAGCGCCCGTTCTCCGTGAGCGCGCGCGTCGCGAGCTGCCCGTGGGCGCCGCGGCACCAGCTCGTCCAGGTCGGCCTGCGCGGACAGGACATCGACCTAGAGAAGCGCACGCCCTCGAACCTCGTGTTCCTGATCGACGTCTCGGGCTCGATGAACTCGCCCGACAAGCTCCCGCTGCTCGTGAGCTCGATGAAGCTGCTCGTCGAGCAACTCGACGGCCGCGACCGCCTCGCGATGGTGGTCTACGCGGGCGCGTCGGGCGTCGTGCTGCCCTCGACGACCTGCGACTACAAGACGGTGATCGTGAACGCGCTCGAGAGCCTGCAGGCGGGCGGCTCGACGAACGGCGCCGCGGGGATCGAGCTCGCGTACCAGATCGCGCAGCAGAACTTCACGCAGGAGGGCCAGAACCGCGTCGTGCTCTGCACGGACGGCGACTTCAACGTCGGCGTCACGGACGACGGTTCGCTCACGCGCCTGATCGAGGCGAAGCGCCAGTCGGGCGTGTTCCTCTCGGTGCTCGGCTTCGGCACGGGCAACACGAAGGACGCGAAGATGGAGCTCCTCGCCGACAAGGGCAACGGCAACTACGCCTACATCGACACGCTGAACGAGGCGCGCAAGGTGCTGGTGCACGAGATGGGCGGCACGCTCTTCACGATCGCGAAGGACGTCAAGCTCCAGCTCGAGTTCAACCCGGCCGAGGTCCAGGCGTATCGCCTGATCGGCTACGAGAACCGCATGCTCGCGCACCAGGACTTCAACGACGACAAGAAGGACGCGGGCGAGATCGGCGCGGGCCACAACGTGACCGCGCTCTACGAGATCGTCCCCGTCGGCGTGCCGTTCCAAGCGAGCGGCGTCGATCCGCTGAAGTACCAGGCGCCCGCGACGACGAGCACGGCCGCGCGCTCGGGCGAGCTCCTGAACTTGAAGCTGCGCTACAAGGCGCCGAACGGGGACACGAGCAAGCTGATCGAGACGCCCGTGCGCGCGACGAACGCGTCGTGGCAGGAAGCGCCGCCCGACTTCAAGTTCGCGAGCGCCGTCGCCGGCTTCGGTCTCGTCCTGCGCAAGAGCGCGAACATCGGGAGCTTCACGCTGAACGACGCGTTCCAACTCGCGACGCAGGGCGTCGGCGAGGACGTCGGCGGCTACCGCAAGGAGTTCGTCGAGCTCGTGCGCAAGGCCGCGGCGCTCCAAGCCGCCACGGACGGGAAGCCGCGCGTGCGCTGACGCTCGGACTCGAAACGGCGCGGGGCCGGCGATGCTCGCCGGCCCCGCGTCGTCACGAACCCGCGCCGGGGAACAGCGGCCAGTAGCGCGGGATCAGCGCGAGGGCGACCGCGGCGACGATCACGTCGAGCACGATCCCGACGCGCACGAAGTCGGGGAAGCGGTAGCCGCCGGGGGCGTAGATCATCAGGCTCGTCTGGTAGCCGATCGGCATCGCGAACGCGGCCGAGGCGCCGAAGGTGACGGCCACGAGCAGCGTCATCGGGTTCAGCCCCAGCTCCTGCGCGACCGTCAGCGCGATCGGACACAGGAGCGCCGCGGTGCCGCTGTTCGACATGAACTCGGAGAGCAGGATCGCCGTCAGGAAGAAGCCCACGATCACGTAGTGAGGATTCGTGCCGGCGCCCAGGGAGGCGAGCAGGCCGGCGAGACGCTCCGGCGCGCCGGTGGTCTCGAGCGCGGTGCCGATGGCGAGCGCGCCGGCGAGCAGGAACACGACGCGGAGATCGAGCGCCTCGTACGCCTCGCGCGGACGCAAGCACCCCGTCAGCATCAACAGCGCGCAACCCGCCGTGGCCGCGGCGACGATCGGCATCCAGCCGAGCGCGACGGCCGTGATCACGGCCACCATCGTCCCGACCGCGACGAAGAGCTTGTCGTGGCGAACCTCCGGCACGCTGGGCGTGCCGACGACGAGGAAGCCGCTCGACCGCGACAGGCGCAGGAGCGTCTCGTTCCGCCCCTCGAGCACGAGCACGTCGCCCGTCCGCAGGCGCGCCGTGGAGGGCCGCCCGAAGGCCCGCCCGCGCCGTCGCAACGCGACGACGATCGCGTCGTGGAGCCGCGCGAAATTCACCTCCTTCAGCGAGCGACCGATGAGCTCGTTGCCCGGCAGGAGCACGACCTCCGCGAGCCGCTTCGCGTCCTGCGGTTCCCCGCCCGCACCCAGCGCGCGCGGCTTCTCCGGCGCCGGCTCGGACGCGCCCTCCTCCCCCTCCTTCGGCTTGTGCAGCTCGATGCCGCCGCGCGCGGCGAGCTTCAAGACGTCCTCGAGCCGCCCGCGCACTCGCAACGAGTCCCCTCCGGCCAGGGTGAGCCCGCTCGAGTTCGGGTCGAGCAAGTCGCCGCCGCGCGACACCACGATCAGCTCGAGGGCGTGGTCCCGCTCCCATTTCTCCGCGCTGATCCGCGTGCCGATCCAGTTCGAACCGGGGGGGATGACGAGCTCGGCCAGGTAGTCGCCCGCGCGCGCGAGCTCGTCCTCCGCGACGCGGTTCTTGGGCAGCAGATAGCGCCCTACGAGGAGCAGGTACACGAAAGCGATCCCCGCGAGTGGCAGCCCGACCCGCGCGAGCTCGAACAGCGTGTAGCCCGGCAGCTCGTGCGCGCGCGCGTACTCGTGCACGACGAGGTTCGTCGACGTGCCCATCAGCGTGCACATGCCGCCGAAGGTCGCCGCGAAGGCCATCGGCATCAGCACGCGTCCCGGGCTCGCGCCCGTGCGCCGGCACGCTTCGAGCACGACGGGGATGAAGATCGCGACGGCGGCCGTGTTGTTGATGAAGGCCGAGAGCGCGCCGATCAGGAGCATGACGACGGCCGTGAGCAGCCATTCGCTCTTCCCGATCGGCGTGAGCAGCCGGCGCGCGACGAAACCGAGCGCGCCCGTACGCTCGATGCCCGCCGACAAGACGAGCACGGCCGCGACGGAAACCACCGCCGGGTGACTGAAGCCCGCGAACGCCTGCGCCGGCGTCAGGACGCCGCAGAGCATCAACGCGAGCAGGGTCAGGAGCGCCGTCAGGTCCGGGGCGAGCTTCTCCGTGACGAAGAAGTAGATCGCGACGGCGACGATGCCGAGCGTGACGTAGAGATCGAGTTCGACGGATTCGAAGACCAGCCCGAGCATGCGGCCCACGATGGCCGATCGAGGCCGAGCGCGCCAGATCGGCGCTTCCGCGCGCCGCGGCGCGACCCGAAGGGGGGGCGTTCTCGAGGGCCCGTTCTGTGCGCCCGACGCGCGGATTCGAAACGCGCGCGGCCGGGGGTCCACGCCGCCGGCCGCGCTTGCGTCGGTCCTCGCCTCGGCGGACGCGCCGAGCGCTGAGGCATCACCAGATCACGACCTGCCCGTTCGTGACGTTGAAGGTCTCGGGCGGGCAGAAGATCGCCGAGGAGTTGCGGTAGTAGGTCTGGTAGTAGCGGATCGCACCGCTGCCCGGCGTGACGCCGCCGCGCGCCGAGAGGGTGATCGTCTCGACCGAGTCGGGGAAGCTCGACGCGCCGCCGACGTTGGTCTTCGTGCGCAGGCGCAGGAGCGAGCCGCCGGTGCAGCGCACGCCGTCGCCGAACACCACGTCGTCCGTCGCGGTGCCCTGCAGGTAGATGCACGACACGGTGAGCGGCATGCCCGAGCCGAGCAGCACGACGTCGTCCGTCGAGGGCGCGCCCGAGGTCGCGAGGTTCGCGCCGTTCGCGTTGACCGAGTTCGCGCAGCCGTTGCCGACCGTACCGTTGTTCGCGCACGGGCAGGGCGTCGTGTGGTCCGTGAGCGTGCCGTCGCCGAAGCAGAACGGTGTGATCGTGGGGGGGCAGTTCGAGCTCCAGGTCCAGCTCAGGATGTCGCGGAACTCGCGCGCGGAACCCGCGCCCGAGGTGAACCCCACGTACGCGGAGTTGCCCCCGAGCAGGTTCAGGCCGCCGACAGCCGTGCCGCTGTCGATCCACGTCCCGCCCGTGGCGAAGCTGTAGGGCGCGGTCACCTTGAGGTTGCCGTCGAGGTACACCTGAAGCGTGCCCGGACTGCCCGCCGTGTAGACGACGCGCACCGTGTGGTTCACGCCGTTGTTCAAGTCGACCCCGAGCGCGGCCGAGTTGGCGCGGCCGATCGAGAACGACTCGTGCGTGCCGTTGTCGCCGCTGCCGCCCGTGTGGATGCTGATGTGGTTCCCGTCGGGATCGCCCCACGCCGTCGCGCTGCTGAAGGTGTCGAGTTCGATCGCGATCGAGTCGTCGACCGTCTCGCCCGGGAGCGACGTAGCGAAGTTCCCGTAGCCGATCGCGGCGGCGTGGCGACCGAGCGCGGTGCTACCCGCTCCCACGGGCAGGGAGGCGCCCGGCTGATTGACCATCGCCACGTTGCCGCCCTGGTCGTTCTGGATCACGAACGCGAGGCCGTCGGAGCCACCAGTCGTGCTCGGCGTGTGCATCCGGTAGGTGAACGTCGTGTCGAAGCCTTGCGCCACGCACACGGGCGTCGCGTACCAGGCTCCGCCGCGGTTGTCGCCTCCGCTCGCGGGCGCGACGTTGTCCTGGAGGCGCAGGATGTTTCCGGCCTGGGTCGAGAGGCCGACCAGGTTGACGCCGGCGGTGCTGGTGAAGTCCGTGTAGGTGAAGGACTGGGCGTCGACTGCCGAAGTGAGGGCTCCGAGGGCGAACAGCAGGGACGGGATTCGATGGGACATGGGTGCTCTGTGCGGGCGAGGGTTGGGCGTTTTCGGCGACCCCTGAGCTGCATCGCCCCGGGACGTCACGAAAGACGTGTTGCACGACCGACCTTATCTCTCGGTTCCCGCGCGACCACCCTCCCTTTGGTGCAGGCACCGGGTGGACGGCGTGCACGATCGCCGCGCGTTCCAACGCGGAAACGTCAGGCTCGGCGGGCGACGCCGCGTTTCACGAACTCGAACCACGCGAGTGCTCCGAGGCTCGCGCCGAAGGCCAGCACGAGTTCTCCGGGGCGCACGGGATCGAATCCGAACAGCACGCGCGCGGCGGGCAGGTAGAGCGAGGCACCGAGCAGGAGCAGCGCGCCGAAGAAGATCCACCG
>JACRIO010000096.1 GCA_016220035.1 Planctomycetota bacterium | reverse complement strand
GTGGACCCGGCGCGGTTCGCCGGCGACGCGTGCACGGAGTATTCGATCGCGCGTCGCTCCGGGATCGCGATCACGGCGGAGCCCACCGTCGCGGAGCTCGCGCGCGAGCTCGCGCCGTTCGGCGTGCTCGTCGACGCGCTGCTCGGGACCGGTTTCGAGGGCGTGGTGCGCGAGCCGTGCGCGGGTTGGATCCGCTGTGCGAACGACGCGCGCGGTCGCGGCGCCTTCGTCGCGGCGCTCGATCTGCCCTCGGGGCTCGACGCCGATCTGGGGACCGGCCGGGAGGGGTGCGTGAGGGCCGACCTGACGCTCGGCTTCGCGGCCCCCAAGCTCGCCTTCGAGCTGCCCGCCTGCGCGGCAGTCCTGGGGGAAGTCCTGATCCTGTCCATCGGAGCGCCCTCCGGGGCGGCGCCCCTGGGGTGAGGGGGACTGGAAGCGAGCGACTGGGCGGCCTCCGGCTCGGACCCGCGGGCGCCGGCCCCACCGGCCGCGCCCCGCGCCTGGAATCCTCTTCCGGGCCCTTCGGGGTCCGCGCTCTAACCCCGCATTTGACCTCTCCCCGCAGAGTTGGAGGGATGGTAAGGTTTCGTTGCCGACTCGTGGAACCGGAGCGGGATCCGTTTCCGTCCAAGGGCTCGGCCATTCGGCAGGAATGTGCACGCCCGGCGCCTCGCGAGGCGCCGTGGCCGAAGTCGTGCCGAGTGGATCCCTCCCTAGTACTAGGTTCTCTTCACATTCCGAAACCCATCAGGAGATCGTAATGCTTCGTTCTTCGATCTACGCAGCGAGCGCGCTGGCCCTCTCGGCGGCCGCCTTCGCGCAAAAGCAGGAAGTGCGCTCGTTCGAGCGCGTGACCGGCCCCGTCAAGCACGCGGGCGTCTACCACCTGGCGACAGGCCAGTGGACCCGCGGCGCGGCGGCGCAACTCACGGCCGGCGCCGGCTCGGACATCGTGTACAACTGCACGACCGACTCGGGTTACTACGCGGTGCTCGGCGCCGGTAACACCAACACGGCCTCCACCGGCTACAACCCGACCAACTATGGTCAGGGCGTCACGATGACGAACTCGGGCCGCCTGCCGAGTCTCACCTCCCCGAACACCGTCTGGAACCCGAGTGCGGTGCCCGTCGGCTCCGTCCCGGGTTCGGCGGCCGGCTGCGCGAACACCTACACGATCGACGGCTTCGAGATCGGCTACTGCTCCGAAACCGTCGGCCCCAACACGGCCGTCACGATCGCGTTCTACGAAGTGAACCCGACCTGCACGGCCCCGGCGGGTCTGCCTCAGGGCGGACCCTTCGCGATCACGGGTCTCCCCGGTCACGCTGCCACGGCGGCGCTCGGCTGCTGGCTCGTCACGATCGACCTCGCCGGCCAGACGCTGAGCTTCAACATGCAGGCGGACGGCGACGGATCGTACCTCGACAACACGAGCGACGCGTTCGCGTGGTCGTTCACGTTCCCGAGCACGACCAGCTCGCTCACCCAGGCGGGCTTCCTGCTCAACGGCGCCCCCGCGGACGCCTCGGGCCCGAACCACCCCGGCATCGGCTGGCTGCAGTTCCCGCCGAGCATCACCACGGACGCGGCCGGCTACGACGGCACGCGCTTCGACGGTCCTTCCGGCGCGAACGCTCCGACCTACCCGACGAACGGCGCGGTCGGCCTGCCGACCCCCGGCGGCGAAGACGGATCCGACATGGTCGGCGACGACGGCATGCGCCTCGACGGCAACCTCGGTACGCCGGGCTGCTACTTCTTCGGGGGTCCGGTGGGTTCGGGCGGCGCCGACGGCCCGTACACGAACTTCCACATGGAGCTCTACGCCAAGACCGTCTGCGCTCCGCCGCCCCCGGGCACGGAGTTCTGCTTCGGTGACGGCCTCGACCCGCTCGTGACGGTCAACTCCTGCCCCTGCGCCAACTTCGGCGCCGCCGGCCGTGGTTGCGCGAGCTCGTTCAACGCCAGCGGTGCGCACATCACGGGTACGGGCGTGGTCGCCACGGACACCGCCCAGCTCCTCGTCGATGGCGTGAACGCCACGGGCAACGTCATCTTCATGCGCGGTGACATCAACACCAACGGCGGTATCGTGTTCGGTGACGGCGTCCGCTGCGTCGACGGCGTCCTGATTCGCCGCACCAAGGCCATCACCCCCGCGAACCAGTCGAGCTTCCCGCTCCCGACCGACACGGTCACGCTGTCGACCGGTTGGGGCGCTGCGAACAACACGCCGCCCGGCTCGGGCATCACGGCGCACTACATGGCCTACTACCGCAACGCTGCCGGCACCTTCTGCCCGCCGGCGACGTTCAACGGCACGAACGCCTACGTGATCACCTGGTGATCGAAGTTCCGTCCCAGGCTCGCGCCTGAGGCGGTCGAAAACAGAGGGCGGCGTCCCGCGTGGACGCCGCCCTCTTTCGTTCGTGGCGCGAGGGTGCGCGCGGCGAAGCACGCGCGCGGCGTTCTTCACGCGTGAGCCGGTGCACGGGGCCGGAACTCGGCTCGGCTCCGTGTTCCGCCCGCCGACCTCGCCTTCGACCCACCGCGCAACTCGAGCTTCGACTGGCGTCGCGGGCCACAACCGCGTTCGGGCCGCACCGCAAGGCCCGCCGTCAGCGCAGACGGGCGAGCTCCTCCACGAGCGCCGCCGTGCGCGGGTCCGCGGTCGACACGTCCACGTGGGCCTCGAGCCGCGTGCGGATCGTGCTCGCGCGGCCCGCCCGCGCGAGCGCGTGCGCGAGCCCGCGCAGGGCCTCGTGGTACCAGCCCTCGGCATCGGGCGCCGTGCGCGCCGCGAGCGCGCGCTCGAACGCCGCCGCGGCGCCGTCGAAGTCCCCGCGCTCGAAGGCGATGCGGCCCGTGGAGAAGGGGACGTCGAAAGCGAGGTCGCCGTCGAGCGTCCGCTCGAGCGCGCGCCCGAGCGCCGCGGCCGCGTGCTCCAGCGCCGCGCCGGCTTCGACGGCCGAGCCCGCAGTCCGTAGGGCCTCGAAGCGCGCGTGCTCGACGCGCGCTTCGTCGAACGGTCCCTGCGCCGACCACGCGCGTGTGCGCCCCTCGAGCCGTGCGATCTCCAGCGCGGAATCGAAGGCCCCGCGCCGCAGGTGCAGTTCGAGCGCCTTCTCCGCCGCGGCCGGGCCGAGGAGCGGATCGAGTTCGAGCGCCGTGCGTAGGCTCCCGAGCGCCTCTTCCTCGCGGCCGAGACCCGCGAGCGCGAGGCCGAGGCCTTCGTGCGCGAGCGCGAGCCTCGGCTTCTCCGCGCGCGCCGCCTCGAAGCAGTTCGCAGCCGCGCCGAAGTCCCCGCGCGCGAGCGCCACCTGTCCGAGCAGCGTCCAGCCCTGCGCGTGCGAGCGGTCGACCGACGCCGGCACGGAGACCACGGCCGCGTACACCGCGGCGCACGCCGCGAGGCACGCGAATGCGGCCGCGCGTCGCCCGGACCGCGCGGCGTCCCAGATCCACGTGCACGCGAACGCCGCGAACACCATCAGGGGCGGCAGCACCGGGATCCGAAAACGCGAGCAGACGAAGAACGCGACGACGGTCGCCGTGTAGACCGGGACGAAGAGCACGAGCGGCGCGTCGCTCCATGCGCGCCGCGCCGCGAGCACGAGCCCCGCGAGGCCCAAGGCCGCGAGCACGCCGAAACCGAGCGGCAGGACGCGCAGGATCGGGCCGTAGCGCAGCGCGAAGAACCGCTCGTCGACGTTGTTGCCGAGCTCGACGTCGCTCCAGAAGAGCCGCAGCTTCCACAGTTGGTGGCGCAGCGCGGTCGTCGGCTCGGCGCGCATCCACGCGAGCGCGCGCTCGGTGTAGAAGTCCGACACCGCGCTCGGCTTCAAAGGCCCTCCGCGCGCGCGTTCGGCGATCGCGATCGCGTCGTGGTAGCCGCCCCACCAGTCGGGCCGCGTGCCCGGCACGATCGCGGACGAGCCGTCGGAGGCCGGGTTGTTGCCGATGTAGAAGTTGACGCCGCCTTGCGAGCTGATCAGCACGGAGTCGCCGCCGCCGAAGCGGTTGTAGAGCGACACCGGCGCCACGAGGAGCGCGAGGCCACAGGCGAACGCCGCCGCGCGCGCGACGCGCCGTCTCCACGGCGACGTCCCGCGCAGGCTCCACAGGAGGAGCACCGGCGCGAAGGCGAGCACGTTCGGCCGCACGAGCGCGGAAGCGCCCCACGCGGCACCCGCGGCGAACCAGGTCCTCGATGCGCCGGTCCGGCCCGCGACGAGCGTCCGCTCGATCGCGAGCAGATCGAAGAAGACCTCGAGGACCGGCAGGAGCAGCTCGCCGTCGAAGTAGACGAGCATCCAGTACGTGGCCGCCGCCGCGCTCGCGAGCAGGCCGACGCGCCGGTCGAACACGAGCGCGCCGACGCGGTGGACGAGGGCCACCGAGAGCGTGCCGATGAGCGCCTGCACGAGCCGCGGCACGAGCAGGTTCGCGCCGAAGGTCTTCAGGCACAGGCCCAGGAACCACGGGTAGAGCGGCGCGCGGAAGAAGGGGCCGGGCTGGAAGTCCTCGCCCCGCGCAAAGGCGCGCGCCCATTCGAGGTGGTAGAGCGCGTCCATCTGCGGCGCGTCGAAGAGGGGGCTGGCGCGCGCGCCGAGGACGTAGACGACGCGCACGACGAGCGCGACGAGGCAGATCCCGAGGAGCAGCTTCCGCGCGAGCCGCTCGCCGACGTCGCGCGTGGCGGCGGGTTCAGCGCTCATCCTCGTCACCGCCGCCGACGTAGCCGTTGTTCTTCAGCCGTTCGCGTTGCTCCGGCGACATCCGCACGCGCGGTCCCTGGCGCGCGCGGCCCACGAAGACCTTGCGCAGGAGGGCGAGGTCCTCCGCGAGCCGCGCGCGCGCCGCGGGCTCGCTCGCGGCGCGGTCGACCTTCTCGCGCGCGTCCTCCGTCCAACGGTACAGCTCGCTCACCGTGCTCCCGCCCGCGCCGCCGCCGGGCCGTTCGATGAGCTTCCACTCCGCCGTGCGCAGGCTCGCATGCGGCGCGCCCCAGAAGTTGCCGAAGGCGCACAGCGAGTGCGGAGAGAGCGCGCTCCCCGCGAGCGCCGGGCTGAGATCGCGCCCGCGGAAGTCCGGGGAGGGGGGCACGCCCGCGAGACCGCAGACGGTCGGCGCGAGGTCGATCGTGCCGACGGGGCCCTCGACCACGCGCGCGGCGATGCGGCCCTTCTGCCGGAGGAGCATGGGGACGTGCAGGAGCTCGTCGTGGAGCGAGTGCCCGTGCTCCCAGTCGCCGTGGTCGAGGAACTCCTCGCCGTGGTCGGCCACGACGACGACCAGCGTGTTCGCGTCGAGGCCCGCCGCCGCGAGCCCGTCGATCAACCGCCCCACCTCGGCGTCCGTGTAGGCGACCTCGCCGTCGTACAGTTGCTCCGCCCGGCGGAAGTCGTCCTGGGTCGGATGGATCCGCCCGCTGCGCCACAGCACCACCTGGTCGCGCGTGCCGAACTCGAACGCGTCGGAATGCTGGTCGCGCGGGTCGGCGAAGCGCTCGCGGAACTCCTTCGGAGGCGCGTAGCGTGCGTGCGGATCGAAGTAGTGCACGAGGAGGAAGAACGCATTCGCGCGCTCCTTCTCGATCCACGCGAGCGCCGCGTCCGTGGTCGCGTGCGCGTCGCGCAGGTGATCGTTGTCGTTGGAGAAGCGCTCGTCGACCACGTCGAAGCCCTGCATCAGGCCGAACGCGCGGCCGAGGAAGTCGACGTTCACGATCGCGCCCGTTTTCCAACCGCTCTCCGCGAAGCGCTCCGCGAGCGTCGTGTGCTCGGGCGCCAGCGCCCGGAATTCGCCGAGCTTCCCGCCGGCGCCGTGCTCTTCGGGCGTCTGCGAGGTGAAGATCGAAGCGAAGCTCGGGAGCGTCCACGGCGCGTGGGCGAAGGCGCGGCGAAAGGAGACGCCCTCGCCAGCGAGGCGGTCGAGCGCGGGGGTCAGTCCGCGCTCGTTCCCGAGGCAGCCGAGCCGGTCCGCGCGCAGCGTGTCGATCGCGATGACGAGGACGTTCGGAGCCTCCGGCGTCGCCGTCCGGGAGCGCGAGCGCACGAGCGCGAAGACCGTGAGCGCGACGGCGATCCCGAGCGCGAGGAGGACGAGGCGGCGTTGCACGCGCGTCGCAACCTAGCAGGTGACCCCAGCGATCGCCACGCGCCGAAAACGCGCGCGGCCGGCCGTGGGTACGGCCGGCCGCAGAGGAGCAGCGTCAGGCCGCGGCCCGCGCACGATCACCAGACGATCTGGTAGCCGTTCGTGATGTTGAACGTCTCCGGCGGGCAGAACGTCGCGGAGGCGTTGCGGTAGTAGGTCTGGTAGTAGGCGGTCAGGCCCGAGCCCGGAGGCGTCCCGCCGCGCGCGGACAGTGTGATCGTGTCCGTCGAGTCGGGGAAGCTCGCCGCGCCGCCGGCCGCGATCTTCGTGCGCAGGCGGATCAAGCTGCCCGAGACGCAGATCAGGCCGTCGCCGAAGTTCGCGCCGTTCAGGTCGATCGCGTCGCCCTTGAGGAAGATGCACGAGGTGGTCGTCGGCATGCCCGCGGAGTCGAGGCGGACGCTGTCCGAGGTCGTGTCGCCGACGGCGCCGAGCAGCGCGCCCTGGGCGTTGGCCGAGTTCGCGCAGCCGTGGCCCGCGAGACCGATGTTGCTGCAGGGGCAGTCGATCGAAAGGCTGCCGTCGCCCGGGCAGGTGACGCTCCCCGGCGGGACGCCGTCGATGCGCCAGATCTCGCCGCCCTGCTCGACGATGTAGACCTCGCCCGCGTTGTCCTGGCCGAACGTGGTCACCTGCGTGATCGTCGGCGCGCCGGCGGGGTCGAGCTGCGTCGTGCGGTCGGTGAAGTTCGTGAGGCCGCCGCCGACGGTGTAGCGGAAGCTCCAGATCCGGTTGGTCGAATAGTCGGCGTAGAAGTACGTCCCGACGAGCCCGGGAACGTTCGCGCCGCGGTAGACGAACCCGCCCGTGAGGCAGAGTCCGGTCGAGTGCGTGTAGGTCTGGATCGGGAACACGAGCCCGGTCGTGACGCACGAGCAGGGGGAGGTCAGGCAGCCGCTCGCGCTCGAGCACGAATTGCCCTCGAAGCAGCGCCATCCGTAGTTGCGTCCACCCGGCGTGCCGACGGGCTCGAAGTCGATCTCCTCGACCGCGTTTTGGCCGACGTCGCCGATGTAGATGTCGCCCGTGAGCTTGTCGAAGCTGAAGCGCCAGGGGTTGCGCAGCCCGTACGACCAGATCAGCGGGAACGAGCTCGCCGGGAACGGGTTGCCGGCCGGGACGTACGTCGGCGCGTTGTCCACGTCGATGCGCAGCATCTTGCCGAGGTACGTGGTCAGGGCCTGGCCGTTGCCGTTCGTTCCGTGCCCGTCGCAGCCGCCGCCGCCGTCGCCCTGGCCCATGTAGAGGAAGCCGTCGGGCCCGAATTGGATGCAGCCGCCGTTGTGGTTCGACTCCGGTTGCGTGATCGAGAGGAGCAGCGTGTTCGAGCTCGGGCTCGCGACGTCGGCCGAGGGGACCGGCACGACGTACTGGCGCAAGTTCGTGACCCCGCCCGTCGTCGTGTAGTTGACGTAGAACTTCCCGTTCGTCTGGAAGTTGGGGTGGAAGGCGAGGCCGAGCAGTCCCTGCTCGTTGCCGGTCGTGAGCGGTGAAATCGTGAGGTACGGCGTCGCGAGCACCGCGCCGTTCTTGATGATCTTGATGTTGCCCGTGAACTGCTCCGTCACGAACAGGCGGTTCGTTTCACCGGGAGGCTGCACGAGGTTGACCGGGCGCGCGAAGCCGCTCGCCACGAGGGTCGAACGAATCGTCTGCGCCGGCGCGAGCGGGGCGAGGAGCGCGAGGGAGATGAGCGCCGTGGCGGTGGTCGTGACGAGGTGGGTGAGACGCATCGGAGGGCTGGCTTGGGAAAAGGAACGGGGCCGCGCTCCAAGAGGACTCTCGCGCGACCCTACCTGGAAGAGGATCCCCTCGTGGGAAGAGGGTGTCAAGGTGCGCACGCGCCTCTCCCACACGACTTCAGCTTGCCGAAGGAACGCTTTTCCGGGAACCTGCCGAGGTGCTCTCGCGTCGCCTCGTCGTCGTCCTCGTTCTCGCCGCCTCCGCGGCCTGCGCGCCCGAGGTGCGGACGCTTTCCTACCCCGACGGCGCGCTCTATGAGGTCGGCGCGTGGAGCGGACCGCTGCGCGACGGTTTCCGGCGCAACACCTTTCCCGACGGCACGGTGCAGCGCGAGGCGGCCTACGCGCGCGGCGAACCCGCGGGCACGTGGAGCTACTTCGCCGCGGACGGGACGCTGCTCGTGCGCGGCGCCTACCGCGCGGGCCGACGCGAAGAGGAGTGGATCGAGAACCACGACGGCGGCGCGCCGAAGTCGCGCGGCGTCTACCGCGCGGGCGAGCGCGACGGCCTCTGGAAGCACTTCGATCGCGACGGGAGGCTCGAGTTCGAGAAGGAGTGGGAGCGGGGCACGCTGCTCCGCTCCCGACGCGTCACGGACTGAAGCCGGCGCGCGGACCGCCGAGCGTGAAGCGGACGCAGGCGTTCGCGAGCGCGGGCCGAGCGTCGAGGAGGCGTGCGACGGGCACGGCGAGGCGGGCGTGCGCCGAGAGCGCGCACAGGAGCCGCGCGGCGACGCGCGCGCGGCGCGTGGCGCGAGCGAGGGAGCGCTCGTGGTCGCGTGCGACGCGCACGGGATCGGCGCCGCCGAGCACGCGGAGCGCCGCGCTACCCGCCGCACACCCGCTCTCGAGCGCGCTGCCGACGCCCGCGCCGAGGATCGGGTCGATCGCGACCGCGGCGTCGCCGCAACGCAACGCGCGCGCCGCGGGTGAGCGCGGATCGCAATGCGCGCGGAGTTCGCGCGCGCGCGGCGCGCCCTCGAACGCGCCGACGACGCGCGCCGCCGCGGGGTGCCCATCGAGCGCGCGCGTCACGAGCGCTCGGGCGCCGAGCGGCGCTCCGGCGTGCGCGAGCACGGCGACGTTCACGCGATCGCGCGCGAGCGGCGTCAAGTAGACCTCGCAGTACTCGCCGAAGTGCACCTCGACGTGGTCGAGCGCCGCGCGCGCGCGCGCGAACGCTCGCGCCGATCCGACCGTGCCCGGGCGGCGCGGAGGGTTCGTCGCGCGTGCGGTGCTCCAACGCACTTCCGCGCGCGCCCGCGGCGTCGACGAGCACCCGCGCGCGTTCCAAGCGGCCGTGAGCATCGGTGAGTTGGAAGCCGCCGCCGTCTGGTTCCGCCCGCACGCGGGCGTTCCAGCGCGCACCGCCGGAGCACTCCGAAAGGCGCGCGACGAGCGCGGTCAGGAGCTCGGGCCGTTCGACGCCCCACGCCTCCGTTTCCAGCTCGAGCGCGAGCCGGCGTTCGCCGCGGAGCCAGTACTCGAGGCGCGTGAACGGCCTGCGAGAGGAGGCGGGCGGCTCCGCGCCGAGCGCGCGCAGGACCTCGACGCCGCGCGGCAGCACGCCCTCGCCGCACGGCTTGTCGAACACCGCGCCCTGCGGCTCGCACACGAGCACGCGCGCGCCGGCCCGCGCGAGCACGATCGCGGCGGCGAGCCCCGCCGGTCCGCCGCCCACGACGGCCGCGTCGTAGCCCGCGGAGCTCACGCGCGCGCCTCCGCGGGCGCGAAGACGTGCGGGAGGAAGCGGCCTTTCGACCCCATCGCCGCGGCGTAGCCGGGCACGCGGAACAAGAGGCGCTCTTCGCGGCGGATGCGCAAGAAGAGCACCGGCGTGTGCAACGCGTTCAGGAGGAGGAAGCTGCGCCAGCTCCCGAGCGCGAGCGGCACGGCGGCGAACTCGAGCAGCACCGCGAGGTAGTTCGGGTGCCGGATCCACCGGTAGGGGCCGCGCGCGCACACGCCGAGGTCCGGCGTCACGTGCGCGGCGACGTTCCACGCCTTCCCGAGCGAACGGATGGCCCAGTACCGCAGCACCTGCGCGGCGGCGAACACGACGAGCGCGCCGGCGCCGGCCGCGAACGGCCACTCCGTCGGCCAGAGCGCGGCTTCCAGCGGCGGCAGCACGACGAGCGCCGCGTGCGCCATCACCATCGCCGCGAACGCGGAGCGCGGTTCCGCGTCGGCGCCCGGGACGTCGCGCGTCGCGCGCCGATTCCGGCGGCTGTGCGCGAGCTCGAGCACGCGCTGCAGCGCGACGCAGGCGGGGAGCGCGATCGCGAGCGCGTTCACGCGTCTTCCCACCTCCAGGCGGAGGCTTCGAGGGAGAGCCCGGGTCCGATGCCGACGAGCAGGCCGGTCTCGTCCGCTCTCCCTGCGGCGCGCGCGAGGTCGAGCTCCAGCACGCCGAACACCGTCGCCGACGAGAGGTTGCCGTGCCGCGCGAGCGCCTCGCGCGAGGCCCACAGGCGCTCCTCGTCGAGCGCGTAGAGCTCGGTGATCGCGTCGAGGATGCGCCGTCCGCCGGGATGGATCCACAGGCGCTCGAAGTCCGCGAACGCGCGTTCCCGCGGCGCGAGGACTCCGTCGAGCGCGGGCTTCAACGCGCGCAGGAGGAACACGGGGAGCTCGCGGTCGAGCACGATGCCGAGGCCGCTCGCGCCGACGTCGAAGCCCATCAGGTGGCGGCTCGCGGGGAAGAGATACGACGCGTTCCACTGGAACACGGGCCCGTGCTTCCCCGGCCCGACGACCGCCGCGCCCGCGCCGTCGCCGAAGATCGCGCAGGAGACGACGTTCGTGCGTGAACGGTCCTCGTTGCGCAGCGTGATCGAGCAGAGCTCGACGGCGACGACGAGCGTCGTCTTCCCGAGCC
>JACRIO010000100.1 GCA_016220035.1 Planctomycetota bacterium | reverse complement strand
GATCCTCCCGCCCAACGACCGCGCCGGCGTCGTGAAGTACCTCGCGTCGGAGCGCTTCAAGGGCGTCGGGGAGAAGCTCGCGGAGCGCATCGTCGACGCGCTCGCCGCGCAACGCACGGTCGTGATCGAGCAGTTCAACACGGGCGAGGAGCGCGTGTACGCGCCGGGCCTCGCGCACTGCGAGAACGAGCTCGCGAAGAACCTCGCGCGGCTCGTGCGCTTGGCGCCGGTGAACCCCCTCGCCGACGCACGCGCGCTGTCAGCGGCGGAGCGGCGCTTCTCGGTCGAACTGCACCCGTTGCAGCGCGACGCGGTGCTCGGCCTGCTCGGAACGCCCGTCGGCCTGCTCACGGGCGGCCCCGGCGTCGGCAAGACGACGATCGTGCGCATGCTCGTGCGCCTGGCGCAGGGCTCGCGCGCGAGAGTGCTGCTCGCGTCACCGACTGGCCGCGCGGCGAAACGCCTCGCGGAAGCGACGGGCATGGAGGCGCAGACCGTGCACCGCCTGCTTGGTTGGGAGCCCGTGGACCAGGGCTTCCTGCACAACGCGGAGAACCCGCTCGAGGCCGACCTCGTCGTCGTGGACGAGATCTCGATGCTCGACGTGACGCTCGCGCACCATCTGTTGAAGGCCATCCAGCCGCCGACGCGCCTCGTCCTCGTCGGCGACCCCGACCAGCTGCCGTCCGTCGGGCCGGGAAACGTGCTGAAGGACCTGATCGACTCGCGCGCGATCCCGGTGCACCGCCTGACGCAGATCTACCGGCAGGCCGAGGGCAGCCGCATCGTCGTGAACGCGCACCGGATCCTAGGCGGCGAGAAACCGCTCCTGCCCGAGAAGGGCGACACGCGCTCCGACTTCTACTTCTTCCGCGAGGACGACCCCGCGCGCGCGGCGGAGCTCCTGGTCGAGGTCGTCACGCGCCGCATCCCGAAGACCTTCGACCTCTCCTGGATCGAAGACGTGCAGGTGATCGCGCCGATGTACCGCGGCGAGTGCGGCGTCGACGCGCTGAACGAGAAGCTGCGCGAAGCGCTGGGCAAGGAGCGCGCGGGCGGCCGCGAGATCCGCCGCGGCGATCGGGTGTGGCGCACGGGCGACCGCGTGATCCACACGCGCAACAACTACGAGAAGGAGGTCTTCAACGGCGACATGGGACGCATCGCGAACATCAGCGAGGGCGCGGAGCCGTCGATCACCGTGAAGTTCCCCGAGCGCGAGGTGGTGTACGCGATGAGCGAGCTGTCGGAGCTTGCGCCGGCGTTTGCGATCACGGTGCATCGCTCTCAAGGCGGCGAGTTCCCGGCGGTCGTGATCCCGCTGGTGACGCAGCACGCGGTCATGCTGCAGCGCAACTTGCTCTACACCGCGGTGACGCGCGCACGGAAGCTCGTCGTGCTCGTCGGCTCACCGCGCGCTCTCGAGATGGCGATCGCGAACGCCGAACAAGGCCGGCGGGAGAGCGCGCTTGCGGAGAAGCTGCGGAGCACTATCACGCGGAGGGGAGTGTGACTCGCGCCTTGCGATCAGGCCGAACCGGAAACAACCGCGTTGAGCACGACACTCTACAACGCCTCCGTCGAGTTCGAGTGGGCCCGCAAGCTCATGCCCGGCCACCCCGACCCGCGCACCAACCTCGCCATCACCCTCGAACGCGCCGGACGCACGAGCGACGCGATCGACACCTACCGCGCGGCACTCGAAGTCGCCCCCGAGGACCTCGCTGCGACCCAGGGCCTCGCGAGCGCCCTCCTCCGCTCCGACCGCACCGATCCCGCGCTCCCCCGCTGGCTCGACCACATCGCGCTCGCTGGCACATCCGACAGATGGCGCTCTTGGGCTCGTGAGCGTCGGGCTCGTGCGTCGCCACCCCAGTGACCCTGCTCAGTGCCTAACCGGGCTGCTCGCCGCCGGACACCGCCCGCACACACGCGAAGCTCGATCTCGTGCGTCCTGCCAAGCTCCACCTGGTCCAGAGCCCCCCGGCGACGCAGCCCCGAAATAAGACCAAGACCCGCACGCGCGGGCGCGGCGGGTCTCGGTTCTTGCGTCACGAATTCCACTCGCACGCGGAGGGCTCAACCACGAGGTCCTCCGCGGGCACCGCGCGTTTCCCGCAGCGGCTGTGTGCCGTTCTACGCCTGCTCATCAGGCGCGACAAGGCAATTTTCGGCCGGATTTTGGGCTCTTTCGGCGAGCCGCGGCTGGGTCGGCGGCCTGGAGCGTCCACCGCCGCTCACCCGCGCGGCTCGGCGTCCTTCTTCGGCGCGAAGTACTTCCGGTCCGCGAGCGACGGCGGCATGCATACCATCTCGTCCTTCGCCTTCGGGTCGTCGTGCGCGTAGCGGTAGCCCTCGCCGTAGCCCGCTTCCTTCATCAAGCGCGTCGGCGCGTTGCGCAGGTGGAGCGGCACGGGGTCGGCGGAGGTGCGCTCGACGTCCTCTTCCGCGGCGCCGAGCGCCACGTACAGCGCGTTGCTCTTCTTCGCGCGGGCGAGGTAGACGGCGGCCTGCGCCAGGTGCACCTTGCCCTCGGGGTAGCCCAGGCGCTCGAACGCCTCCATCGTGTCGAGCGCGATGCGCAGCGCGAACGGATCGGCGAGCCCGATGTCCTCGCTCGCCATGCGGACCATGCGCCGCGCGAGGTAGAGCCCGTCCTCGCCCGCGGCCATCATCCGCGCGAGCCAGTAGAGCGCCGCGTCCGCGTCGGAGTTGCGCACGCTCTTGTGCAGCGCGGAGATCAGGTCGTAGTGCTGGTCGCCCGACTTGTCGTAGAGGAGCACCTTGCGCTGGAGCGCGCGCTCGAGCACCCCTCCATCGATCTCCGCGCCGTCGGGGAGCAGGCCCGCGGCCGTTTCGAGGAGGGTCAGCGCTCTACGCGCATCGCCGTCGCACGCGTGCGCGATGCGCACGAGCGTCTCGTCCGCCGCGCGCACGCGTCCGCGCAGGCCGCGTTCGGCGTCGGCTAGCGCGTGCCGCAAGATCCGCGCGAGCTCCGTCGGCGCGAGCGGTTGCAGGATCACCGTGCGCACGCGCGACAGGAGCGCGCCGTTGACCTCGAAGCTCGGGTTCTCCGTCGTCGCGCCGATGAGGAGGATGTCGCCGCGCTCGACGAACGGCAGGAAGGCGTCCTGCTGCGCCTTGTTGAAGCGGTGGATCTCGTCGACGAACAGGAGCGTGCCGCGGCCGGTGCGGCGCTTGTACGCCTCGGACGACGCCATCAGGTCGCGGATCTCCTTGATGCCGGCGAGCACCGCGCTGAACGGGACGAAGCGGCGTGCGCTCCGTTGCGCGATCAAGCGCGCGAGCGTCGTCTTCCCAGTCCCCGGCGGGCCCCACAGGATCAAGCTCTGCGTGCCTTCGCCGCGCACGGCGGCATCGAGCATCCTCCCCGCGCCGACGACGTGTTCCTGGCCGACGAACTCCTCGATCGTGCGCGGCCGCATGCGCTCGGCGAGCGGTGCACTCGGGTCGAACGCGCGCGCGTCGTCAGTGAGCTCCTTCGTGTCGAACAAACCGTCGACCACTAGGCACCTTGGGCGCGGCCGGCCGCGAAGAGGAGCCCGGAGGCGGCGACGGTGACGTTGAGCGACTCCACGCCGCGTCGCATCGGGATCGTGAGCCGTTCGAAGCGCGCCGCGGCCTCGGGGATGCCGCCCGTTTCGCCGCTGATCCACAGCGCGATCGGGCCCGACCAATCGAAATGCGCGGGATCGGCGCCGTCGCGCGTCGCGGCGCACACCTGGCGCACGCCGCGGGATGCGAGCTCGCGTGCGAGCGTTTCGGCGTCGGCGTTCGCGCTCACCGGGAGGCGCAGCAGGCTCCCCATCGACCCGCGCAGCGCCTTCTCGCGCCACGGCGACGCGCTCCCGCGCGTGACGAACAGCGCCTGCGCACCGAACGCCTCCGCCGACCGCGCGAGCGCGCCGAGGTTGCCCGGATCGGCGACGCCCGCTGCGACGAGGAACAGTGTGTCTTTCCCGAGCTGCACCTTCGCGAGCTCGATCGCCGGCGGCACCGGACACAGCGCCGCGACGCCCGGCGGCGTGTCGAGCCGACTCGTGCGCGCGAGCAGCGCGTCCTCGACCACGCGCACGTCGACGCGCTGCTTCGCGAGCTCCTCCGCGCGCTCGGGCCGCGCATCGGACACGAGCACGACCTCGACCACGTGCCCCGCCTGGAGCGCGTCCTCGATCAATCGATCGCCCTCGAGGAACAACGTCTCCGGCTCGCGCCCCGCGAGCACGGCGCCAACGCGCTTCAACAGCGCGTTCTCGCGCGAACGTATGGTCCTGTCCGTTCCCATGGGCGGCGTGTCATAGTATCGAGCCGCATGCATCGAGGAACCGTGAGCTCCGCATGACCGCCCTCGTGAAGGGCCGCGTCGTGCGCACCGACGCCAAGGTGTGCCACGTCGACGTCGAGGGCGAGATCGTGCTCGCCGCTCCGCGCGGGATCCTGTTCGATCCGCAGAACCAGCAGAAGAACCCGGTCGCGGTCGGCGACTGGGTCGAGCTCGACCGCTCGGGCAGCCCGGCGGGGCTCGAGCGCGTGCTCCCGCGCACGAACTGGCTCTCGCGCACCGCGTCGTCGCACGACCCGCGCGAGCAGGTGCTCGCGACGAACGTCGACCAGCTCTTCGTGATCGCGTCGGTGAACAAACCCGGCTTCTCCTCGAATCGCACCGACCGCATCCTCGCCGCGAGCGAATGGGGCCACATCCCCGCGCGGCTCGTGCTCAACAAGGTCGACCTCGCCACGGAGGTGGAGCTCGAGAACCTGCGCTCGACCTACGAGTCGATCCCGATCGACGTCATCGAGACCTGCGCGACGAAGGGGCCCGAGGGCGCGGGCATCGAGACGCTGCGCGAGCTGATGCGCGACAAGGTCTCGATCTTCTACGGCGCGTCGGGTGCAGGGAAATCGACGTTGCTCAACGCGCTCCAGCCGGGGCTGAAGCTCAAGGTCGGCAAGATCAGCCGCTACTGGGAGACGGGCAAGCACACGACGACGTACTCGCAGATGTACCCGCTCGACTTCGGCGGCCACGTGATCGACACGCCGGGCATCCGCGTCTTCCGCCTTTTCGGCGTGCCCATCGACCACGTGCGCGACCTCTTCCCGGACTTTCGTCCGTTCCAGGAGCGCTGCCGCTTCAGCGTGTGCTCGCACGACCACGAGCCCGACTGCGCCGTCTTCGACGCGGTGGAGCAGGGCGAGCTCGCGGCGACGCGCTATGCGACCTACGTCGAACTGCTCGACGAGATCCGCAACGCGAAGCCGGACGAGGACGAGGTGCCCGAAGAGTGACCGGGCGCTACGCGATCCACCCGCGGACGCGCGCGAGCTTGTAGAGCCACGCGACCGTCACGAGCACCGTCACGCCCACCGCCCAGGGCCAGGTCGCGCGCCGCGAGAGCTCGTCGCGCAGGTCGCCGCGCTTCAGGTGCACGCGCCACGCCCAGAGCGCGAAGAGCGGGACCCCCACGGCGATCGCGGCGCCGAGCGGCTGATTCACGAACGACGCGAGCAAGCGTCCGTGCGCCGCGAGCGTGAACGACGTCGTGACCCCGCAGCCGGGGCACGGCACGTTCCACAGCTCCATCGGCGCGCACGGCGGCAGCCCGAGCTTCTCGTGCGTGCCGAATCCGCGCGGGTCGGGCTCCACGAACAGGGCGAACGCGACGAGGACGACGAGCGCGAGGTTCGCGCCGGCGAACAGGACGCGATGCTCGACGGAGGGCGCGCTTCCCACGGCGGGCGCGCGGTCGGGCGACGTGGGCGCGACGGAAGCACGCGCGAGCTCGGGACCTTCCTCCTGCACCGCGGCATTCTTCCACGCGGAGCACGCTCCTGAAAGCAAGCGGCCCGAGCGCGCGCCCGGGCCGTGGCAGTGAATCAGCCGCGGTCGATCAGTTGAAGTCGTACACGTACGACAGCCGCACCTTGTTCAGGATCGCGTACGGCAGCTTCGTGAGCAGCTTGAGGTCCGGGTCGCCGCGATCGTTGAACCCGCGCACGACCGGGCTGCGCATGATGAAGAAGCGCCGCGTCGAGCGGTCGTCGGCCTCGTACGAGCCCGGGCGCACTTCGCCGCCGAGCTCCATGTTCAGAGCGCCCGTGTAGAAGACGCGCACGCGGTGCATCGTCTGGTTCTTCGCGAGCTCCTTCAGGTGCATGTCGCCGCCCGAATCGAGGAACTCGTGGCCGAGGAGGATCTCCTCGACGTTGACGTGGAGCAGCGGCGTCGTGATGCGCTCGCAGCTGTTCAGGTCGACGAGCGTCGCGTCGCGCACCTTGATGAAGTACTTGCGGTGCTCGTCGAGCACCTGCGACAGGCGCGTGTACTTGTTCTCGATGTTGCCCTTGATCAGGAACGAGTCCGTCAAGAGCAGATCCGAGACGATCGTCAGCGTCGGGTTCCCTTGGGCCACGTGGTCGCTTCCTCGAGGAGATGCGCGCGGACGGCCCCGGCCAGGTAGAACGACCCGATCACCAGGACCCACCGCTCGCTTCCGGCTTCGTGGAGAGCCCTGGCGAGCGCGTGCGCAGGATCTTCGGCCTTTTCCGCCGCGATCCCGAGTTGCGCCGCCTCTCGGACCAGGGTCTCTGCATCCACCAGTGGGCCGGAGGCCACGGTGGTACAGAAAACCCTATCGACCGCGGGTGCGAGCGCCTTGAGGATGCCGCGCGCGTCCTTGTCCCTTCCCAGAGCGAGGACGCAGAACGCCCTTCCGTGGAGCTCGGGGTCGCGCGCGAGCTCCTCCACGACGAGCCGCGCGCTCGAAGGAACGTGCGCCGCGTCGATCACGACCTTCGTGGCGCCAGCGTGCAGTCGTTCGAGGCGCCCGGGGAGCACGGATCTCCGGACGAGCTCGTCGTCGAGCAGCTCGGGGCCGAGCGCGCGCCCGTCGCGCCCCTTCACGCCGCGCCGGCCGAGCACGCGCAGGACGAGGCGCGCGAGCGCCGCATTGCGCTCGAGCATGGTCGGCGTCGAGCTCGTCCACGCGCAGCGCGCGGGGCGCACCATCGGCACGCGCTGCTCGCGCGCGATCGCGCGGAGCACGCCGTACGCGTCGTCGTCCGCGCAAACGCCGTCGACGGGCTCGACGCCCGTGACGAGCGTCGCTCCGGGCTTCACGATGCCGCCCTTCTCGCGCGCGATGAGCGCGCGCGTGCCGCCGAGCACGTTGACGTGCTCCAGATCCACGTTCGTGACGACCGCGACCTCGCCGTACACGACGTTGGTCGAATCGAGCCGTCCGCCGAGGCCGCACTCGACCACGGCCCACTCGACGCCCGCCGCGCGGAAACACACGAACGCCGCCGCCGTGATCAGGTCGAACCACGTCGCTTCACGCCCGTCCGTGTCCTCGCGTACCGCAGCCTCGCGCGCATCGAGCGCGCGTTCGAGCGCGTGCGCGAGCTCCGCGTCGCCGACGTCCGCGCCGTCGATCCGCACTCGCTCCTGCACGCGCACGACGTGCGGCGACGTGTAGAGCCCGGTGCGCAGGCCCGCGCGGACGAGCGCGGCAGCGACGAGCGCGCTCGTCGTGCCCTTGCCCTTCGTCCCCGCGACGTGAACGGCGCGAAACGAACGCTCGGGGAAGCCGAGGCGCGCGCAAAGGTCCTCGATCGGCGCGAGCCCGCGCCGCATGGACGCATCGCGGTCGCGCCGCTCCCAATTGATGAGCGCATCGAGCCGCGCGAGCGCGGCGGCGAGTCGCGGCGAGCGCGGCGGCAGGTCCGATCGAGCATTCTTGTCCATCGACGCGCGGAGAGTACCGCTCCGCGCCGGCCTTTCGCGTGCTCCTTCGTCCAACCCCCTCCGCGAAGGTCGAGTACGATGAAACTCGATCCGCGGCGGTTCGGATGCCGATACAAGAGCGGCTGCTCCGGCCCCGCGCGACGAGCGCGCCCTCCATGTCCGAGCTTCTCCATCGCATCAAGGTCTTCGTCTTCCAGGTCCAGGGCCACGACCCGCGCTACCTCCTGTTGCGCGGCGCGCAGGGCATCGAGAGCACGTGGGGACCGCTCCAGGGCAACCTCGGCTTCGGCGAGAAGCTCGAAGCCGCGATCCAGCGCGAGGTGATGGACGACACGGGCATCCTGCGCCCGCTCGACCTGATCGACCTGCAGATGCCGCAGCTCACGATCGTCGGCGACGAGGAAGTGATCGAGTGGGCCTACGGACTGAAGACCGCGCCGGTGAAGGAGCCCTTGAAGCTCGACCCGCGCTGGTCCGACTTCCGGTGGACCGGGTTCTCGCAGGGTTATCCGCTGCTCGAGTTCGAGACCGACCGCGCGGCGTTCATGCGCCTGCACACGCTCGTTCGAGCTGCGTGAACGAGCGCCCTCCGGAAGAGCGGGCGGCCGAACGGGCCCGGCGCGGGCCCTTTTTCGTATTCTGTGCGCCGACGTCCCCCATCAACATCGCCGCCATGAACACGAATCTCCGCACCACCCTCCTCCTCCCGCTCGTCCTCCTCGCCGCCTGCCACACGACGCCGACGCTGCCGAATGGAACGGCGATCGGCAACGAGATGAAGGCGCAGGAGTCCTACCGCTTCGCGGTCGTCGACGCGACGCCGGCGAAGTTCTTCAACAAGACCGTGCTCGTCGAGGCCACCGTGAAGGCGGTGTGCCAGACGAAGGGCTGCTGGATGCAGGTCGAGGACCAGGGTCGGAGCGCGATGGTGCGCTGGGAGACGGGCTGCGGCGGCAAGTTCGCTTTCCCGAAGGACGCGGCCGGCAAGCGCATCCTCATCCAGGGCTCGTTCTACCCCAAGACGATCAGCGAGAAGGACGCGAAGCACCTCGAGGAAGAAGCGGGCGGGAAGTTGGAGATCAAGCGCGAGGGCTACGAGTTCAACGCGTCGGCGGTGCTCGTCGTCGACGAGCAACCCTGAGTGCGAGTCGCGATCGGGAGGACGCACCGCGCGGCCTCCCGATGCGCTTCGAAACCGCCCCATGCCGCGCGAGCTGACGATCCGCCAGGTCGAGAGCGACGAGGACCTCGCCGCGGCACGCGAGCTGTTGCTCGAGTACGGCCGCACGCCGGGCTGGGCAGCGTGCTTCCAGAGCTACGCGAAGGAGCTCGCCGAGCTCCCGGGTCCGTGCCGGCCGCCCGCGGGTCGATTGCTGCTCGCGCGCGTCGACGGAGCTCCGGCGGGCGTGGTCGCGCTCCAACCGATCGGTGAAGGCGTCGCGGAACTGCGCCGGCTCTACGTGGTTCCCGCGCAGCGCGGGCTGCGTGTTGGACGCGCGCTCGTCGAGCGCCTGATCGAGGAAGCGCGCGCGAGCGGCCACGCGCGGCTCGTCCTGCACACGCTTCCGTCGATGCAGGCGGCCCACGCGCTCTACCGTGCGGTCGGGTTCGCGCCCGCCGAGCCGTACGCGATGGCCTGCGTCGAAGGCGCGTTCTTCCTGGGCCTCGAGCTCGCGCCCGCGCGCGCCTGAACGCGCACGCGGCCGCCGCGCGCGTCTGAACGCGCGCGCAACCGAACGAACGCTCGCGGGAGCACGCGCCGCGCCGCTCCGCGACCGAGCGACGCTATCCTGCGCGCGTGGAGAGCACCGAGAAGCGCGCGGAAGCGCCGAAGATCGTCGCGGACCAACCCTGCATGCCGCCGCACGCGCCCGCGGAGCCCACACGGCGCGCCGCGGCCGTGCACGCGCCGCGCAAGCCGGCGCGCGACCTGCGCGAGTACCTGGACCTCCTGCGGCGCGAAGGCGAGCTCGTCGAGTGCGGCGTCGAAATAGACGCGGACCTCGAAGCGGCCGAAGTGCAACGCCGCGTGATCGCGGCCGGCGGGCCCGCGCTCTTCTTCCCGCGCGTGAAGGGGCGCGACTTCCCGCTCGCGACGAACCTCTTCGGCACGGCGAAGCGCATCGAGCTCGCGTTCGGCTCGCGGCCGCAGGAGTTGATCGCGCAAGCCGCGCGTTTGCCGCGGGAGCTCGTGCCGCCGACGCTCGGCAAGCTGTGGTCGAAGCGCGCGTTCTTCCTCGAGCTCGCGAAGGTCGGCATGCGACGCCGCGCGAGCGGGCCGGTGCGCGCGTGCCTGCAGGACCCGCCGAAGCTCACGAAGCTCCCCGCGCTGAAGACCTGGAAGCGCGACGGCGGGCCGTTCGTGACGCTGCCGCTCGTCTACACGGAGTCGCCGGACGGGCACGGCTCGAACCTCGGCATGTACCGCATCCAGGTGTTCGACGACGCGACGTACGGCGTGCACATGCAGATCGGCCGCGGCGGCGGATTCCACCTCGCGGCGGCGGAGAAGCGCGGGCGCGCGCTCCCCGTGAACGTGTTCGTCGGCGGACCGCCGGCGCTGATGCTCGGCGCGATCGCGCCGCTGCCGGAGAACGTGCCCGAGCTCCTGCTCGCGAGCCTCGCGCTGGGCGGCAAGCTCGAGCTCTGCGACAACGATCACGGTCCGCTGCCGCTCGTGAGCGCGGCCGAGTTCGCGCTCGTCGGCCGGATCGAGCCGGGCGCGCGGCGGCCCGAAGGACCGTTCGGCGACCACTACGGCTACTACAGCGAGGTGCACGACTATCCGTTCGCGAAGGTCGACGCGCTGTACCACCGCGAGGGTGCCATCTGGCCCGCGACGGTGGTCGGCAAGCCGCGGCAGGAGGACTTCTTCCTCGGCGATTACCTGCAGGAGCTCCTGTCGCCGCTCTTCCCGGTCGTGATGCCGAGCGTGAGGGCGCTGTGGAGCTACGGCGAGACGGGCTACCACTCGCTCAGCGCGGCCGTCGTCGAGGAGCGCTACAAGCGCGAGGCGATGGCGAGCGCGTTCCGCATCCTCGGCGAGGGTCAATTGTCGCTGACGAAGTTCCTGCTGCTCACGAACCAGCCCGTCGACTTGCGCGACTTCAGAGCGACGCTGACGCACGTCCTGGAACGCGCCGACTTCCGCACCGACCTCTTCCTCTTCGGCAACCTCAGCATGGACTCGCTCGACTACGCAGGCCCACGCATCAACGAAGGTGGCAAAGGCGTGCTGCTCGGCGTGGGCCCGAAGCAGCGCGAGCTGCCGCGCGAGTTCACGGGCTCGCACAGCACGCTCGCGAAGAAGGTGCGCGTGTTCTCACCCGGCTGCGTCGTGGTCGAAGGCCCGAGCTACGCGACGGACAAGGACGCGCCGTCGAAGCTCGCGCGCGACCCGGCGTTCGCGTCGTGGCCGCTCGTCGTGCTGAGCGACGACGCGGATCGCCACGTGAAGAGCACGATGAACTTCCTGTGGGCGACGTTCACGCGCTTCAACCCCGCGGCCGACCTGCACCCGTCGCGCGTCGAGCTCGTCGGGACGAACGCGAGCTACCACCCGCCGATCGTGCTCGATGCGCGGATGAAGCCGTGGTACCCGGAGGAGCTCTTCTGCGATGACGACACGTCGAAGCTCGTCGACCGCCGATGGAACGAATACTTCCCGGGCCGCAATCTTGAGATGGGCGACTCGGGACGCGGGCATTTGAGCTGATTCTGCCTCTGTCGCGTTCGAGCGCGGCACGGATCAATGCCCGAACTGTTCGAGTCCCTCGTCCGGCGAGAGCCTCACACGTGCGGACTTGTATTCGAACCAACCCTCGTACGGCTCCTCCGTTGCCGTGTGGACCATGTCTAGCCACGTGTCTCCGTCCTGACTCCGAAGTCTTGACCAGCCTCCTTCCGTCTTCGGACTGTTCCCGGAGTTGACGGTCAACATTGCGCTTCGATCCTCCGCGACGAGTTCCAGGGAACCCTGCATGGACTCGTGCTTCAGAGACAAGCCGGCGGTGGATGAAGCCCACAGGATGGCCTTTGTGCCGGAGCCCGGGGCAGCAAGCAACTCGAGAGCAATCGCCTCTTCTCCCAGCTCGCGCTCGAGCCCCAAGGACCCACGCACGGCTCCGCTCGCGTCGATGAGCTCGATCCTTCTTACTCGCACCAAGTCGGCATCGAACTGCTTGGCTTGCGGCGCCTGCATCGACGCGAACACCACCGCACCGAGCGCGACCGACATCGCGACGCTCCACATCCGCGCACGACGCACTTGGTACTCCAGACGACGCAGACGCTCTTCGACGGCGAGTTCAGGGTTCATCGCGAGGCTCCTCTCGGGTTCGCAGGCCTCGACACGAGCGCCTGCGTCCTCTGCAACCTACCGCGGAGCCCGCGGTTCCGCACTCCACACGAAGTCGTCGCCGGACCCGCAGCCTCACCGCGCTCGACGGGCTCGACCTTCGCGCCCCGTCTTCTCGATCCGTGCGCGGAGCCGCTCGAACGCCTCCCTCCCGTCGACGAGCCGTCCGGCCTTGGCCAACGCGAGCCCTTCGAGCACCTTCCTCTGGAACTCGCACGCCCGTTGCGCTCGATCGATGGTGGGAGAAGCCGGGCGACGGGCCCGAGCACGTCCAATGTCGCTCCGATGGTCCCGATCACGACTCATGACGCTCCTCCTGCGCTTGCTCACGCCGCTCCACTACCGCGTGGCCTGCATCCTCCGCCACTCCTGCGTCGCGCCGACGTTCGGGTCGTAGCCGGCCTCGTTCGAGAGCACGTACTCCCCGCGCGGGTTGACCCACACGTCGCGGTAGCCCGATGGGAGCTGGATCGACTGGTGCTCGAACGGCTGGTCATACGTCTCCACGCCGCGGATCGCCTCGCTGAACTCGCGCGCCATGCGGTCCTGCGCGCTCTGCCGCGCCTCCCACGACGAGCGCATCGACGCCAGGATCGCGTCGTTGTTGCGCGAGATGCGGCGCGACAGTTCGCCCGCGTCGCGAATCGACTGCATCTGCCCCTGCCGCCACAGGTCGAGCACCTGGGCGTAGCCCGCGTACCAGTCGAGCTCGAGGCGCACCGACGCGGCGATCGTCTGCATCACCGGCGCGAGCGCGTCGAGCTCCTTCTTCTCCGCGCGGAACGAGTACTGATGCTCGAGCGACCAGTGCGTCATGTTCGGGAGGATCGGCGAGCGCGAGAGCACGATCGTCACGAACACGTCCTCCGCGATCGGCTTCCCGCCGTCCTCGTACTCCAGGCGCACCCGCGCCGCGGTCGCGCTCTTCGTCACGCTCGGCTCCTGCACCGCGCGCTCGACCGCGCGCGCCACTTCCGGCAGCGGCGTCGCCGCGCCGACCTTCAATCCCATCGCGTTCGCGCGGTAGAGGGGCACGAATACCTCGCGCACGTACTGCAGCGCGTCGCGCGGCGGCGGGTAGATCACGCTGCCCATGTAGTTCTGCCCCTTCGCGCCGAGCATCCCGCTCTCGTCCCAGCACGCCGGGATCACGGGGAACAGCTCCAAGGCGGCCTTGCCCTTCGGATCGAACGCCTCGAAGCGGCCGCTCGCGAGGTTCGCGTACTGCATCTGCCACTGGACTCCGCCGCGCGTCTCCCACTCCGCCGGCACGAGCAGCGTGAACGCCGTGCAGCCGATGCCCTGGTCGTGCACGGCCACCTTGCGCAGCTTCAGCGGCTTCGCGGCGGGTTTCGCCGCCTCCGCAGCCGGCTTGGCCGCGGGCGCGCCCTGCAAAGCGAGCGCGGAGGTCGCGTCCGAGTCCGAACACGAGGCACCGAACGCGATCACGGCCACGGACGCGACGTGGAGCGCCGGACGCGCGACGAGGGAGAGCCTGGGGAGCATGCAAACCGCCTTTGCCTTCACGACCTCGATCGAGTCTACGCTCGCGGCCCGCTTGCGGGGGCTTGTCGACGCGCTGGACCTCGGCGATCGTGGGGCTTCGCATGGCTCGATCGAAGCGCTCCCCGTCCCGGCCGAATGCGTCCGCGCCCGTCGTGCCGTCGAACGCCGAGCGCGCTCCCCCGCCGCGCGATCGGCTCGAGCTCGGGCTCAAGCTCGTCACCGCGATCACCGCGGTGGTCGGCGCAACGCTCGGCCTGCTCGGCTTCCTCGGATCGCAGCGGCTCTCGGAGGAGTCCCGCGCGCAGCGCGCGACCGTCGACTGTCTCGCGGCGGAGAGCCAGCTCGACCGCGCGTGGGACGCGCTCGGGGGCGCGCCGCTCGTGCGCACCATCCAGCGCTACACGTCCGACGTACGGCGGCTCGAGGAGGCCACCGCGCTCACACGCGACGCCGAGCTGCGCTGTCCGGACGTGCGCGGACGAGCGCTGCGCATCCGCGCGCACGTGCTGCGCGCGCAGGGACGATCGAGCGACGCGCTCGCCGCGTTCCTCGAGGCCCTGAAGGCATCGCACGGCGACGCATGGTCCGAGCTCGGCGCGGGCATCGCGCTGTCGGACCTCGGCCGCTACGAGGAAGCGCTCGCGGCCCTCGAGCGCGCAGGGACGGCGGAGCCGCGCGACACGGCGATCCAACTGTGGCGCGGCAACGTGCTCGCCGCGCTCGGGCGGCACGGCGAGGCGCTCGCGGCCCTGGAGCGCGTGCTCGGGCTCGATCCACGGGACGCGCTCGCGCACGCCGGCCGCGCGAACGCGCTCGCGGGCCTCGGCCGCGACGGGGAAGCGCTCGCCGCGTTCGCGCGCTGCGCCGAGCTGGATCCGCGCTCGGCGAAGCCGCACCACGACCGCGGCATCGTGCTGCGCCGGCTCGGGCGGCTCGAGGAGGGGTTGCGCGAGTTCGAGACCGCGTGCGCCCTCGAGCCCGCGAACGCGCTCCCCCACCACGGCTTGGGGAACGTGCTCGTCGACCTCGACCGGCCGCGGGAGGCGCTCGCCGCGTACGACGCGGCGCTCGCACTCGATCCCGCATTCGCGCTCGCGCACGCCGGCCGCGGGACCGCGCTCGCGATCCTCGAGCGCTGGCCCGAATCCCTAGCCGCGTGCGAACGCGCCCTCGCACTCGATCCTGGCGACGCGCACGCGCACAACGGGCGCGGGAACGCGCTGCGGAGCCTGGCGCGGAACGAGGAGGCGCTCGCGGCCTACGACCGCGCGCTCGAGCTCGACGCGCGGCTCGTGCAGGCCCACGTCGGCCGCGGGTACGCGCTCGGCGTCCTCGCGCGCCTCGAAGAGGCTCTCGCGGCCTACGACCGGGCCCTCGCGCTCGAGCCCGAGCTCCTCACCGCGCATGTCGGCCGCTCGATCGCGCTGCACGTGCTCGGTCGCGAGGACGAGGCGCGCGCGGCGGAGGAGACGGCGCGACGGCTCCGCCGCTGATCCGCGCCGCGGCGATCCACCTCTTGACGGCGGAGCGGGGGCGGCGGTCGACTGCGGGCCTTCGCCGACTACCTTCCGGAGGTCCCATGCTCCTCGTCGCTGCCTTCCTCGTGCTGCAAGAGACCGCTCCCGCCGTCGCGAGCACGGCGCCGCCGCCGCGCGACGTCACGCTCGCGACGCTCGCGGATCCGAAGGCGCTCGCGGCGCTCGAGCAGCCCGGCACCGTGCTCTTCCACGACGAGTTCGAGACCGACGCTTCGTTCGCGCAGTGGTTCGAGGTCCGCGGCAAGGACGACGGGCGCGTCGTGATCGAGCACGATCCGAAGCTCGTGCGCACCGGCAAGGGCTCGATCCGCTGCACCGCGCCGGCGCGCGAAGGAGCGTCGTCGGGCTCCGGCGCGTCCGCGTGGCTCGGCGCCGACGGCTACGACTGCGTCCACTTCCGGCGCTGGATCCGGTTCGCCGACGACTACGACCAAGGCAATCTCAACCACACCGGCGGCGGGCTCGCCGGCGTCGCGGGCACGGGCAAGTGGGACGAGATGGGCAAGGCCGGGATCCTTCCGACCGGCGCGGACAACTTCAGCGCGGCCTTCGAGCCGTGGCGCGACTGGGGTCGCAACCGCGCGCCGGGCGTGATGATGGCGTACGTCTACTGGATGGACATGGAGCGCGACAAGGACGGTCACTGGTGGGGCAACCTCCTCGCGCCCGACGCCGAGCACCGCGTGAACCCCGAGCGCGGTCGGTGGGTCTGCCTCGAGCAGCGCATCCGCGTGAACACGCTCGGGAGGACAGACGGCGAGATGGCGACGTGGATCGACGGGAAGCTCTACCAGCACCTCGTCGGCTTCCGCTGGCGCACCGACGAGAAGCTGCGCATCAAGCGCTTCGACGTCGGCATCTACGTGCACGCGGCGACGCGCACGAACGTCGTCTGGTACGACGACGTGGTCGTCTCGACCGGCTACGTCGGGGTTGGGAACGACGCGAAGAGCGCGCAGCCGCGCTGACGCTCGCGCTCGGCAGCCGCCTCGGTGGGTCGGCGCCGACGCCGCGCACGCATCGTCAAGCGAGCGGACGCTTGCGGAGGGTCGGGGTCACCGCTCCGCGTGCGCTTCGGCGTCGTCTTCGTCCGCCTTGGTGAGTTCGCGCCGCTCGCCGCGACTTCCCAGCGTGCGCGCGAGACCCTGCGCGAGCTGCAGCGTCTCCTGCGCGGTCAAGTGCGCGCTCGAATGCAGCGCGACGTACGCGTACGGCGGCATCTCGCCTTCGCGCACGACTTCCTCGGCCTCGTCCGCCTCGTGTTGCGGCCGGCTCCATTCCGAGAAGTTGAGCTTCGAGCGGCCTTCCTCGACGTCGTGCTGCACGAGCCACGACACGGGCGCGACGTGCGCATACCACGGCCAGCGCGTCTCGTTGCTATGGCAATCGAAGCAGGCGCGCCGCGCGAGCTCGCGCGTCGCGGCGCAGTCCCACGCCGGCTCCTTCAGGATCGGCGGAGTGTCGTGCGCGCGGCCATAGGGCAGGACTTGGATCAACGCGAGGACCCCGAGCACGACGAGGGCCGAGCGGATGAGGAGCTTCCGGAACATGTTTCGATGCAGTGGCTGGCAAGTGGGAGTCGAACGCACATCGAGTGTGACGCGCTCCGGAGGCTCTCCGCGTGACGCTTCGGCCATCCGCGGCGCCGCCTGCGCGCGCACGGCTCGTCGAGGGTCGTGCGAAACCACTCGGCTTCTTCCGGCATCCACTCAGGCGCGCGTTGGCCGCGTCCGATGAGTCGAGTATCTTCCCACGCCCACCTCCGTTGGAGATCGCACGCCATGCTCCCCGCCCTCTACGCCTGCTACGCACTCCTCCTCGCGGCACCCGCTGCTGCGTCGACCGTCGAGCCCGCCGCGCTCGTCGCGCCCCTCTTCGAGTTCGACCACACGCACGCCGCGTGGAAGGCGGTGCTCGACGGCCGCGTCACGGCCGGTCGCTTCGAATACGTGGCGCTGGTGAAGGACCGCTCGCAGCTCGACGCCTATCTCGCGCTCCTCACCGGCGTCGATCAGCCCGAGTTCGCGAAGTGGAAGAAGCAGGAGCAGCTCGCGTTTTGGATCAACGCCTACAACGCCTACACGTTGCGGCGCGTGCTCGAGTCGTATCCCTTCGAGAAGGTGAACGAGCTCGGCGCGGAGAAGAAGGGGCCGTGGGACGAGCGCTTCATCCCGCTCGGCAAGCTCGCGCCCGAACTGAAGCAGGACAAGCTCACGCTCAACGACATCGAGAACAAGATCCTGCGCCCGAAGTTCAAGGACGCGCGCGTCCATGCCGCGGTCAACTGCGCCGCGGAGAGCTGCCCGCCGCTCCGCCCGCTCCCGTTCACGGCGGAGAAGCTCGACGAGGAGCTCGACACGCAGGTGACGAAGTGGCTCCAGAACAGCGCGTTCAACCGCTTCGACGCCGACAAGAAGGAGATGCAGCTCTCCAAGTTGTTCGAGTGGTACGCGAAGGACTTCGTCGACGAAGCCGGCAGCGTGCAGGCCTGGATCGCGAAGCACGGACCAAAGCACGTCGTCGGCTGGCTCGACGGCGCGAAGGACGTGAAGACGAGCTATTTCGAGTACTCGTGGACGCTGAACGCGAAGAAGAACGAGTGAGCGCGGTCGCCCCCGACCCCGTTCAACTGTTCCTGAAGTCGTAGAACGCCGCGTTCGACAGCTCCGGCGCGGCCGCGCGGCGGATCTGCAGCGTGCGGATGGCCCATAGGTCGCGGAAGATCCGGTATTCGAGCGCCGTCTTGTCGAGGTAGTCGACGCCCGCGCTCCCACCCGTGCCGGTGCGACGGCCGATGACGCGCTCGACCATGCGCGCGTGGCGCTGGCGGAAGATCACGAGGAACTGCTCGAGCGCCACCAGTGAGTCGAGCACCTCGCGCGGCCACGCGAGCAGCGGGAGCTCGCGGTACGTCTCGATGAAGAGCATCGCGGCGCGGATGCGCGCGCGTTTGAAGCCGCCCTCGGCCGCGGACGGCGTGAAGAACGCGCGCACCTGCGCTTTCTCGTCGGCGTAGCGCTTGGCGATGCGCTCGCCGTCCTCCGCCGTGCGTGCGATGCTCGCCGCGTGCTCGCTGGTCGCGTCCGTTTCGCGCGCGTGCGCGACGAGGTAATTCTCGAGGAACGCGCGCACGCAGCGCTCGTCGTCCTTCTGGCGCGGATCACTGCCGTCGATCGGCGTGCGGAAGAGCCACTCGTCGATCGCATCCCTCAGGGAGGGACGGTCCTCGAGCTGCTTCTGGACGCGCGCGAGCGCCGGCGACGGAGCTCCATCGTGCGAGCGCAGCGCCGCCATGTAGCCGCCCTCGAGCCCGAGCGGGATGCGCTGGTCCATCGAAAGGCCGAACAGGATCTCGATCTGGCGCAGTTGCGCGCTCTGGAACCCGCTCGCGGGGAAGAGCTTGTCGCGGAAGGCGAGGAACTCGCGCGTGTTGAGCGTCTCCATCACCTCCCAGTGCTGGTTCGCGATGCGCAGCACGCTGCACGCGCGCTGGAGGCTCTTCACCGCGCCGGAGAGCTGCTGCTCGGCGACGCGTTCGGCCTGGAAGAGGTTGCGCGCGGTGACGAGCTCGCGCAGGACGAGCTTGAACCACAGCTCGAAGACCTGGTGCACCGTGATGAAGAGCACCTCGTCGTTCGACACCTTCGCGTCGTCGCGTGGAATGCCGCCTTGCAGTCCGAGCAGCTCTTCGACGCGGATGTAGTCCCAGTACGAGATCGCGCTTTGCTTCTGCATGCCGCGCGCAGGATACCCGGCGGGCTGGCGCGGTCGACGGTGGGCCGTGTGCGGAGACGCGGTCGGCGGTGCGGAGCTCCACGAAACGCCGGGAAGTCGGCTTCGACTCGCGAGCAGTGACTCCATCGCGAGGGAGTGCCCCTCGGTGCAACTCCCCGATCAGGAGATTCGGCGCGTTCGGGCCGCGCGTCCGCCGCGGCTCGCACGGCGCTCCGCCCGCTCCTCACGCACAGGGCCGGCGAGGAGCTCACGACGGATCCGTGCCGAGGTCGTTCGCGTGACGCGCGCTCGCACGCCGTCACCCTCGCGGGGGTCCGCCGTCCTCCTCCCGGCCCTTCCCTACGCCGCGCGCGCGCGCCACGCTTCCCACGCGAACGCGAGCCAACCGGCGATCAGCACCGCACCGCCGACGGGTGTGACGAACACGACCCAGTGCGGTCCGCCGAGCACCCACGCATAGAGCGAGCCCGAGAAGCCCACGCTGCCGGCGAGCAAGAGCGCTCCGCCGAGACCGCGGGATGCGCGCAGCGCGCGGAACAGGCCGTAGAGCACGAGCCCGAGCGCCGTGAACACGTGGTAGAGCACGGCCGTGTGCCACGTCTCGAGCTGCTCGGGCGCCACGATCGACTTCAAGCCGTGCGCGCCGAACGCGCCGAGCCCGACGGCGAGTGCGGCCCAGAACGCGCCAAGTGCGATCCACTTCGAGTTCATCGGTCTGATTCGTCCTTCCGCGGCTCCCCGTGGTCGAGCAGCGCCTGCTGGATGCCGCCGGCGATGCCGCCGGAGTTCGTGAACTCGAGCGCGGAGCTCGCGCGCCACGCCGAATCGAGCGCGCGCTGCTTCGCCATGCGGTCGCGCACCCATTCCTCGATGCGCTTCGCGAGCGCGCGCTCCGCGAGACCGTGCAGGCCGAGCGCGCGCCATTCGCTTTCGGGCAGGAGGCGCTCGACGAGGCCCGCGAGCGGCGTCGGCAGCGTGTGGATCAGCGCGTGGATGCGGTCGTCCTCGTGCTCCGAGAGCGAGCGCTCGAGCAGCGCGAGGCCCGCGGCGCAGAGCGCGAAACCCACGGCCCACAGCGCCGTCGTGAGCGCGAAGTCGAGTCCGGCGGGCGGGAAGTTCATCTCGCGCGGCGTGAACGAGCCGAGCGACACGGACTTCACGGGGTCGAGGACGGAGAACGGCAGGCTCGAGAGGATCGGGACGTCGATCGAGACGAGCTCCCAGCGGCGTTCGCTGCCTTGGTAGGTCACCCACAGGCGGAAGAGGAGCAGCAGCGCGAGCAGGACGAGCGCGCCGGCGCCGCGCTTCGTCTCGCCGCGGCGCACGGCGACGAAGACCAGGAGCGCGAAGACCTCGAAGAACATCCACGGTCCGCCCGGTGCGAGCACGCCGGAGAGGAGGAACGCGAGGCCGAGGAACGCGGACACGACGCCGAACACGCCGGTGGTGTCGCGCGGGAAGCCGCCGGTGCGCGCGCGCGCGAAGAGCGCGAGGAGCGCGAGCAGGGCGCCGATGGAGAGCTGGACGAAGCCCGTGCCGGAGAGGTCGTGGTTCGCGTCGACCTGAAGGCCGAGCAGGAGGCCGCCGGCGGCGACGAGCACGCTCGCGAAGCCGACCATCCACGCGGCGGAGCGCTCGGTCATCGCGCAACTCCTCGCGACGTGAGTGACGCGCTCAGCGCGCATGCGGCTGCGGGCTTCATCGCGCGCACTCACCGGTGAGGTCGGGGTAGAGGGTGGCGCACTCTTCCGCGCAACCGGAGAGCGCGTCGGTGCGGAGGAGGAGCTGGGTCAGCGCGCGCGGGTAGCGGAGCTGGAGCATCTCGCCGTAGGCGGTGCGATGGCTGGGGGGCGTGCCGGTGAGCTCGTCGAGGAGGGCGAGGGCTTTGTCGTAGGGCGCTTGGTTGTGACCGACGATCGGCGCTTTCCAGGCGGTGTGCATGATTTTGCCGTAGACGAGGCCGGCGGCGAGCGCGGGTTCGGAGAGGAGCGGGTCCTTCGCTGAGGGTTCGGCCCACGTGCGCAGCCAGTCGCCGAGCCAGGTGCCGAGTTTTTCCGCGTGTTCGGTGTGTGCGCGCAGGCCGGGTTTCCACTCGCAGGCGCGGGCTGCGCGCAGGATGAGGGCGAGGGAGGCGAAGGCGTCTTCACGCGTGCCGTTGCGCAGGTCCTCGAGGAGGTGTTCGAAGCGTTGGCCGTCGGCGGAGTTCGCGAAGTCGAGGAGTTCGGGGCAAGTGGCGTAGGCGAAGAGGGACTTGCGGACCGCGGTGAAGGTGGTGGCTTGGGCCGGGGAGACGAGCGGGTCGAGCTCCTGCGCGCGGAGGCGCGCGGCGGGCGAGAGGAGCTGCATCGGGTCGCGGAGCTTGGGGCGTTCGGCGACGGGGATGTCTCTCGGGAGGACGACCTTTTTCGGCGCGAGGCCGCGCGCGAAGAGCGCGGCGGCGAAGAGGGCGGTCGCGACGGCGAAGAGGAGGATGGGCGCGCGGTTGGGCGGCGAGGGAGCTGGGTTCACGCGCGGATTGTGACGTTGCGCGGGAGGCAAACCAACGGCGGGGGGTGAGCGGGAGCGCGGAGGCAGATGGGGCGCAACGGGGGGAGGGGAGCAACGGAGCACAAGAGTTTGCTCCGCATAACTGACTCCGGGCAGGCTCGGGCCGGAGGAACCGGCCCGAGCCTGCCCGGAGTTCGAGTTTTCTCTCAGCATCGAGCGCGGGGCTCTCGATGCCTCTTTGGTTCAGCGGGGTTGCTCGAGGCGGTGCAGGAGCATCTCGCGGAGGCGGGCTTCGAGCTCGCGGTTCGACTTTTCCAGGTCGGCGAGGACTTGGCGGTCGCGTTCGGTCGCGGCGCGCTCGAGTTCGGCGCGGAGGACGCAGTTCTGGCGGATGTGGTCGATCGCGAGGGAGAGTTCGTCCCTGTTGGGCCAGCCGTTCAGGATCAGGGCCTTGGACTGGTCGAGGAGGGTCACGAACTCGCTGAACTCGGCGTCGCGGGTTTCGGATTCGAGCTTCTTCGCGTCGGCGATCAGTTGGTCGAACGAGTCGTTGCGGGCGTGGATCGAGCGGCGGAGGAACTCCGCGAGCTGGCCCACGATCGCGGCGCGGCGGTAGCCGGGGCCTGCGCCTTCCCAGCTCGTGCGTTGGGCGACGGTGACGGGCTGGGCGATCTCGGACGCTTCCTCGTTGGCCATCGGCGCGTTCGGGTTGCGCGGCTGCTTGAAGCGCACGCGCACGGTGGCGAGGGGCTTGGGCTCCTCGGTCTTCGCGGCGGCGGTCTGCGGGGCGTACTCGATCTCGTAGAGCGCCGTGACCTGGTGGCCCGCGCCGACCTCGCCCGCGTCGACCTTGTCGTTCCTGAAGTCCGCGTCCGCGATCGCGCGGTTCTCGTAGCCGAGCAGGCGGTAGCGGAAGACCTGCTTGGGGTCGAACTCGACCTGGAGCTTGACGTCGCGCGCGATCGTCTCGACGGTGCCCATGAACTGGTCGACGAAGACCTTCTTCGCCTCGTCGGGGCCGTCGACGTAGTTGCACACGCCGTCGCCCTTGTCGGCGAGCTGCTCGAGGAGCACGTCGTTGTGGTTGTTCATGCCCACGCCGACGGTGTTCAGGTAGATGCCCTTCTCGCGCAACTGCTTCACGCCCTCGGAGATGACGTTGGGGTCGGTGACACCGACGTTCGCGACGCCGTCGGAGAGGAAGACGACGCGGTTCGTCGCTTCGACGTTCAGGCCGGTGATCGCCGCGGCGTAGCCCATCTGCAGGCCGGCCTCGGAGTTCGTGCTGCCCTCGGCCTCGAGCGGGTAGATCGCGCTCTCGATCTTGTCCTTGTTCTTCGCCGAGGTCATCGGGAGCACCATGGCGGCGTCGGTCGAGAACTTGACGATCGCGATCGAGTCGCGGGCGTCGAGCTGGCTCACGAGCAGGCGCATCGCGTGCTTCACCATCTCGATGCGGTTCTGCTCCTTCATCGAGCCGGAGACGTCGACGACGAAGGTGAGCGCGAGCGGCTTGCGCTCGGTCTTCGCGACGTCCTTGCCGCGGATCACGACGCGCAAGAGGTCGCGCGCGCTCGTCGTGGCTTCGCCGGGCGCGGCGGCGCCGTAGCGGCTCGGCGCGAGCGTCGTGGTGATCCCGAACGTGCCCTGCGTCGGCGGCGGGACGTCGGCCTTGAAGTAGTTGACGAACTCCTCGGTGCGGATCTGCGCCTTCTCGGGGAGCTTGCCTTCCTTGATGTAGCGCCGCGCGAGCGCGTAGCTCGCCGTGTCGACGTCCGCGGAGAAGGTCGAGAGCGCGTCGAGCGCCGCGAGCTCGTACGGATTGTCGCCCCAGAAGCGGAAGAACATGTCGCGCGGCTTTTCGTCGGGACGACGCTCGCAGTGATGACGGATGCGCTGGCACCAGTGGTCGACGTACTCGTCGCGGTAGCGCGCGCGGAGCTCGGGGGTGATGGGCCCAAGGAGGTTGGTGCCCAGCCTTTGGATGATGAAGCGGTCTTCGTCGCTGAGCGACTGCGCGCGATCCACCGAGTCGTTCTGGAACCGGCCCGCCGCTTGGAATTCCGGCACGTCGAACCCGCGCAGGTCGATGCCCGCCTCGCCGCTCTCCTCATCGAACGCGACGAGCTCGGACTTCGCGCTGCCCGGAAGCCCCGACTTGCCCGCCGGCACGAGCGCGAGGATCTGGTTCTTGTCCGCCCCACCGGCCTGCGTCTGAGGCAACTTCGCGCGCTCGAGCACCTCGAAACTCTGCCGCGTGTACGCGTCGAACTTCGTCGCTTCGGGTCCCGCGTACGCGAGCCCCGAGAGCCGTCGAAGGTCTTCGCTCTTTGCTTCGCCCTGCTTCTTCTCGCCCGCCACCATCACCGCGCCCATCGTGGGCGCGGACGCTGCGCCGCGACCTGCGTCGACCTGCTTGTAGAGCGAGTCGAGGACGAGTTGGTCCGTCCCGGAGCGCACACCGCCCATCGGCGCGCCTGGCGCAGCGCCCGCGGGTCCGCGTGTGGCAGGACTCGACGGAGCCTGAGCGGAGAGGTAGTTCAGCGAGGTGCTCTCGCCTCCCATACCCGACCCGCCGTTCACTTCGATCCGGCCTCTGGAGCTGGGTGTGTTCTGGTTCGGGACCGTGAGGGTCGTCGCCGGGAACGTGCTCGTAGTCACCGCGGACCCACCACCGCCGCCACCCGCGATCGTCGAGTCCGCGCCGGGCTGATCCACGGCTCCGAAGCCGAACTGCGACCGCGAGTCCTTGGGCGCGCCAGGGTCCGCGCTCGGCCGGGACTCGGGCTTCGCGGCCAATGCAAACGCGTCGTCTTTCATCTCTTCGATGAGGCGAGTGCTCTGCTTGATCGCTTCCGTCGCGGGAACGCTGTCACCCGGCCCGTGGTAGGTCGTCGTGCCAGGCACGACCGGCGGTTGATTGAGCGCATCTTGGACTTTCTGCCTGGAGTCGGTCCCCGCGAGCCCCGCTTCCTGCTCCGTGCGCCCGCCGAGGAAGCCCTGCGACTCCTTGTTCTTGGCGTGCTCGTCGCCGTCCGCCGTGGGCAAACCGCCTTGCTCGCGGTAGGCCATCGCGTCCTTCTCAGCGAGCTTGCGACGCTCTCCGACGCCGCGATCACCCTCGCGCGACACCGCGTCGTCGCGATCGACGTTCGCGACTTCGCACGGCACGCCCGCGCGCCGTACCTGCTCGTAGATCGACCACCCACCGAGCGCGAAGCTCACGAAGAGGATCCCCGCGGCCGCGCGGACCCACGTCTCCTTCCACCAGGGACGCACCGGCGGCAGCAAGCTCGGCGGCAGCGCCGCGCGCAGCACTTCCTCGCGCTTGGCATCGGACAGCGTCTCCGACTTCTCCATCGCGCCCTGCACGAGGCCGATCGTCGCCTCGATGCGTTCCTTCTCGCGCGCGAGCTCGGGCGAGTTCGCGAGCGCGCGCTCGACTTCCGCGCGTTCGTCCGCGGTGACTTCGCCGAGGACGTAGGCGCAGAGCAGTTCGTGCATCCGGTCGTGGGTCGCGTTCGTCATGACAGTTCTCCTTGCACCACATCGAGCCGCAGCGGGGCTCCCGTTCGTTCGAGGCTCGCCATCGCGCGCTTCTCGCCGCTCATCAACGGCTCGAGGCGCGTGCCGAGCTCCTTCAGGCCCACGCTGATCAACCAACCCACCGTTCCGATCTTCTTACCCGTGATCTCGGCGATCTCCTTGTAGCTGCGCTCGTCGAGCAGCCGCAGCACCAGCACCTCGCGCTGGTCCACCGGCAGCTTCGCGAGCTCGCGCCGCACCACCGCGCGCGTGTCCGTGAGCTCCACCGTCCCGAAATCACCGGCCTGAGCGTCGTCGTTCGCCACGTCGTGCTCGCGCCGTTTCCGTCGAGCTTCACTGCGCATCACGTCCATACACGCGTTCCTCGTCACCTTGTGCAGCCACGCCACGAGGTGCAGTCGTTCGAGTTCCGCGTCGCCGTTGCATTCGGGCGGAACCTCAAGCGGCACCTGCGCCAGCTTCAGGAAGACCTCCTGGACCACGTCTTCGTAGGCCGAGCCCTCGCCCAGGAGGGCGCGAGCGTGCCGCAGGAGCGCCGACTCGTGGCGGGTCACGAGCGCCGTGAAGGCGCCGCGATCGCCCGAGCGGAACGCGCGGAGCAGCTGGCCGTCGGATTGGTTGGTCATCCGGGTCTTGCGGGGCGAGAACGACGAGGGGTGGAGCGCTCTTGGACGGAAATCCGGGACGTTTGCGCGTGCGCGGTGCACCCCCGAGGCATCGAGGATCGACGCTCGCAGCCCGGAATCCAAGTCGACGACTGGTTACGTGGTTTTCGGCCGCGCGCGAAGGGTTTTCCGATGACCGCAGAGGTCGGGGTCGCTACGAGACGGTCCGGGCGGAGCCGGAGGCCGAGTGCGTCCGGCCTCCCACACGACTTCTCCCGCGCGGCCGGCCTTCATCGAGAGCGATCCCATGCGACCCCGTGTTCTCCCGCTCGCGCTCCTGCTCGCGGCGCCGTCCGTCGCGAACGCGCAGACGTCCGCGGGCCCCTGGACCAAGCTCGCCGACCCGCCGATTCCCCACCGTTACTCGACGTTCGTCGCGAGCCACGGTTCGCGCGCGCTCCTCTTCGCGGGCTCGGACGTGAAGGACGGCTCCGGCGGCGAGCGCACGGACGGCGCGCTGCTCGACGTCGCGACGCGCGCGTGGACGAAGCTCGCGGAGTGCCCCGCGCCGCCGCGCGACGCGCCCACGATCGTGAAGGGCGGACGCTTCGTCGTGTACGCCGCGGGACGAGACCGCTGGGACGAGCCGGATGCGTCGGGCGCCGTGCTCGACCTCGCCGCGAACACGTGGCGCGCGCTCCCCGCGTGGCCCGTCGCGCCGCGCTTGCAGCCCGCGACCGCGAGCGACGACGCGCGCGTCGTGTTCTTCGGCGGCCACACGGCGAAGGAGGAGCTCGTGAACGGCGCGCGCGCGTACCGCATGACGCCGCTCGCCGACGGCGCCGTGCTCGACCTCGCGACGCTGCGCTTCGAGAAGCTCCCGCCCGCGCCGATCGCGCCGAGCGCGGGAGCGACGCTCGCGCTCGTCGGTTCGACGCTGCTCGTGTTCGGCGGCCACGGCTGGCGCGACGGGTTCGGGATCACCGAGCCGTACGACGACGCGGCGCTGTACGACTTCGAGAAGCGCGCGTGGACGAAGCTCCCGCCCACGGGTCTCTCGGCCGGCGATGCGGGCTTCGCACGCGCGGTCGGCGAGCGCTGGCTCGTGTTCGGCCGCAAGTCCTACGGCGGATGGGAAGCGAACGCGGCGCTCTTCGATCCGTCGACGCGCACGTTCGCGAGCGTCGGCGGGCTCGAGCGCGTGCTCCTCGGCGTCTCGTTCGTCGGGACGCACGTGCACGCGGGGCGCGCGCTCGTGATGAGCACGCGCCAGGACCACGAGGGCTACCTGCACGGCGCGTGGACGTGGAGCGCGCGCGAGGACGGCTGGCGCGAGCTCGACCTCGCCGCGACGAAGGTCGAACCGCGCATGGCGCCGGGCTTCGCCGCCGAGGGGCGCTATGCCGCGGTCGTCTGCGGCAACCGCGAGATTTCGATGGGGCTCGCGCCGGGGAAGAAGGGCGGCGCGGGCGGCCTCGACGCGGGCGCGGAGCCGCCGACGGGCGTGCCGTACTACCGAGACGGCCTCCTGTTCGACCTTGAACGCGACACGGTGCGCGCGCTCCCCGCGAGCCCGCTCGCGGCACGTGCGCGACCCGCGACGGTGTGGGTCGGCGGGAAGCTGCTCGTCGCGCTCGGCTACGCGCACCGCGTCGGCGGAAAGGACCGCTTCACGGACGCGGCGCTCTTCGATCCAGGCAAGTGACACGCCGCGCGGGGGCGCGCGACGATTCGATCCGGGCGAGTGATGTCCTGCGCGCGGGCGCGCGACGAGGCGACTCACCGCGCGTGCTCCGAAAGCGCACGTCGCGCGCTCCGTTCCTTCACGCTGCACGCGCGCGTATCGTGAGCGCATGACCTTCGACCCCGACGCCGCTTCGCTGCCCGACAGCGGGATCTTCGGCTTGCCGAGCGACCCCGCGCGTGCCGAGGTGCACGTGATCCCGGTGCCGTTCGATGTGACCACTTCCTATCGCAAGGGCACGTGCCGCGGCCCCGACGCGATCCTGCGCGCGAGTCGTCAGGTCGACCTCTTCGACCTGCTCACCGGACGTCCGTACGAGCGGGGCATCGTCATGCTCGAGGCCGACGAGCGCATCGCGAAGCTCAACGTCGAGGGCGGTCGGAAGGCCGAGAAGATCATCGAGGTCGCGGGCGTGCTCGGCGGCGATCCGGCGCTCGAGAAGACGCTCGCGCGCGTGAACGCGATCGGCGCGCAGTTGAACGAGCTCGTGCACGCCGCGACGGAGCTCGCGTTCGCGCAGAAGAAGCTCCCCGTGCTCGTCGGCGGCGACCATTCGACGCCGTTCGGCGCGATCCAGGCCGCGGCGGAGCGCTTCCCCGGCCTCGGCGTGCTGCACTTCGACGCGCACGCGGACCTGCGCGATGCGTTCGAGGGCTTCGAGTGGTCGCACGCATCGATCCTGCACAACGTCGCGACGCGCATCCCCGCCGTCGCGAAGATCGCGCAGGTCGGCATCCGCGACTTCGGCGAGCGCGAGTTCGCGTTCATCCAGGAGTCGCGCGGCCGCATCCGCACCTTGTTCGACGCCGACTGGCAGCGCGCGAAGCTCGACGGCGGCAACCTGCGCGAGCTCGTGAAGAAGCGCCTCGACGACCTACCCGCGAAAGTGTGGGTCACCTTCGACGTCGACGGGCTCGATCCGACCTTGTGCCCGAACACGGGGACGCCCGTGCCGGGCGGGCTCGCGTGGAGCGAGGCGATGCTGTGGCTGGAGGAGCTCGCGAAGTCGGGCCGCGAGGTCGTCGGCCTCGACCTGAACGAGGTCAGCCCGGGCGCGACGCCCGACGACGAGGACGGTTGGGACGCGATCGTCGGCGCGCGTCTGCTCTATCGCCTGATCGGCGTCGCGTTGATGACGCGGCCAACGCAGCGCTGACCGCGCTCGAACGATCGTGCTCGCGCGCTCGGAGTAGCTTCGTGGAGCCTCGATCGCCGGCCCGGCCCTGAAATCACTCGCGAAAGCCCGCGTAGCGCGGCGTCTTCGCGTCAGGAGTCGCGCCATGAGCCAAGCACCCGAGTCCACCCCGCCCGCCCCGCAGCGCCCGAGCGAAACGCCCGCGCACTTCGGGGCGGGAGCGTTCGAGGCACAAGTGCCGCGTGAAGAGTGCCCGGTGCCGGTGCCCGCCTCCGAGCCGGCGGTCGAGCGGATCACGCTCGAGCCGACGACTCCGCCGGCCGTGATCGAGCTCCCGGCGCCCGTCGGTTCGCCGCCGGAGCTCGCGGTTCCGATCGCCGCGGTGCCGCCCGCTCCCTCGACGCCGCCGATCGAGCACATGGTCGCCGAGCCGCCGCGACCTGCTCCGACCGAGCCGGAACGCATCACGAGCGCGCCGCGGCCGCGCGCACAGGAGGTCGATGCCGTGCCGGTTTCGCGCTTCGACGCTCCCGCGCCGACGATCGACGTCGAAGCGCGGCGAGTTCCGCCCCCGCCGCCGGTTCGTCCGCCGGAGCCGGTCGCGCCCCCACCCCACTCCTCTCCACCGCCCGTCTCGCAACCGACCCCCGCCGCCGCAGCCCTCAACAGCGCCGCGAGCCGCTGGTGGGCGATGTTCTGCCACCTGTTCCTCTTCCTCGCGATCCCGACGCTCTTCCTCGGCGGCCTGCTCACGTTCCTCGTGTGGCAACTCGCGGGGCGCAAGGACGCGCTCGTCAGCGACCAGGGCCGCGAAGCGCTCAACTTCCAGATCACCGTCGCGCTCGTGACCGCGCTGCTCTTCGTCTCGTGCCTCGGGTGGCCGCTCATCCTCGTGGTGTGGTTCGTCGCGGGTGTGTACTGCTTGCTCGCCGCGGTCCGCGCGTTCGGCGGCCAGAGCTACCGCTACCCGCTCATCCTGCGCATCGTTCGAGCCTGAGCGCGCGCTTGCTACGATCGGCGCGATGACCGCGCCCGAACGTCCCCTCATCGGCATCAACGGACTGCTCCTCCCCGGCGAGTCGCCCGCGCTGAAGCTCGCGAATCGCTATGCGAACGCGGTGCTCAAGGCGGGCGGGATCCCGCTCGCGATCCCGCCGCTCGGCGGGCCCGCGGACGTCGAGCGGCTCGTCGCGCGCGTCGACGGGTTGCTGCTCACGGGCGGCGACGACTTCGACATGGAGCGGCTCGGGCTCGGCTCCACTCATCCTTCCGCCGAGAAGACGCCGGCCGAGAAGCAGGACTTCGACTTCGTGCTCGCGCGCGCGGCGCTCGCGCGCGGGACGCCCGTGCTCGGGATCTGCTACGGAATGCAACTGCTCGGGCTCGCCGAGGGCGGGCGCATGTACCAGCACCTGCCCGAGGATCGCCCCGGTTGCCAGGAGCACCGCAAGGGCGCCGTGCACTCCGTGCGCGTCGAGCCGAACACGCGCCTCGCGCGCCTCCTCGGGCAAGACGAAGTCGCGGTCATCTCACGCCATCACCAGGCGATCGCGTCGGTCGGGCCGCGCTGGAGAGTGAGCGCGCGTGACGCGGAGGGCTTGATCGAAGCGATCGAGAAGGACGAGCACCCGTTCGCGCTCGGCGTGCAGTGGCATCCCGAACTCGCGGAAGAGGGCAGCGTGCAGGATCGGTTGTTCCGCGGCCTCGTCGGCGCCGCAGCGATCGCGGCGACGCAGCGCTTCCTCGCGGCGCGTTGACACGGCCATGTTGCGCACGCTGCGAGTCGAGACCGCGCCCGCATACGACTGCTCCCATCTGACCAGGTCGCCGGAGGCCTCGTCTATGTAATATGAGACCTTGAGTACCGGGCTTGCGCCCGCCAACGATATCCTTTTCGCCTCCCCGGTAAAATCTATCCCGGAAACGGCAAAGG
>JACRIO010000099.1 GCA_016220035.1 Planctomycetota bacterium | reverse complement strand
CGTCCCGGAACTCGCCGAGCAGCACGTCGTCCTCGATGTGCATCCAGTCGACGCGCGCGCGCGCGCCCTTCCACGGCCGCGCTTCGGCCCACGTGCCGAACGCGCGGTCGCCGGAGGACGAGGACTCGTAGAGCCGCACCGGCACGCCGCCGTAGAGGCCGAGCTCGACCGCGCGCGCGCCCGCCGGTCGAGTGCGCAGCGTGATTCCGTCGAGGTGCAGGAACTCCGGCGTGCGCGCGTCGATCTGGCGACCGGCGCGCACGGCGAGGGTGCCGTCCTTCGGCGCCCAGTCGATCCAGGCGTGGTAGAGCTCGGCCGTGACGGCGCCGTCGTGGTGGTCCTCGAGGCTGCCGAAGACCGAGCCCGCTGCCTCGCGACCGTCGAGGTCGGCGGCGACGCGGCCCATCACGTGCGCGGTGAGCTCGGAATGCCGGGCGACGCCGTAGTCGAGCGCGAGGATCGAGTACGCGTCGTGGTCGTCCTCGTCGTCCGTCCAACGCGAGCGGAAGCGCAACGACGTCCAGCCCTCGATCCACGGCGTCGCGTCGAGCTTCGCGTGCTCCGGCGTGTCCGCCCGCGCGCTCGCGACGGACTCGCCCTGGCCCCAACTCGCCCCGCACAGCGCGGCGCATGCGGCGAGGGTGCGGAGCGCCGTCGACGCCGACGTACGCGAAGCGTGAATGGGGGGGGCGGCCATGGGAACGAGCGGCGTGCGGACGACCGCGGCGCGCTCAGCCTGGGCCATGGAAGCATCGGAAGCGCGCGCGCTCGACACCTTGCGTCGAGGATCGTACCGGGCCCGGCCCCTTGTGCGCACGCGGCGATTTGGGTCCGCCGCCGTGCCCGAGGGCCTCATCCGTTCCCACGCTCGACGTCGCCGTGCACGGCGGGCGGGAACTCGCGCTCCAGCGCGAACTTCTCGATGCGGTAGCGGATCTGGTCGCGGTTCATGCCGAGCAACCGCGCCGCGCGCGTGCGGTTGCCGCGTGCCTCGGTGAGCGCTTGCCTCAGGAGGTCCCGCTCGAGCTCCTCGAGGATGAGCCCCTCGCGCGGCAGCGTGAACGCGCCCGACGCGCCGGCACCCAGGCGCGACCGACGCGCTCCATCGACTTCGGTCGGCAGGTCCGCGACGCCGAGCTCGTCGCCGCGCGCGAGCAGCACGGCGCGCTCGACCGCGTTGCGCAGCTCGCGCACGTTGCCGGGCCACTCGTACTCCTGCAGGCGCCGCAGCGCGGCGGCGTCGAACCCGCGCACGGACTTCTTGAACTCCTGGTCGAAGTGTTGGACGAACGACTGCGCGAGCGGGGCGATGTCCTCCTTGCGCTTGCGCAGCGGCGGGATCTCGATCGGGATCACCTTGAGGCGGAAGTACAAGTCGGGACGGAAGCGGCCCTCCGCGACCTCGCGCTCCAGGTCCTTGTTCGTCGCGGCGACGATGCGCAGCGCGAGGCGGATGTCGCGCGTACCGCCGATGCGGCGGAACGACTTCTCCTCGAGGAAGCGCAGGAGTTTCCCCTGCAGCGTCACGGAGAGGTCGCCGATCTCGTCGAGGAAGGCCGTGCCGCCCTCCGCGAGCTCGAGCAGGCCCTTCTTCTGCGCGCGCGCGTCGGTGAACGCGCCCTTCTCGTGCCCGAAGAGCTCGGACTCGAGCAGCGTCTCGGGCAGCGCCGTGCACGTGATGTCGAGGAAGGGCTTCTCCGCGGCCGCGCCGAGGTAGTGCAGCGCGCGCGCGATCAAGCCCTTGCCCACGCCGCTCTCGCCGAGCAGCAGGATCGTCGACGCTTCACTCTCGGCGATGCGGCGGATGAGGTCGAGCACCTCCTTCATCGCGGGGCTCTCCGCGAGCAGGTTCGTCGACGCGAAGCCGCGGCGACCCTCGTCGCGATGGCGCGCGACCTCGGCGCGCAGCTGCGAAGCCTCGAGCGCTCGCGCGAGCGTGTGCAGCAGGTGCTCCGTATCGAACGGCTTCGCCATGTAGTCGTACGCGCCCTCGCGGATCGCTTGCACCGCTCCGGGGACGCTCGCGTGCGCCGTGATCATCACGACGGGGAGGGCGGGTGCGAGCTTGCGCGCGTGGCGGAGCACGTCGAGGCCCGTTCCGTCGGGGAGGTGGTAGTCGAGCAGGAGCAAATCGGGAAGCTCGCGGTCGAGCTCGGCCATGCCGGCCGCGGTCGTGTTCGCTTCGCTCACCTGGAACCCGGCGCCCGTGAGCAATCGGCGGAGGCTCGCGCGGATCAGGCTGTCGTCCTCGACGAACAGGACGCGGGCTTCGAAAGGGTGCTGCTTCACGCCTCGATTGTGCCGCGCGAGCTACGCACGAAGAACGCGAGCAAGGAGCAGGCGGCTACCGTTCTGTCCGTAGCGAAGCGTAGTCGCGTCCTTGCTGCGCGCGCGTCGCGTCGAACGCGCTACGACTTCGGGCGCAGACGAAGCCTTGCGACCGGCGCGGGAGCCGCGCGAGCGCCCGATCGGACCGCGGATCGACGCGGACGATTCCGCGCGGCGGGGAAAGTCGCGCGCGCTGCCCCACTTGGCCCGGCCTCCTTTGCGCAGGAGGGGGTACGGAGGTGTGGCAGCCGCGTTGCTACAAGTGCGTGCCTCCACATCGAGAAGGAACCGATTGAAGTACCCATTCCTGCTCAGTTCCGCGCTCGGCCTCGCGCTCGTGTGCGCCTGCCACCAAGAAGAACACCGCTCCTGGCTCGCCGACGCAGCCGGTGCCGAAGCGCCGGTGTCCCTGCCCGACCCCGAGCTCGAGGTGCCGCCGCCGCCGTTCACCGAGGGCGCATTCCCCTGCTCGGACTGCCACGACCCGTCGGTTCCGCCGAACACGCGCCGGCGCGAGATGAAGCTCGCGCACACGGAGATCAAGCTCCATCACGACGAGGAGCATCGCTGGTGCCTCGACTGCCACTCGGTCGAGGACCGCGACAAGCTGCATCTCGCGAACGGCACGCTGGTCGAGTTCAGCGAGTCGTACAAGCTCTGCGGCCAATGCCACGGCGACAAGTACCGCGACTGGAAGGCGGGCGTGCACGGTCGACGCAGCGGCAACTGGGACGGGCACAAGAAGTACTTGCTTTGTGTGCACTGCCACAACTCGCACGCGCCGAAGTTCCAGCCGTTGAAGCCCCTGCCGCCGCCGACGCGGCCCGCCCCGAGGACGAGCCCATGACCGGCTGCTCCGATTCCTGCGGCCCCGATCACGCCGGCGGATGCGCCGTCGGCGACCCTGCGCTGGCCGAGCTTCAGTCGTCCGGCCTCGACCGCCGCGAGTTCGTGTGCATCGTCGCGGGCTGTGCCGCCGTGCTGGCCGGCGGGTGCAGCGACCTCACGCACACGCAGTACGTGCGCGATCGCTTTCGCGAGCTCACCGACGACGAACAGAAGGAGATCGTCGCACGCATCGAGAAGGAGCAGACCGCGCGCCTGGGCAAGGAGCTCAAGGTCGGCGTCGAGAAGGCGCGGCCCGGCGTCGAATTCGGGTACGCGCTCGACCTGTCGCGCTGCATCGGCTGCCGGCGCTGCGTCTACGCATGCGTCAAGGAGAACAACCAGAGCCGGGACCCGCAGATCCACTGGATTCGCGTGCTCGAGATGGAGAAGGAGAAGGGCATCGATTTCGCGCACGCGAATCCTTACTACGACGCCGAGCAGGTCCCGCGCCCCGGCCACTTCTACCTGCCGGTCGCGTGCCAGCAGTGCGAGAACCCCTCGTGCGTCAAGAGCTGTCCGGTCGGCGCGACGTGGAAGGAGCCCGACGGCATCGTGGTCATCGACTACGACTGGTGCATCGGATGCCGCTGTTGCGTCTCGGCGTGTCCCTACGGCGCGCGCCACTTCAACTGGGCGGAGCCGAACGTTCCCACGGAAGAGGTGAACCCGGACACGCACTACCTCGGCAACCGTCCGCGCATGAAGGGTGTCGTCGAGAAGTGCACTTTCTGCATCCAGCGCGTGCGCAACGGCAAGTACCCGGCGTGCGTCGAGGTCTGTCCGGTCGGCGCGCGCAAGTTCGGCGACCTGCGCGACCCGAACAGCGAAGTGCGTTACGTCCTCGAGCACAAGCGAGTCTTCGTGCTCAAGACGGAGCTCAACACGCAGCCCAAGTTCTTCTACTTCTTCGGTCTATGAGAGGCGCTCGAACGTGACCACCCTTCGGCTCTTCGGCGGTTTCGTGCAGGGCAGCCTGCGTATCGTGCTCCGCGGCGGGAAGCTCTATTGGACGTGGGTCCTGCTCCTGCTCGCGCTCATCGTCTCCGGCGCGATCGCCTGGAGCGGGCAATTCCGGGACGGCTTGATCGCGACCAACATGCGCGACCAAGTGTCGTGGGCCTTCTACATCGGGAACTTCACCTTCCTGGTCGGCGTCGCCGCGGCCGCGGTGATGCTCGTGATCCCCGCGTACGTCTACAACTGGAAGCCGATCAAGGAGGTCGTGATCCTCGGCGAACTGCTCGCGATCTCCTCCATCGCGATGTGCGGGCTCTTCGTGACCGTCGACGTGGGCCACCCCGAGCGCCTGTGGCACCTGATCCCGGGCTTCGGGCGGTTGAACCTGCCCGACTCGATGCTGGCGTGGGACGTGTTGGTCGTGAACACGTACTTCGTGCTCAACTTCGTGATCGTCACGTACCTCCTGTTCTCCCTGTATCGCGGCAACCACCCGAACAAGAAGATCTTCCTGCCGCTGGTGTTGCTCTCGATCCCGGCCGCGGTCGCGATCCACACGGTGACGGCGTTCCTCTACAACGGCATGCCCGCGCGTCCGTTCTGGAACGCGTCGATCCTCGCGCCGCGCTTCCTCGCGTCGGCATTCTGCTCGGGGCCGGCGGTGCTCCTCGCGCTGATGCAGCTCCTGCGCAAGCTCACGCGCTTCGAGATCTCCGACGAGGCGATCTGGAAGGTGGCCGAGCTCATGGCGTACGCGATGGCGGTGAACCTGCTCCTGCTCGGCGCGGAGGTGTTCAAGGAGGTCTACTCGAACACGGAGCACATGATCCACATGCGCTACATGTTCGTCGGCATCGGCGGCCATACCGCGATCGTCCCGTACATGTGGATCGCCGTCGGGGCGTCGATCGCCGCGTTCTTCTTGTTCCTCGTGCCCAAGACGCGGCGCAATCCGTGGACGCTGAACCTCGGCTGCTTCCTGATCTGGTTGGGCGTCTACATCGAGAAGGGCATGGGCCTCGTGATCCCGGGCCTCACCCCCGACACGCTCGGCGAGATCTACGAGTACTTCCCGTCGCGCACGGAGATCCAGGTGTCCGCCGGCGTCTTCGCGGTCGGCTTCCTCCTGTTCACGCTCATGGTGAAGGTCGCGACGCCGATCATGCTCGGCGAGTTCAAGAACGCGGCGGCGAAGTGAGGGAGCGCGCACCCGTCCATGCCGTACGTCTTCGTGCGCTCCTCCGGCATGGACGCGGCGGCGGCTCCGGCGCCTACCCTCAGGAGCGCAGGTCCGTTCGCGCGCCAGGCGACGGCGAGTAGGGGATTTCCCGCGGTGCTCACGCACGGAACGGCGCTCCGCCGGCGCCGGAGCGTACGCGCGCACGGAGCGTGATTTGCCGAGATCGTCTCCCTGCCGCGACCTCCTCGGTCGTGGCGCGGGAACTGGATGTCCAGCTCTCCACTCGGCGTCGACTCCCACGTCCCGACCGCCCGCACGGCGCGGTTCCTCGCGCTGGTCCTGTGTTGCGTCGCGAACGCAGCGGTGCTCCATGCGGCGCAAGACGCGCCCGCGGACAGAGTCTGCAAGCTCTGCCACGCGCAAGTCGCGACCGCCTTCGGCGCGAAGGATGCGCTCGCCCACACGCGGATTGCATGCGTCGACTGCCACACCGCCCTGTCGAAGTTCGACGCCTCGGAAGGCGAGCACGCGACGCCGCTCGCGAAGCCCACGTGCTCCGTGTGCCACGCGTCGGAGGAGCGCGCGCACGGCGCGAGCATCCACGCCGCGAAACAAGTGGCCTGCGCGCAGTGCCATGCGCCGCACGCGATCGGACGTTCGGCCGTTGCGGAGGACGCGCGCGCCGCCCTCTGTTCCGGCGGCCACACGGCGGCCGCGACGGAGTGGGCGAAGAGCGTGCACGCGCTGGACCCCGGGAACGGCCGTCGGGCGGCGACGTGCGTCGACTGCCACGGCGCGCACGACGTGCTCGCGCGCACCGAGCTGCGCTCGCGCGTCCACCCGCTGCACGTGCCCGACACGTGCGAGGCGTGCCACCACCCGGATCCATCCCGCGAGCATCCGGCGCCCGCGGGCGAGAAGGTCCGCCAGTACGAGAGCAGCGTGCACGGCCAGGCGCTGCGCAAGGTCGGCCTGGTCGTCACCGCGACCTGCGTCTCCTGCCACGGCGCGCACGGCGTGCTCGACCCGAAGGCCGAGAACGCGAAGACGGCGCGCAAGCAGATCCCCGCGACGTGCGGCGCGTGCCACGCGGGCATACTCGCGACCTACTACGAAGGCGTGCACGGCGCCGACTTCAAGGCGGGCGTGAAGGACGTGCCCGTGTGCACGGACTGCCACACCGAGCATGCGGTGCGCGATCCCGCGCTGGAGGGATCGAGCGTGTCGAAGGCGCTCGTCGCCGAGACGTGCGCGCGCTGCCATGCGGACGACGCGCTCGGCGCGCGCTACGGGTTCGCGTCGTCCGTGCGGCGGTCGTGGGGCTCCTCCTACCACGGCATCGCGACGTCGTTCGGCGATCGCGACACGGCGAACTGCGCTTCGTGCCACGGGTTCCACGACATCCTGCCCGCGAGCGACCCGCGCTCGCCGGTGAACAGGGCCAACCTCGACGCGACGTGCGGCGGTTGCCACGCGGGCGCGAGCGCGGCGTTCGCGCGCGTGCCCGTCCACTCCGTGATCGAGCGCGCCGAGAACCCCGTGCCGTGGTGGACGCAGCGCATCTACGCGATCCTCGTGTTCGGGATGATCGGTGCGTTCGTGCTCTTCATCCTCGCCGACCTCTTCGGTCGACTGCGCATGAAGCTCCGTTGCGGTCCGCCGGAGACGGTGCACGTGGAGCCGGCCGATTGGCCCGACGAGGACCGGCTGGTCGCGCCCGGTGAGAACTTCGAGCGCATGGGCCGCCATGGGCGCCTCCAACATGCCGTGCTCATCGTCTCGTTCTCGCTGCTCGTGCTCACCGGATTGCCCGTGTTCCTGCACGACATGGGTTGGACGCGCTCGTTGATCGACCTGCAGGGCGGCTTCCATCTCCGCAGCCTGCTCCACCGCGGCGCGGCGCTCGCGCTCATCCTGCTCTCGCTGTGGCACGCCGTCGTCCTGATCCTCTCGCCGTCGGCGCGCGGCTGGTTTGCGCGGATGATGATCCGACCGCGCGACGTCGCGGAGTTCGCGCAGGACATCGCGTTCGACGTGGGTGCGTTCGGTTGGGTCGCGCGCTCGAAGCGGCTCGCGCCGATCGTCCAGCGCCATCCGTGGCTGCGCTTCGATCGTCGGCCCGCCTTCGCACGCTACGGCCTCGTGGAGAAGCTCGAGTACGGCGCCGTGCTGTGGGGAAACGTCGTGATGATCGCGACGGGAGCGATCCTATGGCGGCCCGACTGGTTCCTCGGCTGGACGCCGACGTGGACCTTCGACGTGTGTCGAGTCGTGCACGGCTTCGAGGCGACGCTCGCGTTCCTCGCGATCATCGTGTGGCACATGTACCACGTGCACCTGCGGCCGGGCGTCTTCCCGATGAGCCGGGTGTGGCTCGACGGGAAGATTTCGCGCGGCGAGCTGCGGCACCACCATCCGCGCGAGTACCTCGCGCTGCTCGAGCGTCGGCGCCGCGAGCGCGCCGCCCTGGGCACCCTCGAAGCCAAGGAACCGGCCGCGAAGCCGGCGGAGCGCCGTCATGTGTGAACTCGCACTTCGTTCCCGTCCCCGGCGGTCGCGTGCACCGCACGGCACGCGCGTGCCACGGCTCTTCCTCGTGTTCTTCGCCTGGATCGCGCTCGCGGGCGCGGCGCTCGCGCAGGAGAACGCGAAATGCATCGAATGCCACGGCGTCCCCGGCCTGAAGATGGAGCGCAAGGGCCGCTCGATCTCGCTCCACGTCGACAAGGCGCTCTACGACAAGAGCGTGCACAAGCAGCAGGACTGCGTCGCGTGTCACGTGCAGCTCTCGGGCGTCGACGCATTCCCGCACGCGAAGAACCTCGACCGCGTGAACTGCACCGAGTGCCACGACGACGACAACGGCCCGGTGCAGGCCTACCGCGACAGCACGCACGGCAAGCGCGCGGCGGACGGCGACGCGCTCGCGCCGCTCTGTCAGGACTGCCACGGGAACCACGCGATCCTGAAGCTCAAGGATCCGAACTCCGCGATCTCGCCTTTCAACGTCCCGTTGATGTGCGCGCAATGCCACGCGGAGGGTTCACCGGTCGAGCGCTCGCACGATCTGCCCGAGGAGCAGGTCTTCCAGCGCTACAAGGACAGCATCCACGGGAAGGGCCTCTACGAGCAGGGCCTGACCGTCACCGCAGTCTGCACGAGCTGCCACACCGGGCACAACGTTCGGCCGCACGTCGACCCGAAGTCCTCGATCCACAAGGGCAGCGTGGTCAAGACGTGCATGAAGTGCCACGGACAGATCGAGCAGGTGCACCGCAAGGTGATCGCGGGCGAGCTGTGGGAGAAGGAGGGCGCGGTGCCGCTCTGCGTCGAGTGCCACTCGCCGCACGAGATCCGAAAGGTGTTCTACGACACGAACATGGCCAATGCGGACTGCCTGCGCTGCCATTCGACGCCGGTCGTGTCGACGAAGGACGGGCGCTCGCTCCAGGTCGACGAGTCCGTGCACGCGCGCTCGATCCACGGACGCAAGAGCGTCTCGTGCGCGCAGTGCCATGCGGGCGCGACGCCGTCCGTCGAGCGCTCGTGCGCGACGATCACGACGAAGGTCGACTGCTCGACGTGCCACGCGGGGCAGGTGGGCGATTACCAGCGCGGCGTGCACGGACAGCTCGCGACGCGCGGCGATGCGAGCGCGCCGACGTGCACGGAATGCCACGGCACGCACGCGATCCTCGAGCACGCGATCCCGTCCGGCGCGACACCGGAGATCACGACGCTCGTGCGGTCCTCGCCGACGTACAGCCGCAACGTGCCGCAACTGTGCGCGCGCTGCCACCAAGACGGCGCGCCGGCGGCGAAGCGCTATCTCGGTCCGGAAACGCGGATCATCGAGAACTACTCGAACAGCATCCACGGGAAGGGGCTCGAGAAGAGTGGTCTCGTCGTCACGGCGGTGTGCACCGATTGTCACACCGCGCACAAGGAGCTCCCGACGAGCGATCCGGAGTCCACGGTGCATCCGGGGAACATCGCTGGCACGTGCGGCCGCTGTCACGACGGCATCTACGAGCAGTTCCAGCAGAGCATCCACTCGCCGGTGGGCAATCCCGGCTACGAGCAGTTGCGCGGGATGGCGAAGCTCCCCGACTGCAACGACTGCCACTCGTCGCACACGATGAAGCGCACGGACCTGGCCGAGTTCGAGCTCGGGATCATGGACCAGTGCGGCAAGTGCCACGCGGACATCACCAAGACGTACTTCGAGACCTACCACGGGAAGGCCTCCGCGCTCGGCGACACGACGCGCGCGAAGTGCTACGACTGCCACGGAGCGCACGACATCCTGCCGGCGTCGGTGCCCGCGTCGCACCTCTCCGAAGCGAACATCGTCGGGACGTGCGGGAAGTGCCATGCGGGCTCGCACCGGCAGTTCGCGGGGTTCCTGACGCACGCGACGCACAACGACAAGGAGCGCTATCCCGCGCTGTACTGGGCGTTCGTCTCGATGACGGCGCTGCTCGTGGGGACGTTCCTGTTCTTCGGCTTGCACACGCTCGTGTGGCTGCCGCGCTCGTGGAAGCTGCGCGATGCGTACCGGAAGCACGTGGCGGAGATCGGCGACGGCGCGAAGCAGTTCCGGCGCTTCACGGCGTACCAGCGCGGGCTGCACCTCACGGTGATCCTCAGCTTCTTCGGCCTCGCGATCACCGGGATGATGCTCAAGTTCTCGGACGCGCGCTGGGCGCACGTCCTGTCGCGCTTCCTCGGCGGCATCGAGGGCGCGGGCTGGATCCACCGTGTGTGCGCGATCGCGACGTTCGCGTACATGACGCTGCACGCCTTCGACGTGGTGAAGCGCTTCCGCGCGAGCAAGAAGAGCCTCCTCCAGTTCCTGGGCGGCCCCGACTCGCTCGTGCCGCGGCTCTCCGACGCGAAGGAGTTCCTCGCGACGATGAAGTTCTTCCTCGGCCGCGGTCCCGCGCCGCGCTACGGCCGGTGGACCTACTGGGAGAAGTTCGACTACTTCGCGGTGTTCTGGGGCGTCGTCGTGATCGGGAGCACGGGCCTCTGTCTGTGGTTCCCCGAGCTCTTCACGCGCGTCCTCCCCGGCTGGTCGATCAACATCGCGACGATCATCCACAGCGACGAAGCGCTGCTCGCCACGGGCTTCATCTTCACGATCCACTTCTTCAACACGCACTTCCGGCCGGAGAAGTTCCCGATGGACCCCGTGATCTTCACCGGCAGCATGAGCCTCGCCGAGCTGAAGCACGACCGGCCCGAGCACTACGAGCGCCTCCGCGCGAGCGGCGAGCTCGAAAAGCACCTCGTCGATCCGCCGCCGCCGGTGTTCTCGAAGGTGGTGCGCGCGTTCGGCATGACGGCGCTGACGATCGGGTTCACGCTGGTGGTGCTGATCGTGTACGCGTTGCTCGTGAACTGAGCGCGTCGGGTGGAAGCACGTGAGCCGGCGAGTCGATCGCGCGGCTATCCTGGGCGGGCCTCCGCCCAGGAACACGATGCGACAAGCACTTCTCCTCGTGATCGTCCTCGCCTCCATCCGATGCGCGCAGTCCGGAAGCTCGGTCGCCGAGCGTCCATCGGCGAACCCCGCGCCCGCGCACCGCGGCCCGTTCGGCCTCTCGATGGTGAGCACGCCCGACGGCAAACCCGTACCGATCGAGGGCTTCGGCGTGCTCGACGACTGCAGCCTCTGCCACCCGCGGCAGGCGGAGGAGTTCGACGGATCGTTCCACTCGCGCGCGCACGAGGAGCCGTTCTACCGCGCGTTCGCGGAGCTCGCGCGCGCCGAGGCGGGGGAGGCGACGTACGCCTGGTGCACCGGCTGCCACTCGCCCGCGGCCGTCGTGTCGGGGCTCGTGCCGGGCACGAAGGAGGACGCGCTGCCCGACGCGGCGAAGGCGGGTGTCTCGTGCGACGTGTGCCACCAGGTGCAGGAGCTCACCGGCGCCAGCGGTCCGTGGAAGGAGCCGGGCAACGCGTCGTTCGTGCTCGCGCCGAGCAAGACGAAGGCGTCGATCCGGGCTGAGATCCAGTCCAACCCCGCGCACGGCGCGCGGCGCGGCGAGTTCCTCGAGCGCGCCGAGCTGTGCGCTTCGTGCCACACCGTGGTCCACCCGACGAACGGCCTGCGCGTCGAGCACACGTACGACGAGTGGAAGAAGAGCGTCTACGCGGAGAAGGGCATCGTCTGCCAGGACTGCCACATGCGCACGGTCGAGCAGGCCGTCGAGGTCGCGCGCACGCTGAAGCCCGCCGTCGTCGAGGGCCGGACGTCCGCGATGAGCGCGAAGGACCGCGCGATCCATCCGCACTTCTTCGTCGGCGGCAACGCGGACGCCGAACGCCTCACCGGCAGCGCGACGCACGCCGCGATGGCCGAAGCGCGGCTCCAGAGCGCCGCGCTGCTCGCGATCGAGGCGCCGGAGAAGGGGCCGCGCGGCGCGGAGCTCGTGCTCACGGTCGCGGTCACGAACGTCGGCGCGGGCCACGAGCTCCCGACGAGCCTGACGGAAATCCGCGAGATGTGGGTCGAGCTCGTCGTGCGCGACGCGGACGGGAAGGAGCTCCTGCGTTCGGGTGCGCTCGACGAGCACGACGAGCTCCCGCCCAAGACGCTGCGCTACGGCTGCGCGCTGCTCGACGCGAAGGGCAGGGAGACCTTCAAGCCGTGGGAGGCCGCGTCGATCGCGTGGAAGCGCTGCATCCCGCCGAAGGCGACCGACCGCGAGCCGTTCCGCGTCGCCGTGCCGCGCGACGCGCGCGGCCCGATCGCGATCGAAGCGCGGTTGCGGTTCCGCAGCGCATCGCCGCGCGTCGTGAAGGCCGTGATGAAGGACGCGGCGTACGAGCCGCGCGTGGTCGAGATGGCGAGCGCGACGGCGAGCGTAGCGCTCGAGTGAGCGCCTACTTCGCCGCGAGCCCCTGCAACGCCGCTTCCAGCGCCTGCTTCGCGAGCGCGTGGTTGTGGATGCCCTTGGAGCCGTCCGCGCGCATCGCGGCGAGCGTCTTGCGCGCGAATTCGAGCGCGGATGCGTCCGTCTTCGGTGCGGCGGAGGCGAGCGCCTTCTCGAGCGCGGTCGCGAGCTCGCTCGATTCCTTCTGCCAGTCCTTCGCGATCTGGTCGTAGCCCGGCTTGTGGCAGAGGTTGCACGTGCTCGGCTTCGGTTTGACCACCGTGGGGATCTCGCCGTGGCACTCCGTGCACTCCATCTTCGACATCGCGTCCTGCACCTCGGGCAGGCCCGCGACCGTCCCGCGCAGCATCGACTCCTGCGCCTTGTGACAGCTCGCGCAGTCGGCGCTGTCGCGACCGTCGATCTCCTGGTGGTGGCACGCGACGCAGCTCGCGCGCGCGATCGTCGTCTTGCCGTGCTCGGTCGTGCTGTGGCACGCATCGCAGTCGAGCGCCGCCTTCGCGAGGTGCTTCGCGTGCGGGAACGCCTTCTCCGGCGGCCAGATCGACTCGGGACGGCCCGCGCCGGCGTGGCACGTCGTGCAGCCGTGCTTCGACGCGAAGGGGAAGCCGTTCGTCGCGGACGGCTCGCCGGTGACGCCGAGGAGCTCGCGCGCCTGGTCGATGCGCTCCGCACCCGCGCGCAAAGCGGCGAGCGCGTACGCGGGGTTGTGCACGCCGCGCGATCCGTCGAGTGCCACGAGCGACAGGTTCTTCAGCGCCTCGCGCAGCGGGACCCACGCCGCGTTCTCCTGCGGCATGGACTCCTTCTGCGCCGGAGTCGGGGTGCTCCATGCGTCGCTCGCGACCGGAACGATCGCGTTCGCGGGGTGGTCGACGTTGATCGGGCCCTTCGGAACGGTCGCCAGCGTCGTCGCGGCGAGCGTCGCGCTCGCGTCCGCCTCGACGGAGGCTGCGTCGACGCTCGGAACCGATGCGTCGGCAATCGCCACCTTCGCTCCGCCGCCGTCGCGCGGTGTCACGCTCGCGAGCTTCTGCTCCAGACCCGCCGCGAGCGGCACGAGGCGGTCGAGCTGCTCACCGACCGCCGCTTGCCACTGCACGAGCAATCCGTCGTAGCCGGTCCCGTGGCAGTGGATGCAGTCTGCGTTGCCCGCGGCCGCGACCATGGGGCCGTGCGCGGCGCCGCGCTCGAAGAGCGGTTGTCCGTTGCCCGCGTGCGCGGACGTCTTCACCGCGCCCGCGCCCGCGGCGAGCTCCACGGGCGCGCCGAGCCCCGCGCCCGTCGCGAGGTAGCCCGTGCGCCCGGTGTGGCACGCCGCGCACACGACGCGCGTCGTGTACATGCGGCTCGGCTGATCGGGCACGCCGACGGCGCCCGTGCCGGCGTAGAGCTCGAGCGCTGCGTCGTGCGGACTCGCGTGGCAGGCGCCGCAGGAATCCTTCGACGGCGCGCCGGGTTTCTGCAGCGGAAGCAGTCCGTGCTGGATTTCCTCGTGGCACTCGAAGCACTCGACCTTCTTCTCGGTGACGTGCTTCTCGTGCAGGAAGGCCGTCTCGCCGATGCGCTCGACGTGGCCGACCTCGCCGTGGCACTGGTGGCAGCGCTCCTTGCGCACGACCGCCTCGCCCTGGATCACGGGGTTGTGGCATTCCTTGCAGTTCACGCCGCGCGCGACGTAGTCCGTGTGCGCGAACTCGCGCCCGGCGACCTCGACCGGCTCCTTCGGCGGACCGTGGCAGAGCAGGCAGTCGGTCGTCTTCTCGGGACGTTCGCCGTTCGCGTTGGGCTTGAAGTGGCACGTGAAGCACACCGTGGGCGTCACGGAGAAGTGCTGGCCCTGCATGATCTGCGAGTGACAGGTGACGCAGCGCAGGCGTCGTCCGCGCTGGCTCTCGAGCAGGTGCTGGCGGTGGTCGAACTTGACGCGCCCGAACTGCACGGGGCCTTCGAGCATGCGCACGGAGTGGCAGCCCGAGCGCATGCAGCTCTGATCGCTCACTTCGGCCCACGGCTTCGTGCCCGCGGTGCGCGTGACGTACTTCGCGACCTGCGAGAGGGCCTTGAACTTGCCCTCGAGCGTCTCGAGCGAGCCGGGCTCGTAGTGGCACTCGATGCAGCCGACCTCGCCGTGAGCGGAGCTCTTCCACGACTCGTAGTAGGGCTCCATCAAGTGGCAGGAGTTGCAGAACTCCGGCTGCGCCGTGTGGTGCACGGCCGTGTACATCACGAGCGAGAACGCCGCTCCGCCGAACAACGTCAGGATCAACGCCGTGCCCAGGAAGCGCAAACCGCGCTCGCGCCAGCGGCTGACTCGGATCCTACGCAGCATGCTTCGAATCGCCGCGGGCCTCGGAGCCCGTGCGTCCTCGTTTCCAACCGCCGCCGATCGTGCGCCCGTACATCCAGAGCACGACGGCGAAGACGAGCGTGAGCCCGCCGAAGATCGTGGTGAAGATCTTGCGGTCGCGGAAGATGCGGGCCTTCGTCGCGAGGTTCTCGCGCGTCTGGAGCACCGCCGCCTGTCCGCGATTGAGCATGTCCGTCTGCGCCGCCGTCGAGCTCGCGTGCGTCAGGGCGCGCGCGCGCACGAGCAGGCCCTTCGCGTCGTCGAGGTAGCCCTTCTCGGCGCCGAGGAAGAGCCCGCGACCGCCGGCGGTGCGCAGCTCCTGTTCGGTTTCCTGGATCGCGCGCGCGAGGCCCGTGACGCCGGCGTGGAGCTCGCGTCCGACCGCCCGCGCGGGGTCCTTCTCGTCGGCGTGGCAGGAACCGCAGTGGTGCTCGGCGTCGCCGAGGAACATCTCCGCCGACGGCGGCGCGACGGCGTGGCCTTCGTGGCACGACGCGCACTGCACCGACTTGCCCTTGCTCGTCGCGGCCGCGTGCGGGCTCGCGTCGTAGTGCGATTGGACGACCGAGTGGCACTGTCCGCACACCTGCGCGATGTCGGCGACGCGCGGAGGAGCGGCGCCGTGCGATCCGTGGCACGTCGCGCACGAGGGCGCCGCGGGGTGCGACTCCTCGAGCAGAGTACGGCCGTGCACCGAGGTCCGGTATTGCTCGACCACCTTGGCGTCGAGTCCGTACTTCGCCATCAGCGTCGCGTCGGCGTGGCAGCGGCCGCACGTCTCGCCCTGGTTGAAGGGGTGCACGGGCGAACGCGTGTCGCGCGCCGCGAGCACGCCGTGCACGCCGTGGCAGCTCGTGCAGATGGCGACGTTCGCATCGCCGTCCTTCGCCATGCGCTCGCCGTGCTTGCTGGTCCAGTAGAGCGAGAGCTGGTCCGTGCGCTGGCCGTAGAGCCGCATGCGCTGCACGTCCGAGTGGCAGCCGCCGCAGGACTCGAGCGCCTCGCGCGGCGTGGCGAGCTTCTTCAGCTCCTTCCCGTGCGCCGTCGCGACCTCCATGGAGGAGGGATCGCCCCCGTGGCAGTCCGTGCAGCCGATGCCGGCGTTCGCGTGGATGCTGGAGGCGAGCTCGCGCGCTTCCTTGCCGTGGCAGACGGCGCAGTTCTCGGGTTTCGCGGCGCGCGACGATCGCGCGGGCGCCTGCGGCGAGAATTGCGCCGAGGCGGGCAGCGCGACGAGCGCGCAGGCGAGGACCGTGTTCGTGAGCCTCATCGCACGACCCCCGCGAACGTCAGGAACGACCAACCGGCCGCGAACAGCGCGACCGCGACGAGCGGCCATTTCGGCCGCGGATCGTCGTCGCGCGAACGGTCGATCCAGGGCAGGAAGAACATGGCGAACAACAACGCATAGAGGCACAACCAGCCGAGCCACGCGGCTGTCGGCGGGAAGAGCGCGACGAACGCCATCGGCGCACGGACGTACCACGGCCATTCGAGCGCAGCGGGAGCGCGGTGCGGATCGATGGGGTCGCCGAGTCCCGGCGGGAAGTGTCCCGCGAGCACGACGAGCGCTCCGAGCACGAGCACCGCGGTCGCGGCAAGGTGCACGACGTAGTAGGGGTAGAACCGCCGGCCCTCCACGCGGACGCGCGGACCGGAGGTCGGGACGATGGCCTCGACCTGATCGAGCTTCAAGAGCTTGCGCGCCTTGCGCGTCGAACCCGAGATCAGGTGCACGACCGGCTTGCCGCCGGAGGTGATCACGCGCGTCTCGACGCCGCGGCGCGCGAGCACGGCGACGACCTCGTCGATCTCCTCGCGGCTCGTCCCGGGTTTCAGCACGACGATCATGCGACGCCTCCGGCGTTCGCGCGCATCCTGCGAGCGAGGAACCACGCCTCGCCCGCGACCACGAACCCGAGCACCCAGGGAAGGACGAGGCTGTGCAGCGTGAACACGCGTCCGAGCGTCGTCGCATCGACCTCCTCGCCGCCGCGCAGCACGTGCGCGAGCCAGCGGCCGACGAGCGGCGCGGACTCGACCTGCTGCAGCGCGTGCGTGATGCGCCAGAACGCGCGGTCGTCCCAAACGAGCAGCTCACCGCTGTACGCGAGCAGCATCGCGAGCCCGAGCGCGAGCAGTCCGAGATACCAGCTCGAAGCCGAACGGCCGCGGTAGCGACCGCTCGCGAGCAACCACGCGATCTGCACGGTGCACACGAGCAGGAGTGCGCTCGCGCTCCAGTGGTGCAGTCCGCGCACGAGCCAGCCCCAGTCGACGTCGCGCATGATGAGCTGCACGCTCTCGGCGACCGTCGGCGGCGAAGCCTGGTAGAAGAGGGCGAGCAAGACGCCGGTCGCGGCCTGGAGCAGGAACAGGAGCACGATTCCGAGCCCGAGGAGCAGCTCCGTGCGATGCGCGCGCGGCACGGGCGCGCGCAGGATCTGCCAGAAGGTCTGGAACATGCCGTGAGCGCGCGCGGGCATGCCTAGCCTTCCCTTCGGACGAACAGCTCGTCGCCGACGCGCTCGACGGGGAACGTCGCCAGTGGGATCGAAGGCGGCCCCTGCACCACGTTTCCATGGACGTCGAACGCTCCGCCGTGGCACGGACACACGAGCTGCCGGCGGTCCTCGTGCCAGTCGAGCTGGCACGTGTTGATGTGCGTGCAGATCGCGCTCAGGGCG
>JACRIO010000098.1 GCA_016220035.1 Planctomycetota bacterium | reverse complement strand
GTGTCGCGCTCCACCGGCACGCGGCCTGCGTCGCGGATCCATTGCACGAGCTCCGCGCGCTGGACCTTTTGCGGCGTCGTCGCGCCGGCCTCGTGGTAGATCTTCTCCTCGACCACCGTGCCGTCGACGTCGTCGGCGCCGAAGCTGAGCGCGAGCTGCGCGATCGGCACGTCCATCAGGATCCAGTAGGCCTTGATGTGCGGGAGGTTGTCGAGCATCAAGCGCCCGACCGCGATCTCGCGCAGCTCGTCGACCGCCGTCGGGCCCGGGACGTGCGCCATCTCGCTGTGGTCGGGGTGGAACGAGAGCGGGATGTAGGTCTGGAAGCCGTGCGTCTCGTCCTGCAGACGACGCAGGCGATCGAGGTGGTCGACGCGCTCCTCGATCGTCTCGATGTGGCCGTGCAGCATCGTGCAGTTCGATTTCAGGCCGGCCTGGTGCACGGTGCGCGCGATCGCGAGCCACTCGTCGCCGCTGATCTTCATATGGTAGGTGAGCTGGCGCACGCGCTCGCTGAACACCTCCGCGCCGCCGCCGGGGACGGAGCCGAGGCCGGCTGCGACGAGCTCGGGCAGCACTTCCGCGAGCGGCTTCTTCGCCTTCTTCGCGATCTGGTCGAGCTCGACCATCGTGAAAGCCTTGATGTGGATCGACGGCCGCGCCTGCTTCACGGCGCGCAGGAGCTCGAGGTAGTACGCGTACTCGAGCTTGGGGTGGATGCCCGCGACCATGTGCACTTCGGTCACGGGCTCGTCGAGCTGCGCTTCGACCTTGCTCGCCGCCTCCTCCGGCGTCATCCAGTACGCACCCGCCTGTCCGGGCAGGCGCTGGAACGCGCAGAAGCGGCCGAGCTTGTTGCAGCTGTTCGTGTAGTTGACGTGCTGGTTGACGTTGAAGTACGCGAGGTCGCCGTGCAGTCGCTCGCGCACGTGGTTCGCGAGCGCGCCGACCGCGTGCAGGTCGGCGCGGTAGAGCCGCGCGCCGTCGTCGAGCGTGAGGCGCTCCTTCGCGAGCACCTTCTCCGCGACGTCGGAGAGTCCCGCGCGCGCGACGGCGGCGCGCAGGCGCGCGATCGCGGCGGGCGACGGAGGGGGCGCGACCTGGGTCGCGTGCGGGGCGGAGCGCGGCGACCTCTGCTGGATCACGCGCAGCCACCCTTCGTCGCCGCCGCGGCCGTCGCTCCGCGGCGCTCGGTCCACGCGCGGTGCGTGGCGCCGTCCTCGCGCGACTGCGGGCCGCGCTCCGTCCCGGTGAAGCGCTCGTCGACGATCCCGTACCACGAGTTGCGCCGCAGCGGCGTGAAGCCCGCGCGGCGGATCTGGTGCTCGATGCGCTCGATGGGGGCGAGGTGGAAACAACCCGCCGCGCTGACGACGTTTTCCTCCATCATCGTCCCGCCGAAATCGTTGCAGCCGAAGCGCAGGGACGCCTGCGCGAGCTTCAGCCCCTGCGTCACGTAGCTCGTTTGCATGTTCGCGAAGTTGTCGAGGAAGAGGCGCGCGATCGACTGGACGCGCACATAGACGGCGGGCGTCGTCTTCGCGGGATACAGATGCTCTTCCGGCACGCCCTCGGGCTGCATGTTCCAGCTCGCGAACGCGGTGAAGCCGCCCGTCTCGTCCTGCAGGTCGCGCAGCACGCCGAGGTGCTCGATGCGCTCCGCCGCCGTCTCGACGTGGCCGAACATCATCGTCGCGGAGCTGCGCAGGCCCGCCTCGTGCACTCTGCGATGGACCTCGAGCCAGCGCTCGGTCGACGTCTTCTTCGGCGCGATGATCTTGCGCACGCGCTCGTTCAGGATCTCGGCGCCCGCCCCAGGGACACTTCCGAGGCCCGCCGCCTTCAGGTCGCGCAGCACGTCCTCGACCGGCCGCTTTTCGATGCGCGAGAAGTGGTCGAGCTCGGGCGCGGACAGCGCGTGCGGGTTGATCGCCGGGTACTTCACGCGCATGTGCGCGACGAGCTCGCACCACCAATCGCTCCTGATGTACGGGTGGTGCCCGCCCTGCATCAGGACCTGCCGTCCGCCGATCGCGGCGAGCTCGTCGAGCTTCGCGTCGATCTCCTCGCGCGACAGCGTGTAGGCGCCCTCCGCCTTCGGCCGACGGTAGAACGCGCAGAACCCGCAGTCCGTGATGCACACGTTCGTGGGGTTCAGGTTGCGGTCGACGATGTACGTCACCCAGCCCTCGGGGTGCAGGCGCGCACGCACGAGATCGGCGAGGCGCATGAGCTCGCCGAGGTCCGCGTGCTCGTGGAGGAGGAGCGCCTCCTCGCGCGTGATGCGCCCGCCGTCCTCGATCTTGCCCGACACGTGGTCGAGCTCGCGCGCGCGCGCGCCCGACCGGTTCGCGGCGGCGCGCGGGGCGTTCCAGGCCGGGGGAGCGCTCGCGGGGGCGGTCTTCGGGCTCGATCCCACCGTTTCGGACGGGGCGGTCATGATCGGGCCATTCTATCGGAGAGGAGCGCGCGCTTCAGCGCCACGGCGCCGCCGCACGCGCCACCGCTCGGACCGGACTGACCCGCATCGAACACAGCGGACGTCGGCCGGGATGGGCCGCGGCGTCGTGCGCGGCTACCCTGGGGCCCTGCGCGCGCCCGGACCCTCGGCTTCCGCTCCGGAAGTCGGCCGCGCGCGCCATCCCCGAGGAGAGGACCACGATGAAGAAGAGCCGGATGATGCTCCTGGCTCTCGCGCTGTCCTCGGCCTCCGCGGTTTTCGCCACGACGCTCACCCCGGCCGTAACGGCCCAAGGCGAGCGCACACCGGCCGAAGCCCAGGAGACCGAGTTCACGAAGCTCGAGAAGGAATACGTGGCGGCGAAACTGGCGTGGGACGCCGCCGTCAAGGAAGCGAAGGCGAAGCAGGAGAAGGCTCCGAGCCGCATCGAGCCTGCGTTCTGGGCGCGCTTCGAGGTGCTCGCGAACCAGGGCGACAAACAGGCGCTCGCCTGGTGCGTCCGCTTCCTGAAACGGGCGAACCTCACCAACGCCGAGCTCGCGGCCAAGGCGCCGTCGCTGCACGAGAAGTTGCTCGACGCGATGCTGAAGGACGAGCAGTCGAAGCTGCCCTTCACGCTCACGGACTTCCTGACCGGCATCGTGCCGCAGTCCGTCGATCAACAGTACCTGACGGTGGAGCAGGCGCAGGCCCTGTTCGCGCGCGCGAAGGCGACGGCGAAGGCGGACGACACGCAGGCCGCCGCGCTGCTCGCGTCGCTCTCGCTGCCCAACCGTGCCATCCAGGACGAGGGCGAGCGTGAGCAGAAGGACCTCGCCGCGAACAAGGCGGTCGCGCAGAAGTTCCCGAAGACGCCGAGCGGGACCGCCGCGCGCGGGTTCGTGAACCGCGTCGAGAACCTCGTCGAGGGCAAGCCCGTGCTCGACTTCACGACGAAGGACGTGGAGGACGTCGAGTTCAAGCTCAGCGACTACCGCGGCAAGGTCGTGTTGCTCGATTTCTGGGGCTTCTGGTGAGGCCCGTGCGTGGGGATGATTCCCCACGAAAAGGCGCTCGTGGAGCGCATGAAGAACGAACCGTTCGCGCTGGTGGGCATCAACACCGACACGGACAAGGACGAGTACCGCAAGCAGCAGAAGAAGCACGGCGTCACGTGGCGCAGTTCCTGGCAGGGCTCGACTCGCGGGGCGCTTCCGACGGAGTGGGGTGTCTCGGGCTTCCCGACGCTCTACCTGGTCGACCACAAGGGCGTGATCCGGAAGGTCTGGGTCGGCACCCCCGACAAGGAAGAGGACCTCGACCAGCTCGTGGACGAACTCGTGCAGGCGGCCAAGGCCGACAGACCGCCCGCGCCGGCCAAGCCCGAGCCCAAGCCGTCCGACCCGAAGAAGAAGGGCTGAGTCCCGACGGATCCATCGAGGGCCCTCGCGCGCGGCGCGGGGGCCTTCGTTCGTCTCGGCGCGACCCTACCGGACTTGCACATGCGCGCCGCGCCGGCGGAAGGACCCGCACGGTATGCTCCAGGGAACGGGCCGACGTGCCCGATCACGGAGAGATGCCCATGCCCCCCTGGTTGTTCCTGGCCGCGACGGTCTGGCTCGCGCCCGCGCCGACGCAGGCGCCGATCACGGTCGAGCGCATCGACGCGCCCATCGCGCAGGACGAGTACGACGCGCTCGGCAAGGAGTACTCCGCCGCGAACGCCGAGCACTCGAAGAAGGTGCAGGAGCTCACGCGCGCGGGCGGCGACCCGAAGTCGCTCGCGCACCCGGCGATCGCCTTCTACCCGCGTTTCGACGCCCTCGCAGCCAAGGGCGAGGGCCGCGCGGTCCTCTGGATGGCCGACCGCATGCACGCGGCGCACCCCGAGCGGCCCAAGGAGCAGAACAAGGACGCCGCGTGGGTGTTGTACGCGCGCGTGGGCGCGGAGCACGCCAACGCGCCGTGGATCGGCGCCTGGACGAACAAGCTGACGACGCTCTACGTCGACTACGGTGCGCAAAGGGTCGATCCGCTCGTGGACGCCTTCGCGGCGAAGAGCACACAGAAGGAAGCCGTCGCCGAGGCGCTCTACCGCGCGCGCGAGGATGCGAAGCGCGAGAAGCGCGACGAGCGCGTGAAGACGCTCGACGAGCGCATCGTGAAGGACGTCCCCGACACGAAGTACGGCAAGCGCGCGCGCGGCGTCGAGGAGGCTCCCCCCGGGCCGGTGGGCGCTTCCGCGCTCGCGATCGGCAAGCTGGCGCCCGACTTCACGACCAAGGACTCCGACGGCGTCGAGTTCAAGCTCAGCGACTACCGCGGCAAGGTCGTGGTGCTCGACTTCTGGGGTTTCTGGTGAGGCCCTTGCGTGAGGATGCTTCCTCACGAAAAGGAGCTCGTGGAGCGCCTGAAGAACAGACCCTTCGCCCTGATCGGCATCAACACGGACACGGATCTCGACGCGTTCAAGGAACGCTGCAAGAAGGAGAACGTGAGCTGGCGCAACTCCTGGCAGGGGAGCACCAGCGGCCCGCTCTCTCGCGCGTGGGGCATCCGCGGCTACCCGACGATCTACGTCCTCGACCACAAGGGCGTGATCCGCTACCAGGGCGTGCGCGGTGAGGACATGGACAAGGCCGTCGACCGGTTGCTGTCCGAGTTGGACGCCGAGAAGGCGCCCGGCCCGAAGTAGGACGGGCCGCGGGGCCGCTTGATCCTCGCGCGGCGGCGGCGGGCACGTGCTCGCGCCGCCGCGCGGCTTTTCAGCGCACCCTCCGGTCGTCTACAACCGTCCGACGATAGGGGCCCAACGCACGCCGCGCCCGCGCGTAGCTCCGCCCTCTGCATGAACCAAGAATCCGTTCTCCGATCGTTGGCCCTCGCCGTTCTGCTCCTCGCTCCCGTTCGCGCCCGCGCGTTCACGCCGCAGGACGTCGGCAAGGCGCAGAAGCCCGACGTCGTCGGTCCGCGGCCCGTCGCCGTGCCCGATCCCGAGGGCGAGGCGCTCACGAACGAGTTCGGCTCGAAGGCGAAGCAGTGGAACGAGCGCAGGATGCTCCTCTCGCGCGGCGGCAAGACGCCCGACCCGCGGGAACTCGGCGCGCACCCCGCGCTCGAGTTCAAGGCGCGCTTCCAGGCACTGCTCGAAAAGGGCAGCGGCTGGGCGCAGGTCTGGTGGATCGACAACCTGTCGTACCTCGTGCCCGAGAACGATCCCGCGGGGCGCAAGCGCGCGTTCCTGGAGAACTACGACAAGCTCGTCGAGCGCAACGCGAGCCAGCAGTACATGATGTTCGTCCTCGGCAACGTGCGCGCGCACCGCGAGCTGCTCGGCGCGGCGACGATCGACGACATGCTGGCGCGACTCATCGCGGCGAGCACGAACCCCGAGATCCAGGCGCGCGCCGCGCACATGCGCGCGGCGTTCCACGCACCGCGCGATCCCGCCGCAGATCCCGAGCGGCAGGAAGAGACGATGGAGATGCACCGCGTCGTCGTCGCGACGTGGCCGAAGACGCTCGCGGCGCAGGAATCGGCGGGCGCGCTCCTGCCGCTCGTCGAGGCCGAGTTCGAGCGCACGCTGCGCGAGTGGATCACGGCCGTCCTCAAGCTGCACACGCAGTCCGTGCCGCCGGAGGATTGGCCGACCCCTCCGATCGAATCGATCCAACCGCAGATGCTCCAGCTCGCGCGGGCCGGACTCCCGGGCGCGGTCCGTTGGAACAACCGCTTCTACAACAGCTACAAGTCGAGCGAGGCGCAGGGCCGGGGACCGCTCCTCGCGCACCTCGCGAACGCGCTCGGCACCTCCTATCCCGTGGGCAACGCGCAGATCGCCGACGTGCGCATGGGGATCGTCGAGATCCTCCTGCGCGCCTACCCGAACGAAGCCTTCGTCGAGCGGCTGCTCGACGGGCTCATCGAAGACACCACGGACATCGACGCTTCGCTCGCGGAGCGCGCCTTCGCGCCGCTGCTCGAAAGCCAGGACGCGCATCGGCGCGCGATCGGGTGCCACCTCATCGCGCGCGTCTACCTCCAGGCGCTCGACTGGCCCACGGCCCTGAAAGCGCTCGAATGGAGCGAGCGCCTCGCGCGCACGGCGCCCGACGACGGCCTCGTCGCGCCGACGAAGATGGGCTGCGAGCCGATCCTGAAGCTCCTCCCCGGACAGCCGGGGCCGGACTTCGCGGTCGTGGACCTCGAGAAGCAGCCGTTCCACCTGTCCGACTACAAGGGCCAGGTCGTCCTGCTCGTCTTCTACAACTCGTTCCTCGACCAGGGCTTCGCGGACGTGCCGCTGTGGCGCGAATTCCAGGCGCGCAACGCCCAGCGCCCGTTCACCGTCCTCGGCGTCAACGCCGGCACGGCCGAGCCCGAGGCGTTCCGCTCGAAGGCGGCCAAGCTCGGGATCGCGTGGAGGAACGGGCTGCTCTGCCTCGGTTCGGCCGACGCGTTGAACCTGTGGTGCGTCCGCAAGTTCCCGGCGGTGGTCGTGCTCGACGCGGACGGCATCATCCGCGGGCGCGACCTTCCCTGGGCGGAGACGAAGGCGCTGCTCGAAGCGGAGCTCACGAAGCGCGAGGCGCAGAAGCGCTGACGGCTCCACCCACGGTCGCGTCCGGAGACGCCCGCGGGGTTTCCGACGGTTCGAGGAGTAGTCGTCGCCGAGTGGGGCGGTAAGGTGAGGTCGGTCCCGCCTTTCTCTGCGCCCTGGAGGCTCCCATGCCCCTGTGCTCCTTCCTCACGAGACTCGGGCTCGCGTGTCTCGGGCTCGTGTTCGCGTCCGATCCGCTCCACGCCCAGGAACCGGCCGCGCCCGAAGCGCCCCGCGTCCTTGGCCGCACGCCGCCGAGCGAGCGCACCGATCCCGCGGACCGCGGCCTCCTCGAGGGCTTGCGTTGGCTGGTGCGTCATCAACAGGCGGACGGTTCGTGGAGCGCGCGCCTGCTCGCGAACCGCTGCGACGCGGACGCGTGCTGTGCCGACCCGAAGGCGACCTACCACGCGCTCTACGAACCCGGGCTCACGGCCCTCGCGGTGCTCGCGTTCGAGGAGTGCGGCTACGGGCCCGCCGCGCAGCAGAACCTGGTCGACACCGTGCGCGGGAAGCGCGCGCGCATCGGCGACGTGGTCGAGCGGGGACTCCTCTGGCTGCAGGGGCTGCAGAAGGCCGACGGTTCGGTCACGCCGGAGAAGGCCTTCAGCTACGACGAAGCCCTCGCGGCGCTCGCGTTCACGGAGGCCTACGAGCTCACGCACGACGACGGCTGGCGCGCGTGCGCGCAGCGCTCGGTGGACTGGCTCGTGCGCGCCCAGCGTCCGAGTCCCTCCGGCGCGGGTCCGTGGGGTTGGCGCTACCAGTCCCTGGAGGACGTGCGCGCGCGCGTCGGCGGCGACACGACCGCGGTAGAGCGCGAGCTCCACGACGCGGACACGTCGATCACCGCGTGGGCCGCGCGCGCGCTCGGCCGCGCGAAGCGCGCGGGGCTCGTCGTGCCGGACCCATCGATCGAAGGCGCGCTCGCGTTCACGCGCTGGGCCACGGCGCGCGACGGCATGGTCGGCTACATCGACCCCAAGGGCGCGGGCGCCACGGTCACGGGCAAGAACGACCACTTCGAGTACCACCCCGCGGTGATGTCGGCGCTCGGCATGAGCACGCGCATGGAGCTCGCGCCGAACCGCGCGGAGCCGTTCTTCGCGCTCGCGGCGGCGCGGCTCGCGGAGGATCGACCGCGCGCGACGAAGGACGGTCTCTCGGTCGACTACTACTACTGGCACGCGGGCACGCGGGCGCTGTTCGAGTGGGGCGGCCGAGCGGACGCGAACGCGGCGTGG
>JACRIO010000095.1 GCA_016220035.1 Planctomycetota bacterium | reverse complement strand
GAGGTGTTCACGCGCGGGACCGAGCTCCACCCGAAGGACGCGCGCTTCTGGCGCCACCGCGGGCACCGTTGGATCAGCCTCTTCGACTTCGCGCGCGCGCGCGCCGACCTCGAGCGCTCCGCGGTGCTCGTCGCGAACCAGCCCGACCAGGTCGAGCCCGCGGGCCTGCCCAACGCGCGCGGCGTCGAACTCGACACGTTGAAGCAAAGCGTCTTCTACCACCTGGGGCTCGCGTGCTGGCTCGCGGGCGACGCGGAGGCGGCGGTGACGGCGTGGCACGAGTGCGTGAAGTACTCGAACAACCCCGACGCGCTCTGCGCGGTGTCGCACTGGCTCTACTGCGCGCTGCGCGAGCTCGGCCGCACGGACGACGCGCGCGCGGTCCTCGCGCCGATCCGCGTGGACTTCGACATCGTCGAGAACGAGGCCTACCACGCGCTCTTGCTCGTCTACCGCGGCGAAAAGCGCGCGGACGAGCTGCTCGCGGAGGTGCGCGCGAAGGGACCGGCGTCGAACGACTTCGCGAGCGTCGGCTACGGCCTCGCGCACCTTTCGATCGTGAACGGCGAGCGCGAGAAGGGCCTTGCGCTCCTGCGCGAGGTCGCAGACGTCTCGAATTGGGCCGCCTTCGGCTGCATCGCGGCCGACGCGGAGCTCGCGCGGCTCGAGCGGCCCGAGCGGCCCGAGCGGAGTCGGAGCGCGCGTTGAAGGGCGGCGCGAAGACGATCGTGATCACGGGCGCGACGCGCGGCATCGGGCGCGCGCTCACGGACGAGTTCGCGCGTCTGGGCCACGTCGTGCTCGGTTGCGGGCGCGACGCGGCGAACGTGCGCGCGCTCGCGGCGGCACATCCTGCTCCGCACGCGTTCGAGGCGCTCGACGTGCGCGACGATGCGGCCGTGCGACGCTGGGCCGAGCGCGTCCTCGCGGAGCACGGCGCTCCCGACCTCCTGATCAACAACGCGGCGCTGATGAACGCGCTCGCGCCGCTGTGGGAGGTGTCGGCCGAGGAATTCGACGCGCTCGTCGACGTGAACGTGAAGGGCGTCGCGAACGTGATCCGGCACTTCGTCCCCGCGATGATCGCGCGCGGCCGCGGTGTGATCGTGAACCTGTCGAGCGGTTGGGGGCGCTCCGTGGACGTGGACGTCGCGCCGTATTGCACGACGAAGTGGGCGATCGAGGGGCTCTCGCGCGCGCTCGCGCTCGAACTCCCCGCGGGTCTCGCCTGCGTGCCGCTGTCACCGGGCGTCGTCGACACGGAGATGCTGCGCAAGTGTTGGGCGGACGGCGCCGCGAGCGCGCCGGACCCCGAGCCTTGGGCGCGGACCGCCGTCCCCTTCCTCCTGGAGCTCGGACCGCGCGACAACGGGAAGCCGCTCTCCGTTCCCACGCGCTGAACGACGAGCGTGCATGGTCCGCGTGCGCTACGCTCACGCACCACGCATGGAGCTGATCGCCATCGACCGCTCGGGCGAGCCCGAGGAAGCGCTCGCGCTCGACGCCTTCTCGCGCGGCGCGTGCTTCGCGACCGCGCGCAATTACGCGCGCACGGGCTTCGCGCCGCCGTGGATCGGCTACCTCGCGGTCGAGGAGGGCTGCGTCGTCGGAACGTGCACGTTCCGCGCGCCGCCCGAGCACGGCCGCGTCGAAATCGGCTATCACACGAGCCCGGACCACGAGGGCAAGGGCATCGCGACGCGCATGGCGAAGATGCTCGTGGCGCTCGCGCACGAGAGCGATCCGTCGCTCACGCTCTTCGCGCGCACCAAGGCGCCCGAGAACGCATCGACCAAGGTGCTCCAGCGCGCCGGCTTCGTCGCCGCGGGCCCGCGATCCGACGTCGAGGACGGAGTGGCCTGGGAGTGGGAGCTCGAGCCCCCAGCGCGCGAGCGAGCGTCACCCTCGAGCTCCCTGCTCGATCGCATCGCCGACGGGCGCACCGACCTCGTGTTCGAAGCGGTGGAGTGCGGCGTCGCGCCGTCGGCATCCGTGCGCGGCGCGCGGCTCGTCGAGTGGTGCGCGTACTACGGCGACGTGAGCGCGCTCCGGTTCCTGCTCGCGCGTGGGGCTTCGCTCGACGCGCTCGGCCCCGACGCACTGAACGGAGCGGCGTTCCATGGGCACTGGCGGCTCGCCGAGTTCCTGCTCGAGCACGGCGCGGACGCGGATCGCGCGCTCGAGGACACGGGCGAGACGCCGCTCCATTCCGCGTTCACGAAGGCGCAGCGGCCCGCGCACGAGCTCGTCGCGCGCGTCCTGCTCGCGCACGGCGCGGATCCCAATCGAGCGACGAAGCCCGGCGTCGAGACGGGTGCTTTCATGCGCGACGCACGCACGCGCGGCGAGACGCCGCTCCACCGTGCGGCGGCGTTCGCGAGCGCCGAGGCGATCCGACGGCTGATCGACGCCGGCGCGAAGGTCGACACGCGCGACGCGCACGGCGAGACGCCGCTCGCGTGGGCGAGCTGGCACCTGCGGCCCGACGCGGTGCTGCGCCTCCTCCTGCACGGCCCGCATCGGCTGCACGAGGAGCGCGATTCGACCTACGACCACGGCGCGGGCATCGGCGCGATGGAGCGCGCGCTGCTCGGGACGCCGGCTTGCGAGCGGCGTGGTCGCGAGGATGTCGAGGCGTGAGGACGCGCAGCGTGTGAGGACGGAGTCGCGACGATGCCCACGCACTTCATCCTCTATGTCGCCGACCAGCGCATCAGCACCGCGTTCTACGCGCGCGCGCTCGGACTCGAGCCGCGACTCGACGTGCCGGGCATGACGGAGTTCGAGCTCGAGGGCGGAGCCGTGCTCGGCCTCATGCCCGAGAGCGGGATCCGGCGCCTGCTCGGCGAGCGCCTGCCCGACCCCGCGCGAGCGCGCGGCATTCCGCGGGCCGAGCTCTACCTCGGCGTCGAAGACGTCGAGGCGAGCCATCGGCGCGCGCTCGCGGCGGGCGCGGTCGAGCTCTCGCCCGCGATGGATCGCGACTGGGGACAGCGCGTGGCGTACGCGCTCGATCCCGATGGTCACGTGCTCGCGTTCGCCGCGCCGTCGAGACGCGCGTAGGCTGTCGCCTCGGAAGGAAGGCCCATGCTCGACACACCGCAAGTCGTCCCGAGCCTTGTCCCGCACGCCGCCGTCCTCCGCTTCACGATCGCGAAGCACGCAGTCCAGGAGGTGATGGGCCCAGCGATCGGCGCGGTGCTCGCGGCCGTCGCCGCGGAGGAGAGGCAGCCCGCCGGCCCAGTCGTCTCGCACCTCCCATGCCTCTACCCCGAAGGCTGGGATGTCGAGGTCGGCGTGCCCGTCGCGAGCGCGCCGTGATCCGCCAGCGTGAAGTAGCCATGCACCGCGCCGCGAGCCTCTCCCTTCTCGTCCTCGCGAGCTGCGCGGGTCCGCGCGCGCACGAGGGCGATCGCGTCCCCGCGGGACTCCTCGGCTTTCCGATCGGCACGTACTTGCAACTCGAAGGCGTGCGCGCCGAGCACGGCAAGGTCGGCGAGCGGACCCTGCGCGTCGAGCGCGTCGGCGGCCGCGCGCTCCCGCATCCCGTCGGGATCTGGATCGAGAACCTGAGTCTTCCCGCAGGCGAGCCCTGTGTGCTGTCCGGTTACGAATCCGGCCGCTGGATCGGCCTCCCGACGGAGGTCCGCATCGCGGAGCACCTCGAGGAGCATCAAGCGATGTGGCAGTTCCAACGGTACTTCATCGCGACGTCCGTGCAGGCGCCGCCAGCCCTCGTGAAGAGTTTCGAAGGACCCGCGCGCGAGCGGTGAAGCGGAGGTCGCCCTTTGTCGATATCAATGGTCCTCACACTCGTGTGCTCCGGCTGGGTCGCGGGAGTGAGCGATGGCAATCCGAGTCCAACGACCAGAGATCCGATTCACTTCGTCGACATCACGGCGGAAGCCGGCCTCGCGGGAATCCAAGCCCACGGTCTCGCTTGGGGCGATTACGACGGCGACGGGGCCTTGGACCTGCTCTTGGGCGGATTGAAACGAGTCTGGCTTTTTCGGAACGCGGGGAAGGGGAAATTCACCGACGTTTCCGAGCCGGCCGGACTCGTGAGCGTCGTCAACTCCGACACCGGCGGCGCGTACTTCGTCGACTTCGACAACGACGGCGACCTGGACCTCTTCGTCGCTCCGTGCACCTTGCTGGCGAACCACAAGGGGAAGTTCGACGACGTGTCGAGCAAGCTGGGCCTGCGACCGGGCAACCACCGAGTCGGGTCCGCGGCCTGGGGCGACTTCGACAACGACGGTGGGTTGGATCTCGTGATCGGGCGCATCGGGACCGCGGGCGGAGATCCCTTCGAGGGCGGGCCCTTGTTGTTGTACACGCGCGATCATGCTGGGAAGTTCGAGGACGCGGCCAAGACCGTGCTTCACGGGATGGAGAACCGCAGCACGCGCATCCCGGCTTGGTGCGATTACGACGGAGACGGAGATCTCGATCTCTTCGTGGGCAGCTACCGTTGCTACGGCGATTATCTCTTCGAGAATCGAGCGGGGCAGTTGATCAATGTGGCGAAGCAGGCCGGGTTCCCGCAGACGCCGGGTCAAGCCGACGAGAACGAGCACACCATCGGGGCCGTGTGGCTCGACTACGACGGGGACGGGGATTTCGACCTCTGCCACCACGCCCAACACACTCCCGTGCGATTGGAACGGAACGACGGAGGCGGCAAGTTCAGCGAAGTCGGCCTGGCCGCCGGGGTCGCGGGGAAGACCACGGAACACCTCGGAATGACGGTGGGTGATTTCGACAACGACGGTTGGCCCGACCTTTTCTACACGGTGGAGCGCGAGGGCCAACTGGGCAGCGTCCTGCTCCGCAACAACGGCGACGGCACGTTCTCCGACATCACCGCCGAGACCGGATTGGGCACCGTGTACGGGTTCGGCACCGCGTGCGCGGATTTCGACGCCGACGGCGACCTGGATCTGCTCGTGACGAGCGAGGAGACCTCGGCCGACGACAAGGGACTGCTCGAAGTGCGCCTCTTCCGCAACGACACCCAAAGTGCGGCCGGCTGGGTGCAGGTGCGGCTCTCCAACGGCAAGGCCAACGTGTTCGGTATCGGCGCCCGCGTGGAGGTCCAAGCCGGCGGACGCAAGCAGCTCCAGCAAGTCGTCTGTGGGGACGGTTCTCTCTCCCAGCGACCGAGCACGCTCCACTTCGGGCTCGCGACGGCAGAGACCATCGAGCAGATCGCGGTGACCTGGCCGGGCGCGAAGAAACCGGAGCTCTTCACGGGTGCGAAGCCCGGCAGCGTGGTCGTACTGAAGAAGGGGGCTGGAGTCGGCCGCCGATGAGGCGCGTTGGACTGGAGCGCCTCCACGGCCGCGAGTGGGTGCGCGGAGACTTCCACGAGCGCTCGCACTCCTCGCCCACGCAAACGCCAGCGACGGCCCGACCGGACGCGTTCGTCCGACCGGGCCGTCGCTCCGTGCGTCTCAACCGCGCACTACCACTCGAGCTCGATCGCGTTCGAGATGTTGAACGTGGCCGGTGGGCAGAAGGTGCCGGCGGCGTTGCGGTAGTAGACCTGGTAGCGCCCGATGAGCCCGCTGCCCGGCGGCGTCGCGCCGCGCACGCTCACCGAAGGATCGCCCGCCTCGGGGAACTGCGAGCGGCCGCCGACGTTGATCTTCGTGCGCAGGCGGATGAGGCTGCCTGTGAGGCACAAGACGCCGTCGCCGAACGTCGAGCCGCCCGCGATGACGCCGTCGCTCTTCAGGTAGATCGCCGTCGCGACCGCGGGCATGCCCGAGCCGTGCAGCGTGATCATGTCCGTGCCGGTGAGCGCGTCAGCACCCGTCCAACCGGTCGCGACGAGCAGCGCGCCGTCCGGGTTCACCGAGTTCGCGCAGCCCTGGCCCGCTGCTCCGCTGTTGCCGCACGGGCACGGCGTGGGCAGTGTGCCGTCGCCTGAGCAAAAAGAGGTGCCGGTCGGCATCGAGGGGACCGGCAAGCTCATGCTGTCGTCCGTGGAGTCCGCGTCGATCTCGGACGAAGACGTCGGCGTGATCGTCACCCCGATCACGTCCGTGGAACGGAGCGCGCTCGTGTGCGGCGGGAACTCCACGTCGATCGCGACGACGCAGCCGCACAGCGTGAGACCGGAGCCGAAGACCGCGGTTTGGCACTGGCCCGTGTAGACGTGCGGGAAGACGATGTAGCTCCCGCAACCGCCGACGCAGCCGATGCTGCACACCGGCGCCGCGGGGCTGAGCGACACCGGCTGCGGGAGGAGGTCGATCTCGACGCCGTTCAAGAGCACGCGGCCGTCGAAGGACAGGTCGGCCGGGCGCACGACGAGGTCGTCGGCGAAGAGTTCGATCGTCGCGGTCACGCGCCACGTGCCCGGCGGCGTGCCCGGCGGGTGCACGATGCGGATGTCGCGGATGCCGCGGTTGGCTGTGCCGGCGGCTCGAGCAGCGGGCGCGGACGCGAGGAGCGCGAGGGCGCCGAGGGCAAGGGTGGCGAGGGTTCGGAACATGACGGGTCTCCAGGACGGGCGGTGGTTGGGAGGAGGCGGCCGGGGAATGGCTCGATGGAGCTTTCAGACCCGCTCGCGCCCCCGGCGGACGCTCGAGGCCGAAAAAAAGCCGCCGAATTCGCTCGTCGCGGGCGCGGTGGAAGCACTCCCGATGCATGTTGACCGCCGCCCACCGAAGGACACCCCCGCAGCGCGGGTCGAGCCGCTGCGCGACGCCCCCGAGCGTTAGTCTGGACCCTTGGATGACCGCTCCCGACGACCCTCCGGGCGCCCCGCGCGAGTTCGAGCGTCACGCGCGGCGCGTCTCCCTCGCCGAGCGCATCCTCGGCAGCCTCCCCGGCCTGACGCGCTTCGTGCGTCGGCGGATGGGCCCGGACCTCGCCGCGCGCGAGTCGGCGTCGGACATCGTGCAGTCGACGTGCCGCGAGCTCCTGCGCGCCGGTTCCTCGTTCGAGGATCGCGGCGAGGCGAGCTTCCAGCGCTGGCTCCAGAGTGCCGCCGAGCACAAGCTGCAGAACCGCGCGCGGCATTGGAGCGCGCAGCGGCGGCAGGGCGGCGCGCGATCGCTCGACGCCGGGAGTGACGACGCCGCGAACGCTGCGCACGAACCGGCGGCGCCGGCGTCGTCCCATCCCAGCCAGGAGGCGGAGCTGCGTGAGGAGACCGAGCGCCTCGCCCGCGCTTTCCGCGCGCTGCCCGACGAGTATCGAGTCGCGATCGTGCGCTCGCAGGTGGACGGTGCGACGCCGGCCGAACTCGCGCGCGAGTTCGACCGCTCGCCCGAGGCCGTGCGCAAGCTCGTCGCGCGCGCGTTGGCGCGCCTGTCGGCGGAGCTCGACCCCGATCAGCCCGGCGAGAGCGAGCGCACCGGGCGCACCCCGATCCAGTAGGCGAACTTGCCCGGCAGCTCGCTCAAGCGCGCCGCCGGATGGCAGAACCGCGGCGCGCCGGTGAAACTCCCACCGCGCAGCGCGCGCAGCTGCGCCGCCGACACCGTCGTCCGCAGTCCGTCGCCCGCGCGCGGCGTGAGCGTCGCGTACGCGCGCGAGACGTGGTGGTCGAGACACCACTCCGCCGCGTTGCCGAGCGTGTCGTGCAGTCCGAAGGCATTCGGCGCGAACTCCCCGGCCGGCGCGGCCTCCGGCCAGCCGTCGTCGAACCCGGCGGCGGATTCGAGGTTGGCGTAGCCCGTTCGCTCGAGGGCGGCGGTGCGCGATCGATCGTTCACGTTCGCGTGGCCTTCGACCGGGAGCGCCCCTCGTGTTCCTCCGCGGGCCGCGTACTCCCACCGCGCTTCCGTGGGGAGTTCGAGGCCCGATTCGCGCAAGAGCGCGCGAGCGCGCTCCCAGTCCGCCGCGAAGGGCATGCGGCCATCCGCGGAGGGCGCGCGGTCGGCCGCGAAGCCTCCGAGGCGCTCGGCCTGCGCGATGGTGAGCTCGAACTTCGACATGAAGAACGGCGCGAGCTCGACCGTGTGCATCGGCAGCGAGCTCGGCAGGGGTGCGCCCTCGCCGGGACGCTGCCCCATCTCGAATCGGCCTCCGGGAAGGAGCACGAGCACGAGCCCCGTGGACTCGTCCACTCGCCAGCCGCTCTGCGTCGCGAGATCGCGCTCGGGCGCCGCGCCGCTCGTCGCGAGCAGGAACTCCCACAAGCCGCTGCGCGGATCCGCGCCCAGCGGGACGAGGTCGAACATGGGCGCGAGCTGCAGCCCGCGGTAGCGCGGCGACGCGGCGATCGCCGCGCAGGCTTCCTTCCAACGCAGCGCGCCCGTGTCGTGTTCGCGGCGCGTCATCGCCTCGATCGTCACCCGCTGCGCGCGCACGCGCGGCTCGATGCGGCCGAGGCGGTCGAGGTCCGCGAGCAGGCGCCGCAGCGCATCGTGCCGCCACGCATCGAGCGGATCGGTGAACGTGAAGGTCTTGCGCGTGCTGAGCTCTCCCGCCGCGCGGTCGAGGACGCGGTGGAAGTCGTCGATCTGGCCGAAATCGGGGCGCCAGCGCACCGTGTTGCGCTGCATCGTGGCGCGCAGCGTGTCGGCGCGCGCGCGCAGCGTGTCGATGAGCGCCTCGGGGTGCGCGTCGAGCAGCATGCGGGTCTCGGCATCACGCGCGCCCACGTTGTCGGGGGTGGGCGGCGTGAGCGCCTTCGGGTCGATCCCTTCGGCCTGGTCCGTGCGCGCGACGAACGCGGCGAGTCCGTCGATCTCGCGCGCGAGTCCAGCGAGTTCCTCGCGCGTCGCGGCTTGGT
>JACRIO010000094.1 GCA_016220035.1 Planctomycetota bacterium | reverse complement strand
GGGAGATGTGGAGCGGGTTCGGTGTCTGCTCGGCGGGCGGAGTGCGGAGCGACAGGGAGGGGTGCGGGAGCTTAGGTTTGGGTTGCTCGCCCGCGGGGGAGCGGACATGGAGGTCGTCGTCGAGGTCGGGAGAGTGTTGGTCGCGCTGCTCGCGGTCGATTTCGTTTCGGGGTGCGTGCATTGGGCCGAGGACACGTTTGGGAGGGAGACGACGTGGGTTGTCGGGAGGTGGATCGTCGCGCCGAATGTGGTCCACCACCGCGACGCGAATGCGTTCGTGGAGCGCGGGTGGTTCGCGAGCAACTGGGATCTCGGTCTCGCGGGACTCTTGATCGCGGGATTGGCCGGGTTGTTCGGGCGGCTCGATGTTCCGGTCGCCGTGTTCGCGCTCGGCGGCGCGTTCGCGAATCAGATCCACAAGTGGAACCACGTTCCGGCGCGCGTTCCCTTCTTCGTGCGCGCGCTGTGGGCGACGGGGCTTCTGCAGCGACCTCAGCACCATGCGGGGCACCACCGCGGGGACAAGAACACGCGCTACTGCGTCGTGACGCCGTTCGTGAACCCCGTGCTGGACAGGTTGCGTTTCTGGCGCGGGTTGGAGCGCGTGCTCGTGCCCGTGTTCGGGGCGCCGCGGCGTGAGGATCTCGCGGGGGTCAGTTGGAACCGCTCGGGGCGAGCGGTTGAAGGGCGCGCGCCAGCTCCGCCGTGCGGCCGAGCACGATCAGCGCCGAGCCCGCTTCCAGGCGCGTTTCCGGCGGAGGAGCGAGACGGAAGCGGCCGTCCGGGTCCTGGAGCGCGATCACGCTGACCTCCGTCGAGCGCGCGAGCGGCGTGTCGCCGAGCGCGCGGCCGAGGAGCGGCGAGCGTTCGTCGATCACGAGCTCCTCGATGCGCAGGCTCGCGTCCTTCTCGCGCAGCGTCGAGTCGAGGAAGCCCACGACGCGCGGGCGCAGCATCTCGCCGACGAGTCGCAGCGCGCCGATCTGGTTGGGTGACACGACCGCGTCGGCGCCGGCGCGGCGCAGCTTGGGCACGGTCGAGTGCTCGACGGCCTTCGCGACGATGCGCAGCTTCGGGTTGAGCGCGCGCGACGTCACGGTGACGAACAGGTTGCTGCGGTCGTCGCTGAGCGCGGACACGACGCCGCGCGCGCGCGCGATGCCCGCCCGCTCCAGCACGGCGTCCTCCGCGGCGTCGCCGACGAGGTAGCGGAGCCCGGGGATCGACTCCTCCGCGAGTCGCTGCAGCCGTTCGCCGTCGACGTCGATGACCACGAACGGCGCACGGCTCTGCGCGAGCTCCTCGATGACGTGGATGCCCGTCGTACCCGCTCCGCAGACGATCACGTGGTTGTCGAGCGCGTCGATCTCGCGTTGCATGCGGCGTCTCCTGAGCGCGCCGCCGAGGTCGCCCTCGACGAACATCGCCGTCACGGTGGAAAGGAAGTAGAGCAGTGCGCCGGAGCCGAGCAGGATCAGCGTCACGGTCCACACGCGCCCGCCGCCGACTTCGCGCAGGCCGTCGAGCACTTCGGAGTAGCCGACGGTCGAGAGCGTGATGACGGTCATGTAGAAGCACTCGCCCCACGTCCAGCGATCACCGCCGAGCAAGCGGTAGCCGGTCGCTCCGACGACGACGATCGCGAGGACGAAGAGGGCGGGCACGAGCAGGCGGCGGTAGGCCGGGAAGAGGCTCGCGCGGGTCACGCGGGCATTGGACCGCGTCGCGCGCGGCGGCGTCCATACGCAGGCGGCGCGTGGCGTCCGTTCGAGCTCCATCTATCCTGGCGCGCCCATGCACGACCGCCCCTCGTTCCTCCGTCGGATCGCGCTGCTCTTCGCTCCGTGGTTGCTCGTCGCGAGTGCCTTGGCCGACGAGCGGGCCGAGCTCGTGCGCGGCGTCGAGTCGATCCGGACGAGCGGCAACCCCGGGTCGATCGCGGTGTGGGGCGAGCACGCGTTCGTCGTCGTGGACGGCAACGGCGGCGGCGGGACGCGCGTCCCGCTCGTCGGCGCGGGGCCGATGGGGAAGGGGCGCGTCGTGTTGTTCGGGCACGGCTACTTGTCGAAGGGCGTGCTCGCGGACGCGCCGACGAGGACGCTCGTCGGGCGCACGCTCGAGTGGGCGGCGCGCAAGCGTGCGAACGCGCCGCTCAAGCTGCTCGCGTGGGATGGCGAGCTCGCGGACGTGCTCGACGCGCAGCGCTTCGAGGTCGTGCGCGCGAAGGACGGATGGGTGCAGCGGCTCGCCGAGGTCGACGCCGTGCTCGCGACGCGCTCGGACTTCACCGAGGGCGAGGTCACGGCGCTCACCGCGTGGCTGAAGGAAGGCGGCGCGCTGCTCGCGGGCGTGCCGGGCTGGGGCTGGATGCAGCTCCACGATCGGCCGCTCGTGACGAACGAGGTCAACCGCATCGTCGCCGAGGCGGGGCTCGCGTTCGCGGACGGCGGTTGCGAGCCGGGCAAGGGGAAGCGCTTCGCGACGGACGCGCCGACGGAGCTCGTGCACGCGGGACGCGCGTTCGCGGCGCTCGCGGGCGACGCGAAGCAGCTCGACAAGCAGGCGCGGCGTCAGGCGCACGACGTGTTGATGGAGACCCTGCGCGTGCTCCCGGCGGAAGATCGCATCCTGCGGCCGCGCCTCGCCGAGCTCCTGAAGGATCCGACGGCGGTGAAGCTGCCCACGCCGGAGAAACCGATCGCGCCCGACGACCTGCGCTCGCGCGTCGCGCTCGCGTTCCAGGCGGTCGAGCTGGCGAGCACGCCGGTCGAGAAGGTCGTCGCGCATCCGTCGGCGGCCGCGTTCCCAGGCGGCGTGCCGCCCGAGGCGAAGGTCGTGAAGAAGGACGTGTCGATCGACCTCGCCGTGCCGCGCTGGCACGCGACGGGGCTCTACGCCGCCCCCGGCGAGCGCGTCGTCGTCGAACTGCCCGCGGACGCGATCGGTCTCGGGCTCGAGGCGCGCATCGGCGTGCACACCGATGCGATCTGGGACAAGCCGTGGCCGCGCATGCCCGAGATCGCGCGCGCATGGAAGCTCGACGCGCCGAAGACGACGGTCGCGAGCCCGTTCGGCGGCCTCGTCGAGCTCGTCGTGCCGCGCGCGAAGAAGGAGCGCGTCGGGAAGGTCATCGTGTGGATCCAGGGTGCCGTGCTCGCGCCGCTCTTCGTGCTCGGCGAGACGTCGAACGAGGAGTGGAAGAAGACCGTGCGCGCCCGACCGGGGCCGTGGGCCGAGCTCGCGACCTCGAAGGTCGTGCTCGCGGTGCCGTCGAGCTCGATCCGCGCGCTCGACGACCCGCAAGCTCTCATGGAGTGGTGGGACCGGATCCTCGACGCGATGGCCGACTTTGGGGCACTCCCGCGCGAACGCGCGAGCCCCGAACGCTACGTGCCCGACGTGATGATCAGCGCGGGGTACATGCACTCGGGCTATCCGATCATGACGTTCCTCGACGCCGTGCCGGACATGACGAGCCTCGAGCGGATGCAGAAAGGCCCGTGGGGCCTCTTGCACGAGCTCGGTCACAACCACCAGGAGTCGGAGTGGACGTTCAGCGGCACCGGCGAGGTCACGAACAACGTCTTCGTGCTCTACGTGCTCGACGTCCTGTGCAAGCGCGCGGACTGGCTCGAAGGCCACGACGCGCTGAAGAAGCGCGCGCAGCGGACGGAGGAGTACCTGAAGAAGGGCGCACAGTTCGAGGAGTGGTGCGGAGATCCGTTCCTCGCCCTCGGGATGTACGTCGAGCTGCGCGAAGCGTTCGGCTGGGCGCCGTTCACCAAGGTGTTCGCCGAGTACCGCGCGCTTGCGAAGTCCGACTTCCCGAAGACCGACGCCGAGAAGCGCGACCAGTGGCTCACGCGCCTCTCGCGCGCGGTCGGGAAGGACCTCGGCCCGTTCTTCGAGCGCTGGGGCGTGCCGGTGAGCGCGGAGGCGCGGGCGACGCTGCGCGACTTGCCGGGGTGGAAGTAGCGCCCGTCCCTCCTCCTCGGTGGCCACCCAAAACCGGCCACCACTGGCCGCTTTTCAGGTGGCCACCGAGGCCCTCCTGGATGGCGAGACGAGCTGGCAGGTCGTCGCACGGCTCGCGGAGGGTGAGGAGTTCCTCGCCGAGCGGTTCGCGGGCAAGTGTCACTCAACTACTAAAATATGTAGATATTAGTAGATCGGTCGGTACCTTGTCGCGCATGCGCAAGCCCGAACCCGCTCCCACCCTCGAAGCCCTTGTCGCGAGCTTCGAGGCGGATCCCGCAGGACTCGGGCGTCTCGGCGTCGTCGTTTCCTCGGGTTTCAGGGCGACCGTCGGAGACCGATACCACCACTGGAACAAGCTCCGGAGGTTGAAGGCGCCCGAGGGATTCGATCACCGTGAGTGGTGGTTCGGAATCAAGATGGCGCGGGCAGCTCTGCTTCGTCCATTGCCGTTGCTCGACAAGAACGGGCGGCCCTTTCGGTTCGCCATGGTCGATCCGCTGCTCGAGATGCAGCACCGCATCGACAGCGATGCCAGCGTGAGGTTGGTCGGCCCACACGGTCCGTTGAGCGCGAAAACACGCGATCGGTACATCCTCTCCTCGCTGATGGAGGAGTCGATCACTTCGAGTCAACTCGAGGGCGCCGCGACCACGCGCAAGGTCGCGAAGCAGATGCTCTCGGAGGGGCGGAAGCCCAGGAACCACTCCGAGCGGATGATCTTCAACAACTTCCAGACGATGCAGTGGATCCGCGAGCAGACGGATCAAGAGCTCACGCCCGAACTCGTGTTCGATCTGCACCGGCGGATGACCGAGGGGACGCTCGACGATCCCGGCGCCGCGGGTCGGTTTCGAACGGACGAAGAGAACATCGTGGTGGCCTACGGCGGCGAAACGTATCACGAGCCTCCCGCCGCGACCGAACTGCCCGTGCGGCTCGACAAGCTGTGCGCGTTCGCGAACGGCAAGTCGCCCGACTACTTCGTCCATCCGGTTGTTCGCGCCGTGCTCCTGCATTTCTGGCTCGCCTTCGACCACCCCTTCGTGGACGGGAATGGGCGCACCGCGCGGGCTCTCTTCTACTGGTCGATGCTCTCGCAGGGCTACGGGGTGTGCGAGTTCCTCCCGATCTCACGCAAAATCAAGGAGGCGCCTGCGCGGTATGCGCGCGCGTACCTCTACTCCGAATCCGACGAAGGCGACCTCACGTATTTCCTCCTCTATCACGTCGACGTCCTTCAGCGTGCGTTGGTGGATCTCGGTGGCTACTTGCGGACGTCTTCCACGGAGCGACGGTCGCTGGAAGAACGGCTCGCGGCCGGGGTGGATCTGAACCACCGCCAGAAGGAGTTGCTTGCTCACGCACTCAAGCACCCCGATGAGCAGTACACGATTGCCATCCATCGCACTCGACAGCGGGTCGTCTACCAGACCGCACGTGCAGACCTGCTCGAACTGCACCGCTTGGGATTGCTCGAGAAACGCAGGAGCAAGAAGGCCTTCTACTTCATGCCGTCTGTCGATTTGGAAGACCGGATCCGCGAACTCAGGTGATCACCGCGATCGAGCAGTTCCGCTCGCGTTGAAGCGTGTTGACCGACCGAGCGCGAGGCGTAGCGGCGGCAAGAAGGCAAGCTCGCAGACCACCGAAACGACCGCGCCGGCGCGTTCGAGACGCGCCGGCGCGGTGTGTTCACGACGAACGAAGCGCGCTCAGCTGCTCTGCGCCTGCTTCGCTTCCTTGCGGTTGTACTTCTTCTGCTCCACCTGCGAGAGGATGCGCTTTCGCAGGCGCAGCGCCTTGGGCGTGACCTCGAGCAGCTCGTCGTCCTCGATGTATTCGAGGCTCTCCTCGAGCGACATCACGTGCGGCGGGGCGAGGCGGACGTTCTCGTCCTTGCCGGCCGAGCGGATGTTCGTGAGCTTCTTCTCGCGGCAGACGTTGACCCAGAGGTCGCTGTCCTTGTTGTTCTCGCCGACGATCATGCCCTCGTAGACGGGCACGCCGGGCGGGATGAACCACTCGCCGCGGTCGTCGAGACCGAACATGCCGTAGGGCACCGAATCGCCGCCGCGGTCGGAGACCAGGACGCCGTTCTGGCGCGTCGGGATCGGGCCGCCGTCCGGGCGCCACTCCTCGAACACGTGCGCGAGGATGGCCATGCCCTGCGTGAGCGTCATCAGCGCCGTGCGCGCGCCGATCAGGCCGCGCGAGGGGCAGAGGAACTCGAGGCGCGTCGTGTTGCGGATCGGTTCCATGTGCGTCATCTCGCCGCGGCGGCTGCCGAGGTACTCGATGATCTTGCCCGCGTGCTCCGTCGGCACGTCGACGACGGTGCGCTCGAACGGTTCGCAGCGCACGCCGTTCACGATCTTGAGGATCACGCGCGGCTTGCCGACGCAGAACTCGAAGCCCTCACGGCGCATGTTCTCGATCAGCACGCCGAGGTGCATGACGCCGCGGCCCTTGACCTCGAAGCCGTCGCTCGCCTCGGGGTTCGACAGCACGAGCGCCACGTCGCGCAGTTGCGCGCGTTCGAGGCGCGCGAGCACCTGCCGGCTCGTGACGAACTGGCCTTCCTTGCCGACGAAGGGCGAGTTCGAGACGAAGAACTCCATCGAGATCGTCGGCTCGTCCATCTTGAGCGCGCGCAGCGGCTCCTGCTGGTCGGGCGGGCAGAGCGTGTCGCCGATCGTGATCTCCTCGATTCCGGCCACGACGGCGATGTCGCCGGCCTTGACCTCGTCGGCGGCGACGCGGCTCAGGCCCTCGTAGCGGAAGAGGCCCTTCACCGCGGTCACGGTCGGCTTCTCGCGGCCGGGAAGGCACAGCGCGTAGCGCACGCCGTTCTTGATCGTCCCGCGCACGACGCGGCCGATCGCGACGCGGCCGAGGAAGTCGTCGTGGTCGAGCGTCGCCGCCTGGAACTGCAGCGGCGCGTCGTTGTCCTGGACCGGGTGCGGAACCCGGTCGAGGATCATGCGGAAGAGCGGCTCGAGGTCGGTCGGCTCGTCGTCGAGCTCGTCCATCGCGTACCCGTCGCGGCCGGACCCGTACACGACCGGGAAGTCGAGCTGGTCGTCCTTCGCGCCGAGTTCCACGAACAGGTCGAACACCATGTTCAACACGTCGGAGGCGCGCGCGTCGGGCCGGTCGATCTTGTTGATCATCACCAGCGCCTTGAGCCCGTTCTCGAACGCCTTCTTGAGCACGAAGCGCGTCTGCGGCATCGGCCCTTCGGCCGCGTCGACGAGCAGCAGCACGGCGTCCGCCATGCGGAGCGTGCGCTCGACCTGGCCGCCGAAGTCGGCGTGGCCCGGCGTGTCGACGATGTTGATGCGCGTGCCGTGGTAGTCGATCGCGGTATTCTTCGCGAGGATCGTGATGCCCCGCTCGCGCTCCTGCGCGTCGGAGTCCATCGCGCGTTCCTGGACGTGCTGGTTCGCGCGGAAGGTCCCCGCGAAGCGGAACATCGCGTCGACCAGGGTGGTCTTGCCGTGGTCGACGTGGGCCACGATGGCGATGTTGCGGATCGGCTTCTTGGTCTTCATGGGGCGCTTCGGGCGGGCTCGGGACGGAAACGGGGACGGCGGGGCGCTGCTCGGGAGGCCTGCCGGGCCGTTTCGAGGGCGAAAGAGGATAAGGACGGCGCGCCGATCCGACAACCAGCCCCCGCGCCACGCCGCCGAAACCCGCTTCTGGGACGATCGCGCGCCGCCGCCCGTTTCGCTCGCCCGGCGCGCAGGGAGCCCGCGGGCGGCTTGTTTGCGGGTCGGGCAGAGGGTATCTCGCTCCTCGGAGGGGATGCGATGAACAGGGACGGTCGACGCACGCGTTTCATCGGGACGATCGGGTCGAAGCTCACGCTGCTCGTCGTCGCCCTCGTCAGCATCAGCGCCGCGCTCGTCGTCGCGCTCGGCTACCAACGCGCGCGCAGCGAATGCACGGAGCAAGTGGAGCGCGAGTTCGAGAGCGCCGCGCGCGCCACCGCCGCGAGCCTCTCCGCGCGCGTCGCCGCCGGTCGCGCGAGCCTCACCAGCCTCGTGGTCGACCCCGCGCTCTGCCGGTCGGCCAGCAACTTCGTCCACGGAAACCTCGACGAACCCAGCTTCCGGCGCGCGATCCTCCCCGTGCTACAAGCCGCTCGTTCGCGCTCGGGCGCGCTCGCGGAGCTCGCCGTCGTGGGGGCCGATGGATACGTGGTCGCCGCGACGCACCCCGATTGGATCGGTGCGTCCGCCGAACGGGAGTGTCCCATGCTCTCGAGGTCGGCCGAGCCGATCCTCTGGCGCGATCGGCCCGTCGTCGCGATCGAGGTTCCCATCGAGGCTGGCCACGGCGGGTGCGAGGTCCGGGGGCTCGTCGACCTCGCGAGCCTCCTGGATCTGGGGAGTGCACGCGACGGTCGCGTCCTGGCCCTCGGTTCGACCGCCGGTCCGCTCGATCCGAGCGGTGAAGGGGTCGTCGACCGCAGCGTTGTGCGTGCGGCGCGCGGGGAGCGCGGGCTTCGGCGCGCGACCGACGGGCACGGAGACGAACGCATCCTCGCGCTCGAACCCGTCGCCGGAACGAGCCTCGGGGTCGTCCTGCACGCGCGCGCCGTGGACGCGTTCGAAATGGTCGAGCGCTTGCGGTCCGAAGCGCTCTGGGTGCTCGGTTGCGTGCTGTCGATCGCGGTCGTCGCGTCGTTCCTCCTCGCGCGCCACTTCGCGCGACCCGTGAACGAGCTGGCCGAAGCCGCGAACCGTGTCGCCGCCGGGGATCTCACCGCGCGTGTGCTGCTCGACCGCAGCGACGAGCTCGGCGACCTCGCCGCGGATTTCAATCGCATGACCAGCGAGCTCGAGCGGTCGTATCACACGTTGGAACGCCGCGTGAGCGAGCGCACTGAGGAGCTCGCCGCGCTCAACCACGAGCTCGAGCTCTTCTCGCACTCGGTCGCGCACGACTTCCGCACTCCCGAGCGCTCGATCGCCGGATTCTCGGACATCCTCTGCACCGAGAAGTCCGCGATGCTGGACGACGAGGGCCGCGCGATGCTCGAGCGCATGCGCCACAACTCGAAGCGCCTCGGTCGCTTGATCGAGGACCTGCTCTCCTTCGCCGGGATCGGCCGGCACGAACTGAGCTTCGAGCGCGTCCAGCCGCGGGACCTCGTGCACGACGTGCTCGACGACTTCGACCAGGAGTTGAGCGGGCGCAGCGTGGAATTCGAGGTGCGCGAGCTCCCGCCGTGCGACGCCGACGCGGCGCTCCTGTCGCTCGTCTTCTCGAACCTGATCTCCAACGCGATCAAGTTCACGCGCCGGCGCGAGCGGGCGAGCATCGTGATCGGCAGCGAGCTCCGCGACGCGGGCGTCGCCTACTTCGTGCGCGACAACGGCGCGGGCTTCGAAATGGACGAATCGAACCGCTTGTTCGAGCTCTTCGAGCGCCTCCACGACGACGCGGACTTCCAGGGGACGGGGCTCGGCCTCGCGATCTCGCGCCGTGTCGTCGAGCGCCACGGCGGACGCATGTGGGCCGAAGCGAAGCCGGGCCTCGGCGCCTGCTTCTACTTCACGCTCTCGAAGGCCGCCGAGCGAACCGACACACGCGCTCCGGCGGGAGCGTCGGCGGCGTGAGACGGAAATACGGTGCCAGCGGGGAATACGGTGC
>JACRIO010000088.1 GCA_016220035.1 Planctomycetota bacterium | reverse complement strand
GGGACCGCGGCCAGCGCGGCCAGGGGAGCGGACATAGCTCCCCCGCACCCGCTCCGACGCCGGTGTCGCGACCCTCAGGCGGTGGCGGCGGTCGCGGGCACTCGACCCCGGCCTCCACCCCGCCGGTGCAGCGCGAACGGCACGTCGAGCCGCCGCGGAGCGAGCCCGCGCCCCGCCGCGAGGCTCCGGCTCCGCAGGCGCCGCGGTACGACCCGCCGGCGCGGCGGTCGGAGCCCCAGGCGCCGCGCTACGAGCCGCCGGTCCAGCGTCCGCAGCCCACGCCCGAGCCGCGCAACTACGATCGGCGCGCCTTCGACTCCACCCCGTCCAACCCGCCGAGTTCGAGCGGCAGCCCGAGCTCCTCGGGAGATTCGAACCGGCGGGACGACTCCGCGCGGAACCCCTGGTCGCGGCGCGAGGCACCGGTCGCGCCGCCCACTGCATCGCCCTCGAACGACAACGGCTACGCCCCCGAGCGCCCCGTTCGACGCGTCTACGAGGACGGCCGCGCGCCGCGCGGCGAGGACGCGCGCACGCCGCAGGGTGGGACTTCCGGCGGGCGGCTCGAGCGCGTGTACGACAGCACGCAGCCGGTCGACCTCTCCGGCGCTGGACGCCCGCCCGTCGTGCGCTTTCCCGTGCCGACCGCTTCGCCCAACCGCGCGCCCGCGGCGCTCGGTTCGCGTCGGCTCGCGGAGTACGAGAAGGACCGCGCGGCGAACGCGCCGGGGAGCCGCCGTCGGCTCGAGCCCGACGTGAAACCGATCCCGCTCGACACGCCCATCGGAGCGGGCAGCCTCGATCGTCGGGCGCTGCTCGACCGCTACCGCGACAAGAGCACCCTCGCCCAGCCCGGCGTCGAAAAGCGCGGCGACGCGATCGCGGATCCGCTGCCGAAGAGCCGCCGTGCCGCGGAGAAGAGCGATGCGGGACCGGTGCTCGACGGTCGGCGGCGCAAGGACGCGCTCGCGAACTCGGACTCGCCGGGCGCGCGCGCGCTCGATGGGACCCACCGCAAGGAGGCGCTCGAGAAGGCGCCCGTGCTCGACGGGACGCGGCGCAAGGAAGCCCTCGGCAAGGCGCCCGTGCTCGACGGCGCGCGGCGCAAGGAGGCGCTCGACAAGACGCAGCCGTCGGACCACCAGCGCCGCATCGAGGCCGCGCGTCACGACGCCGTGCAGCGGGCGAAGCTCGAACGCCTCGAACGCATCGCGACGACGCGCCGCAACGTCTACGACCGCATGACGCACACGGGCGATCACCTCGCTCGCACCGTGAACACGGGGATCTCGGTCGGTCTCGGCGTCACGTTCGGCGCCTGCACCGGGAACTCGGTCGGAGGGTTCTGGGACCCGTACAACTCGCGCTTCGAGTGCAGCCCGTTCACCAACTGGTGCTCGACCTGGTGGTGGGGCTGGAGCGCGTGGGGCGTGCCGTGCTCGTCGTGGTCGTTCGGCTACTGGTCGAGCCACTGGAACTTCTGGTGGAGCTCGTCGTGCTGGTCGCCTTGGTCCTACCGCTGGTGCCCGTATCCCGCCTACTACTCGGCGGTCGTCTACGACACCTATGACCCGCCGCCGGTCGTGATCTACCAGGAGCCCGCGATCGTCTACGTCCCCGTCGAGGCGCCCGCTCCCGCGGCCGCACCGGCGCCGGCGCCCGCCGCGGGTGAAGGCGTGATCCAACCCGTGGCGGCGCCGAAGCAGGCGCCGAACGACGCCGACGCGAGCGGAGAGCTCACGAAGGTCTGGGTCGACAAGGGCGACGCGGCTTGGCGCGAGGGCCGCTACGCGGACGCGGTGTACGCCTACGCGCGCGCCGTCGACTCCTCGCCCGACGACGGCGTGTACCACCTGATCCTCGCCGACGCGCTGTTCGCGACGGGCGAGTACCACTACGCCGCCTACTCGCTGCGGCGCGCGCTCGAGCTCGACCCGGACCTGCTCCAGACGACGCTCGACAAGCGCAACCTCTATCCCGACCCGACCGAGTTCGACAAGCAGCTCGCGGTGCTCGAGCAGTACGTCGCCGATCATCCGATCGACGACGAGGCGCGCCTCCTCTTGGCCGCGAACTACCTCCTCTCGAAGAAGCCCGCGCAGTGCGCGGACGTGCTCGAGAGCCCGTACGCGGTCGCGCTGAAGGAGAACGCGGTCGGCCGGCTCCTCCTCGACCGCGCCAACGAACAGCGGCAGCGCTGATCACGCCTCGGCGTGGTCGCGACGCGGGCCGCGCGCGCCGGGGGGCGCGCGCGGCCCGTGGTTTTTCTCCCGTGAGAGCCCCGCTCAGAGCGCGATCTCGCGCGGCCCGGCGTCGCCGGCGAACACCTCGACGCGCGGTTTCCTCCCGAAGCGCGGCTCGAAGGCGCGCACGAGGCGCTCGGCGAGCTCCGTCTCCGCGCCGCGGCGCAGGAGGATGACGGTGCAGCCGCCGAAGCCCGCGCCCGTCAGCCGCGTCCCGAGCACGCCGGGCGCATCGACCGCGGTCTCGACCAGGAGATCGAGTTCGGGCACGGACACGTCGAAGAGCTCGCGCAACGAACCGTGCGCGCGCGTCATCTGGATGCCGAGGCCTTGCGGGTCGTGGCGCTGCAGCGCGGCGCGCGCGGCGAACGTGCGGGCGACCTCGTGGATCACGTGCTCCGCGCGGCGTGCGATGACGGGCTCGAGCTCGGCCCGGTGCGCGTCGAGCACCTCCATGCGCACGTCGCGCAAGCAGCGCGCGTCGGGCTGGTGGACGCGCAGCGCCTCGAAGGCCGCGCGACACTCGAGGACGCGCTGGTTGAAGGCGCCCTGCGCGAGCTCGCGCCGGACGAGCGTGTCGGCGATCGCGATCGCGTAGACGCGCGGGTCGAGCGGCATCCACGACCACGTCGTGTCGCGGCAATCGAGCCACAGGAGCTGCCCCGGGCGCGCGAGGCCGACCGCGAAGGGGTCCATGATGCCGCACTGGACGCCGACGAAGCCGCGCTCGGCGCGCAGCGCGGCGTGCACGAGCTCGAGACGCTCGCTCCGGAGCTCCCCCATGCGGTCGAGCACGAACGCGGCGCCGACGCAGATCGACGCGGAGGAGGAGAGGCCCGCGCCGACGGGCAGATTGCCGCCGAAGAGGATCTCGAGGCCGGCGAGGCGCGCCGTGCCCCCGCGCAGCTCGGCGAGCTCGAGCATCTCGCGCAGCACGCCGAGCGGGTAGTCGCTCCAGGCGCCGGACTTCGAGGCGGGCACGCGGTCGAGCTCGAACTCGAGCGCGCGGCCGTCGAGCGTCGACTGCATGCGCACGCGCCGGTCGCTGCGCGCTCGGACCGCGACGAAGGTCCCGCGGTCGATCGCGGTCGGCATGACGGGCCCGCCGTTGTAGTCGAGGTGCGCCCCCATCAGGTTCACGCGGCCCGGCGAGAAGAAGAAGCTCGGCTCGCCGTCGCCCGCAAAGCGCCGCGCGAACTCGGCGCGGTGGAGGGCGAGCTCGGCTTCGAGCGACGGACGAGGAGCTCCCGGAGACGGCATGACGCGGGTGCGCATCGTTCCACACCGCTCGCGCGTGGGCCAGTACGACCCGACGCTCCGGCGGCGCGCCGCCCGAGGCCGACCGCGCGGCGGCGCGCGCTTCGCTCCGACCGCGGCCTCTGCTAGGTTCAACGTCATGCAAGCTCCCGCGCGCCGCCCCCGCCGTGCTCCGACGCTCGCCGCGTGCGCCGCCGCGATGCTACTCGCGAGCGCCTGCTCCAGCCTGGAATTCAAGCGCGACACGCAGACCTCGGGCACGTTCACGTCGTGCGGGTGGGCGTTCACGATCCTCTCCTTCGACATCCCGAAGACGGCCGAGCAGATCGCGCGCGAGAACGCCTCCGACGCGAACCTCGCGAACACGCAGGTCACGGACGTCCTCGTCGTCCCGTGGCTCGGGCCGCTCGACTGGATCTTCGACATCCTCGGCGTCAGGTACTGCCGGATCGACGGAACGTGGGGATTCCCCGGCCCGGTCGAGCGAGGTGAATCCGCCAGCCCAGGATCCAAGCCAGGATCTTGAAGCCGGCGCGCGCGCTCCCCGCCAGCGTGCCCGTGATCTTGCTCGTGCCGATGCGCTCGCGGTACCGCACGGGCACCTCGACGACGCGCAGCCCCGCGACGCGCGCCTTGAGCTGCATCTCGACCGTCCATCCGTAGTCCCGATCGCGCATGCGGAGGTGCCGGAGCGCGTCGGCGCGGATCGCACGGAACGGGCCGAGGTCCGTGTGCCGCGCTCCGAAGAGGACGCGCATGAGGAAGCACGCGAGCGCGTTGCCGAAGCGCGCTTGGGGAAGGAGCACGCGCCCGCCGCGCGCCCCGAGCACGCGCGAGCCGACGACGAAATCCGCGGCGTCCGCGAGCACGGGGCCGGCGACGCTCGCGAGGTCCGCGGGGAAGTCGGAGTGGTCGGCGTCGAGGAACACGACCACGTCACGATCCTCGAGCGGCGCGCACGGCACTTCCGCATGCCCTTCGAGCAGCGCCGCGAGGCCGGCGAGGCACGCGCTGCCGTACCCGCGGCGCTCCTCGCGCACGACGAAGGCCCCGCCGGCGCGCGCCACGTCCGCGGTGCGGTCGCGCGAGCCGTTGTCGACGACGAGCACGACGTCCACGAGCGCGCGCGGGAGCTCGGCGAGCACGTGCGGGAGCGCCGCCTCCTCGTCGAGCGCGGGGATTAGCACGGCGACCTTGCGGCGCGCGGGCTCGGGCGCGCGCAGGGGATCCTCGACGTTCGACAATCGAGCCGTAGTCTATGCGCGCGCCGCGGCGCGTCCTCCCGTGCAGCTCGAGATCGTCTCCCCGCTCGCCGACGCGCGCTTCGGCGCCGTGCTCGACGCCGCGTTCCAGCGCACGGGCAGCGAGGCGCGGCTCGCGGCCGAGCTCGCGCGCGCGCACCCCGACTTCGACCCGGGCCTCGCGCTGCTCGCGACGGAGGGCGGCGCGGCCCTCGGCGCGGCGCTCTTCCTCCCGCGCACGATCCGACTGCGCGGCGCCTGGGTGCGCGTCGCGATCGCGGCACCGGTCGGAGTGCACCCCGCGGCGCACCGGCGCGGCGTCGGGAGCTTCCTCCTGCGCACGGGCCTCGGCGCGCTCCGCGACCGCGGGCTGCGCGCGGCGATCACGATCGGCGCACCCGAGTTCCACGGCGCGTTCGGTTTCGAGAGCGCGTTCAACGCGTATGCGCAGCGCGTGCCCGTGCAGTCGCTGCCGCCCGAGGGCGATACGTCGAGCTGGCGCGGCCTCGCCGAGCGCGACCTCGCGCTCCTCCCCGCGCTGCACGCGGCTTGTTCCGCCGGCGTTTCCGGCTGCGAACGGCGCCACGCGGCCGCGATCGAGTGGGAGAGCGCCGCATCGGGCTCCTACACGCTCGTGAGCGAGCGTGACGGCGCGTTCGAGGCGATGCTGCGCTTCCGGGTGCGCGCGGAGATCGAGCTCACCGAAGGCGTCGTCGCGAGCAGCACCGGCGTCGACGCCGTCCTGCGCTTCCTGCGGCGCGTCGCGCGCGAGCACGCGCGCTCCCGCGTCGACACGCACCTCCCGCCCGCGCACCCCGTCGCGCGCGAGCTTTTTCGGCGCGGCGCCGTGAACGAAACGAATCGCCTCGGCGGCGCCGCGCGGATGTGCGTCGTGGATTGGCCGGGGCTCTTCGCGGACACGGCGGAGAGCTGGCTCACGGGCCTCGAGCGCGCGCGCGTCGATGCGGTCTCCTTCCCGATCGGCGGCGTCGACCACGCGCTCTCACGCCGCGGGGCCGAACTGCGGGTCGATGCGGGGAAGCGTGCGCCGGCGCACTTCGAGGTGCCCGCAGGGTGGAGCGCGGGCCTCCTCACCGGCCAGCTCGACCACCACGATCTCGCGTTCGTGCACGGCGCGGACGCGGAGCTCGCGCGCGCGCTCTTCCCCGGCGAGACGCCGCAGTGGAGCTACGCGCCGATCTTCGAGGTCGCGGACGAATGAAACGCGCGCGCGGCTCGCGAACCCGCGAACCGCGCGCGCCGTCGATCGCCTGCGGCCTCAGGGGCAGGTCGCCGGCCCGCACTGCGTGCCGTTGCCGCGGTACGTGCCGTTCATCGCAGCGCACTGCGTCTGCGTGGTCATGACGCAGGCGCCGGGGATGCAGCACGCGCCGATCTGCGCGGGCGCGCAAGGCGTGCCGTTGCAGCTCGTCCCGTTGCCCTGGTACGTGCCGCCAAGCAGCGCGCATTGGGTCGAGCTCGTCTGCGTGCATCCGCCGCTCGGTAGGCAGCACGCGCCCGTCGTCGTCGGTGCGCAGGTCGTGGCCGCGCAGAGCGTGCCGTTGCCGCGGTACGTTCCGCCGAGGCTCGTGCACTGCGTCTGCGTCGTCACACTGCATTGGCCGTTGAGCAAGCAGCACGCGCCCGTGGGCGTCGTGCTGCAGGTCGTGCCCATGCACGTCGTGCCGTTCCCTTGGTACACGCCGCCGCCGCCGGTGCACTGGGTCTGCGTCGTCACGATGCACGCGCCACTCGGCGTGCAGCACGCGCCGGTCTGCAGCGTCGTGCAATTCGCCGTCGCGCAGGTCGTGCCGTCGCCGCGGTACAGGCCGCCGCCGCCGACGCACTGCGTCTGCGTGGTGACCATGCAGGCGCCCGTCGGGAGGCAGCACGCGCCCGTCGGCGTCGTGTTGCACGTCGTCGTCGAACAAGCCGTGCCGTCGCCGCGGTCCGTCCCGCCGCCGCCCGTGCACTGCGCCTGCGTCGTCACGACGCACTGGCCGGACGGGAGACAGCACGCGCCCGTGGGCGTCGTGCTGCACGTCGTCCCGCTGCACGCCGAGCCGTCGCCGTTGTACGTGCCGCCGAGCTGGGCGCACTGCGCGGAGCTCGTCATCGTGCACGTCCCGCTCGGGAGGCAGCACGCGCCCACCTGCGGCGGAGCGCAGGTCGCGGCGTTGCACAGGGTGCCGTTGCCGCGGTAGACGCCGTTCAACTGCGTGCACTGGGTCGAGCTCGCGAGGATGCACGCGCCCGTCGGCAGACAGCACGCGCCGACGGCCGGCGGAGCACAGGTCGTCGCCGCGCACAGCGTGCCGTCGCCTTGGTAGGTCCCGCCGAGCTGCGTGCACTGCGTCTGCGCGATCACCTGGCACGCGCCCGAGGGGAGACAGCAGGCGCCGACGTGCACGGCGCCGCAGGTCGTGGCGGCGCACAGGGTGTTGTCGCCCTGGTAGGTGCCGCCGTAGGTCTGGCACTGCGTGCTCGTCACGACGGTGCATTGACCGGAAGGCAGACAGCAGGCGCCGCGCGGAACCGGCGTGCACGGCGTGGCCGCACAGGTCGTGTTGTCGCCCGCGTACGTCCCGCCGACGACCGCGCAGCGCGCCTGCGTGACCTGCACGCACAGACCAGAGGGCATGCAGCACGCGCCGCGCGGAACCGCGGTGCACGTAGTGGTCGCACAGGTCGTGTTGTCGCCCGAGTACGTGCCGCCCAGCATCTGGCAGCGCACCTGCGTCGTCTGGACGCAGAGCCCCGTCGGCAGGCAGCACGCGCCGCGCGCGGCCGGCTGACAGTTCGAGGCGGAACAGAGCGTCCCGTTGCCCTGGTAGGTGCCGCCGTTCATCTGGCAGAAGGTCTGCGTCGTCACGACGCAGACGCCGTTCGGGAGACAGCACGCTCCGACCTGCACCGTGCCTTGGGCGTGCGCTCCGCGCAGCAACCCGACGAACAGCGCGAGGAACGTGAAGAGGTGCAGGAACGAGAGCGACGATGTGCGTCGACGCATGGGGAGGCTCCGAGGTGGGGACGCGAGCGTTCGTGGTGCGCTGGGAGGCCGGTGCATGCTCCCACCGCGCTCACGAAGCGTCAATCCGCCGCGCGGAGACGCGTGCTCCTCGGCCGAGCTCGAACGCCACGATTCCTGCCCCGCACGTGAGCTTCCGACGCACCGCGAGCGCGCCTCGTACGCTCCCGAACTACGCAGCGCGGCGCGATCTCCGTGTGCGCACCGCGCGCGCTTCAGCCGGCCGAAAGGCCGCGCGCCGGGCCTGCTCGCGAGGAGCCGGCCCGGCGCGCGTCGATCCTGGTGGAGTCACGGACAGGTCGTGGTCGCGCAGGTCGTGTTGTCGCCCTGGTAGACGCCGTTCTGCGTTGCGCAATCCGCCTGCGTCGTCGACGTGCAGCTGCCGTTGATGCAGCACGCACCCGTCGCGGGCGGCGGCGGAGCACAGGTAGTCGCCGTGCACGCCGTGTTGTCGCCCTGGTAGGTGCCGTTGTGCGTCGCGCAGTCGGCCTGCGTCAGCACCGAGCACGCGCCGTTGATGCAGCACGCGCCCGTCGCGGGCGGCGGCGGCGGAGCGCAGGTGGTCGCCGTGCACGCCGTCCCGTCGCCCTGGTACGTGCCGCCGCGGTGCGTGCAGCAGTTGTCCGTCACGACGATGCAGTTCCCGTTCGGGAGGCAGCATGCGCCGGTCGGCGCGGGCGTGCACGTGGTCGTGGCGCAGCTCGTGCCGTCGCCCGAGTACGTGCCACCGTGGTTCGTGCACCACGCCTGCGTGCGCGTCACGCAGTGACCGTTCGGCAGGCAGCACGCGCCCGTCGGCACGGGCGTGCAGGTCGTCCCCGCGCACGTCGAGCCGTCGCCGTTGTAGGTGCCGCCGTGGTTCGTGCACGCGGTGTGGGTGCGCGTGACGCAGCTCCCGTTCGGCAGGCAGCACGCGCCGGTGGGCGCCGCGACGCAGTTCGCGGTGCTGCACGCGGTGCCGTCGCCGCCGTACGTTCCGCCGAACTGGGCGCAACGCGACGCCGTCGACATCACGCACGTGCCGCTCGGCAGACAGCACGAGCCGACCGCGGGCGGAGCGCACGTCGTCGCCGAGCACGTCGTTCCGTTCCCGGAGTACGTCCCGTGCATCTGCGCGCACTGCGCCGCCGTCGCGGTGACGCACTGGCCCATGACCACGCAGCACGCACCCGTCGGCGGCTGCGGGCAGTTCGCCGTCGCGCACGTGGAGTTGTCGCCCTGGTAGGTACCGCCCTGGGCCGTGCAGTGCGCCTGCGTGCCGACATGGCAGCCGCCCGCGGGGAGGCAGCACGCGCCGGTCGGCGCGGGCGTGCAGGTCGTGCCCGCGCACGCGGTGCCGTTGCCTTGGTAGGTGCCGCCCATCTGCGTGCAGAAGTTCTGCGGGACGGTCACGCACTGGCCGGAGGGAAGGCAGCAGGCGCCGGTCGGTCCCGGGGGCGGATGGTGTTGCGCGAACGCGGGGACGGAGAGTCCCAGGATCGCGAGCGCGGCGCCGAGTCGCAGCATCGCGCGACGGATCGATCTCGATGTACAGCTCATGGTCGTCATTGCCGTTGCGGGTTCAGAGGGTGATGGAGAGGACCGCCAGGTCCTGCGGCAAGCGTGCGCAGGATCGAGGGACGCGGTGGAACGGTCCATACGTCGACGGTGAAATGACGGACAACTCAAGACGCGCGCAACGTCGCTTCGCACCATGGCGCATCGCCATGCACGGACGAGCGGCTGATCCTCGCGCCGCACGGTACGCACTGCGAAGCCCCCTCATGTCCCGTGATCGATCCAAGCCGCCGGTCAACACCCTCGATCGATCGAACACGGAGGGCGCGTCCGCGACGATCGCGGCAGCGTGGCGCAGATCAGCCCGCGCGGGCGCGGTCGCGCTCACCCTCGCGCTCGGAGCGTCGCTCGTGCTCGCGCTCGACCACCTCGGCGCGCTCCAGGCACCCGGCTGCGGCCTCGACGGAGCGTGCGCGCGCGCGGCGCGCAGCGCGCTGGGTTCGATCCCCGGTCTCGGCTGGCCGACCGCCTTCGTCGGCGTCGCGTGGTTCGCGGCGCTGCTCGCGGCGCACCTTTCGGCGCGCGGCCGTTGGACGAGCGGATTCCGGCTCGTCGCGCACCTCGGCGTGCTCGCGTCGCTCGTGTTGCTTGCCGCGCTCTTTCTGCAGGACACGCCGTGCCCGTGGTGCATGGGCGTGCACGCGGCCAACGTCGCGTTCTGGTGGTTCGGGCTGCGCGCTCCGCGCGTGAACGGTCCGACGGCGCGCGCGCCCTGGACCGTGCTCGCGCTCGTGTTCGCCGCCACGACCGGCGCGCTCGTGGTCGCGCAGCGCTCGTCCGACGCGGCGCGGCGCGCGACCGCCGAAGCCGAGCTCGCGCGCTCGATGGCCGAGCTGAAGACCGCTCCCACGCGCGGCGACGCCGCGTTCACGGGCCGCTGGCGGCGCGGTCCCGAGCGCGCGCGCGCGCGCGTGGTCGTCTTCACCGACTACCAGTGCCCCGACTGCAAGCGCGTCGAGGAGGAGCTCGAGCTCTACGCCGCCGCGCACGCGGACGTGGCGCTCTCGGTGAAGCACTTCCCGATGTGCCCGCAGTGCAACGCGAACGCGCCGGACATGCACCCGAACGCCTGCTGGGCCGCGCGCGCGGCGGAGGCGGCCGGTGCCTCCGGCGGCATCGACGGTTTCTGGCGCATGCACCGCTGGCTCTTCGCGCGCTCGGGCTCGTTCACGAAGGAGGAGCTCGAGCCGGCGCTCCCTGGGCTCGGCTTCGACGTCGCTGCCTTCGTGCAAGCACTCAACGCACCCGCGTCGCTCGCGCCGATCACGGCCGACGTCGCCGAGGCGATGCAGCTCGGCCTCGCGCGCACGCCGATGGTGTTCGTGAACGGCGTCGAACTGCGCGGCTGGGACGCCGAGGGTGCGATCACGCGTGCGCTCGAATCGGTGCGCGACGACGCGCGCGACGCGGCGGCCGACCGGCCCGCGGGAGCGCGCGAGAAGATCCTCGGCGACTGGCGCGCGGAGAGCGTGAAGCGCATGCCGCCCGACCGGTTCCCGCGCGTGCTCGGCCGCGCCGACGCGCGGGTCGTGATCACGCTGTTCGGCGACTTCTTGGACGAGTTCACGGTCACGGCCGATCGCGCGGCGCGCGCGCAGGCGCTCGCCCACGACGACGTGCGCTACGAGTACCGCCACTTCCCCACGAACCAGGCGTGCAACCCGGTCGTGCCGCGGACGATCCACAAGCTCGCGTGCCTCGCCGCGATGGGCGCGGAGGCGAGCGCGCAGGTCCAGGAGAGCGCGGGCTTCTGGACCATGCACGACTGGCTGATGGAGCACCGCGTCGGCTTCGACGACGCCGTGCTGCAGGACCGCGCGGTCGAGATGGGCATGGAGCGGCCGCTCTTCTGGGAGGTGCTCCAGGCGCAGGAGATCCTCGACGCGATCTACGACGACGTGCTCGCGGCGAAGGAGCTCGGCGTCGAGTCGATCCCGGCCATCTGGGTCAATGAAAAGCGTCTCGCGCGGTGGCAGCTCGAGGGCGAGGACCTGTTCCCGGTCGTGATCGAGGAAGCGCGCGCGCTGCCGCGCTGAACGCGCGGCCCGTCACTTCACGCGCTGCACGAGCACGAACCCGGGTGAATACCGTGCCAGAGCAATTTTTCACCCGATAGCGCTGACCCGCGCCGCCGGCGATCTCGCCCGCATGGTTCGCCGTGGAGCCCCGCCCGCCCGCCGACGAGCCCAACACCAAGGCCATTTCTCGACACACTCTCGGAGGCCCCCACCACCGCTCGTTAGCATTCCGGGTCCCATGCTCGACGTTCGGCTCGCTCGCCTCCAACTTCCGCTTCCACTCGAAACCGCCATCGGCCGCGCGCTCATGCAGCGCGAGCGGAGCGCGCAACACGAGGGCCTCGTGCTCGCGTGGGAGCTCGCGACGCGCATCCTCGCGGGCTCGCTGTGGTCGGCGTGCCGGCACGCGGGCGTGAGCTCCCCCGCGCTCGAGAAGATCACATCGAAGCTCGATCGTCCGTCGCTCGGACATTGGGTCGAGCTGGCGCGCACGTGCGCCACGCTGCTGCGCGAGACGAACCACCCCGCGGCGGCGGCGTTCAAGACGACGCTCGACGGTCTCGAACAGCCGCTGCCCGCCGAATGCGGCCTGCGCGCGCTCGCGAACCGCGTCGCACTGCTCGACGGCGCACCGCCACGTCCGCGGCGCGTGCAGGAAGCGCTCGACCAGCTCCCCCACTACCGCAACAGCGCGCAGAGCACGCACAAGGACGTCGGCACCGCGTTCCGCGAGGAGAGCCTCGCCGCGTTGCTCGAGAGCCTGATCGACTTCTGCGAGCGCGTGCCGCTCCTCGGCGCGTTCTCCCTGATGCTCGTCGGCCGTCTCGAACGCACGGCGCGCGGCGGTTCGGCCGAACTCGCGCGCCTACACGGCGCGTTCCTGTCGTGGAGCACGCGCGAGCTCCCCGAGACGACGTGGAAGACGCTCCTCACGTCGCGTCCGTACCTCTTCCAAGAACCCGACCTCGCGGTCCCGCTGTTCCCGATCGCCGCGGCGGCCGCGAGCGGCGGCGAGTGGCACGTGGGCTGGTACGCGCGCGCCGTGCACGTGCCGACGGTCGCGTACCAAGGCGCGGGCGGACACGAGTTCCAACTCGCCCTCGCGCCCGACGAGCTCGCGAGCCTCGCGGGCGGAACTCCGCGCGAGGGCGAGAGCGCGTCGCTCGCGGCGGCGCTGCGCCTCGAACCGTTCCGCGGCCTGCTCGCGTACGACGAGGAGCACGCATCGATCTTCTTCGGGCGCGAGGAAGAGACCGAAGCCGCGCTCGCGCGCATCGAACAACGCGGCGCGCTGTTCGTGTACGGCGCGTCGGGCTCGGGCAAGTCGTCGTGGCTGCGCGCGGGCATCGTGCCGGCGCTGCGCGCGCGCGCGGTGCTTGCGGGCCGGCGCTTCCTGCCGATCGTGCTGTTCCCCGGCGACCACCCGCTCGCGAGCCTGCGGCGCGCGCTGACGCTGGCGCGCGGCGGCACTCCGGAAGCAGCGGCGGGATGGGCGCGCGCGGTCGACGACGCGCTGCCCGAAGACGCAGCGAAGGCGAACGAGCGCGGGCTCGCGCACCTCTTGCGCGGTCTCGCCGCGGACGGCGCGCAACCCGTGCTCGTGATCGACCAATTGGAAGAAGCGGCGATGCTCGCGCTCGATCGCGCGGAGTCGGTCGCGTTCCTCGGGCTCCTGGCGGGCGCGGCACGCGCGGCGAAGGACGTGGGTGCGATCGTGCTGGCGAGCACGCGCGCCGACTTGCTCGCGCCGCTGCTCGAACACGAGTCCGTGCGACGAACGCTGCAAGAAGACGGCTGGCCGATCGGCTCGATCCCGCCCGAGCGTCTCGCGCGCGTGATCACCGAACCGCTGCGCGGCCGCAAGACGCCGATCGAGCCGGGCCTCTCGGAAACGATCCTCGCGGACGTGGCGAACGAGCCCGGCGCGCTCGCGCTCTTGTCGCAAGTCTTGACGACGCTGTGGAGCGAACGCGGCCGCTTCGGCGGCGCGCTGTCGAAGCAGGGCTACGTCGACGCGGGCCGCGTGAGCGGCGCGCTGGAAAAGCAGGCCGAAGCCGCGCTCGCGGAAGCACGCGCCGCCGCGCCCGGCGTGGAGAAGCGCGTGGACCAGTTGTTCCGCGCGCTGGCGCAGAGCGACGAGGGCGAACGCTTCACGCGCCGACGCGTGGCGCTGTCGGCGCTGGCGTCCGAGCTCGCGAGCACTCCGGAAGCGCTGCGCGCGCTCGCGCAACCATTCGTGACGCGGCGCCTCGTGGTGCTCGCGGGCGAAGCCGGCAAGGAAACGGTCGAAGTGTCGCACGAGCGCTTGCTCGATGCGTGGCCGCGCTTGCGCAATCTGCTGGCGAACGAACGCGAGGTGCTCGAACTGCGGCGCGAAGTGGAGCACGCGGCGACGGCGTGGGAGTCGGGCGGACGGCGGAGCGAATTGTGGAGCGACGCGACGAGCAAGTTGCGGCGCGCGGAGGAGCTGCTCGCGGCGGAGCGCTTGGACCTCGCGACGCGCGAGCGAGAGTTCCTGCAAGCGTCGCGGCGGTCGGCGCGATTGCGCAAGCGGATCGAGCGCGCGGCGCTGGCGACACTGCTCGTGCTGACGATCGCGGCGGGCGGCGAGGCGTGGTACGCGACAGCGGAGAGCGCGCGGGCGGACGGCGAGGCGAAGAAGTCGGCGCTGGCAGCGACCGCGGCAGAGGCGAGCGCGAAGGAGGCGCGAGAACAGGAGTCCAAGGCGAAGGCGCAGGAGACGATCGCGCGCGAGCAGGAGCAAGTCGCGTCGCAGAAGACGAAGGACGTGTTGTCGCTGTCGGCGATCCAGGACTTGCAGGAACTCGTGGACGACGCGGATCGGCTGTGGCCGGCGCATCCGGAGAACTTGGCGCAGTACGAAGCGTGGCTCGTGAAGGCGCGCGAACTGGTCGGAGGCCGAGCGGAAGACAAGGCGCGCGGGATCAAGTCGAAGCCGAGTCTCGCGGAGCACGAAGCGAAGCTGCGCGAGCTGGAAGCGCGCGCTACCCCGCAGTCGGAGGAGCAACGCGCGGCGGAACGCGCGTCGCATCCGAAGTTCGCGGAGCTCGGTGAGAAGCGTGCGCGGTCGCAGTGGATGGCGCGGATGCTCGGGAAGGAGAATTGGCCGAGCGTTGCGGAGGTCGAAGCGGAGCTCGCGCGCGGCGCGGCGCTGCCGACGGACGCGACCGGTCTGAACGACAAAGCTCGGCCGCTGGTGGATCCGGACAAGGAAGTGTTCGGGGACGAAGTGAAGGCGCTCGTGCTCGCGCGGCGCGCGGTCGCGGCGGCGAAGGAAGGCGAGCGCCACCTCTCGCGCGACACACTGGCGTGGGCGCTGTATCGCAACGGGAAGTTCGACGAGGCGCTCACCGAGGAACGGACGGCCCTCGCGGAAGCTCCGGAGAAGGAGAAGGCGGCGTACGACGGCTACGTGAAGAAGCTGGAGAGCGCGGTGAAGCGTTGGCGCGATCCGGACGGGAAGCTGCGCGCGGCGCGAACGGAGGAGTGGACCAAGTTGGCGGCGGAGGTCGTCGCTCTGGAACCGGAGGTGAATCGCCGCCACATGTGGGACTTCGCGAACGGCGAGGACCGTTGGTGGCACGCGACGCTGTCGAAGTTGGTGTCGGACTTGAAGGCGTTCACGGACGAGAAGACCGGCGGTCTGTTCACGTCGGGCACGTCGGAGAAACACGGCTGGGGCATCGTGAAGCGCGCGGAGTTCGCGCGGACGATCGAGGAGCGATCGGTGAGCGGGACGGAGGCACGGCGGCGGTGGGACGAGGCGATCGCATCGATCTCGAAGAGCTCGAAGTACGGCGGTTTGGTGCTGACTCCGCAGCTCGGGCTGTTGCCGATCGGGGAGGATCCCGCGTCGCACCTGTGGGAGTTCGCCGAGCTCACCACCGGTGACGAACCGGAGCGCGGAGCGGAGGGGGTCGTGAAGCGCGACGCGCGGGGTCGGCTGCTCGTGAAGGAGGCGACGGGGCTCGTTTTCGTGCTCATCCCCGGCAACACGTTTTGGATGGGCGCCCAGCAGACGGATCCCACGGGCCAGAACTACGACCCGCGGGCGTTGGGCAACGAGTCGCCCGTGCACTCGGTGACGCTGACGGCCTACTTCCTCTAGAAGTACGAGATGACGCAGGGTCAGTGGGCACGGTTCACGGGCCGCAGCCCGAGCAACTACGGCCCCTCGAGCAAGGTCAACGGTCATCAGCACGACCTGACGCACCCGGTGGAGCAGGTGACGTGGACGCAGTGCATGGAAGTGATGTCGCGTCTCGGGCTCGAGCTTCCCAGTGAAGCGCAATGGGAGTCGGGATGCCGCGGTGGACAGGACACGCCGTGGTGGACCGGAGCGGAGCGCGAGAGCCTGCGTGGCAACGTGAACTTGGCAGATCAGACCGCGGCGAAGGCGGGAGCGTCCTGGGCGGACATCAAGGACTGGCCGGAGCTCGAGGACGGTTGGGTGGTGCACGCACCCGTGGGGAGCCTGGCTGCGAATCCGTTCGGGTTGCACGAAGTCCACGGCAACGTGTGGGAGTGGTGCCGCGACGGTTACGCCGACTACTCGGCCGACGAGCAGCATGACCCCGTGACGCCATGGAGTGGCGCCCAGGCCCGCGTGAGCCGCGGCGGCAGTTTCAGCGACGCCGCTTCGGACGCGCGGTCGGCGTACCGCGACGACTACGCGCCCGAGTCCCAGTACCACACCCTCGGGCTGCGTCCCGCCAGGGCATCGCAACTGCCCACTTCACTACCTCACAAGACCGGGAAGTGAACTCGCGCCGTTGCGAGGCCCACGGCCAAGCGGCGAAGCGGAGCGTAGCGGAGCCGCCAGCGCAGGCCGAGGGCCGGTGCGACACGGCACGCGCCTCATTCCGGCGGCTCGTCCGCTTCCGTGAAGCGTGCAACCACCGCGTCGCACGGATCAAGTCGTTCGTCACAACGCAACCCAGGTGCTTTTCTCGAGAACAGTTGCGATCCTCAAAGGGTGGGTGGGCGCGACGCGCTGCATCACGAGCGTGAGCCGAGGCTCTTTCCCGAGCGCCGCGCGCGCGGTACTTCGTGCGGCATGCGCGTGAAGCTCCTGACCTTTCGGTACTCGGCGACCATCGGCGGTTTCGACGACACGCCGCTCGTCGACTTCACGCGCGACAAGGAAGTGATCGCGCAGCGCGAGCACTTCTATCTCGTCAACGACACGCCGCACCTCACGCTGCTGCTCACCTACCAGGACGCGATCGTCCCGCGCGCGGACATCGACGCCGCGCGCGCGATCGCCGCTCGGCCGCCGCAACTCGCTCCCGACGGCGCGCATCCCGGCGCTCCTTGGGGTCAGGGATCTCCCTCCAACTCGTACCACGATCGCCGCCGCCGTGACGGCGCGCCCGATCCCTGCGCGGGCCTCGATGAGAACGAGCGCGCGCTCTTCAACCACTTGCGCGAGTGGCGCTCGCGCCAGGCGCATGAGGAAGGTCTGCCGCCGTTCCTGCTGTTCACGAACAAACACCTCGTCGCCATCGTGCGCAAGCGGCCGGACTCGTTGACGGCCCTCGGCCACATCGACGGCGTCGGGCCCGGCAAGGTCGAACGCTGCGGCCCCGCGATCCTCGCGTGCGTGCACGGCGCTCCGGCTCCGACGCAGCCCGCTCCGGCGTCGAATCACCCGGCGCACGCAGCGCCGGGCGACTCGTCCAGCGCCTCCGCGCAGGGCGCGATGGCCGGACCGGCGGCCGCCGAGCCCCCCGGATCCCTCGAATCGTGCGCGCCCGCGTCCCCGGATTCGCCGATCGCCGCGCCTTCCGCCTCCGCGTTGTCCGTCATGCCGCCCGCGTTCGCGGAGGTGCCTGCATGACCGCCTCGCCTTTCACCCGTCCGCCCGCCCGCGAGGCCGGCCCCGAGCTGCTCTGCCTGCAGAAGTGGGAGGAGACCGCTGGCTGGCTGATCGAGAGCACGGCGAAGTGGCCCAAGTCGGCGCGCTTCGGCCTCGTGCAGAAGGTCGACAACCACGCGCTCGACATCGTCGAGATGCTGGTGGTCGCGCGCTACGAACCGGGTTCGCGGCGGAAGCTCCTGCGCGTGATCAACCTGCGTCTCGAGCGCCTGCGCTTCCTCTTGCGCATCGCGCGCACGCGCAACGTCATGCCCGCCGACAAGTTCGAGACCGCGATGCGCGGCGTCGACGAGCTCGGACGCATGCTGCACGGCTGGCGCGTGGCGATCGGCGAGCGGACTGCGAGCGGCGAGCGCCTGGTGGGAAGCGAGTCCGTCGTCAGCGGAGACGCCGTGGAAGCCTCGTTCGCTGCGATGGAGGTCGGAACGTGAACGCTGCGAGACTCTGGTCCGAGGTCACGTCCTTCAAGAACTTGTGCCGAGCCGCGCGCCACGCCGCGCGCGGTCAGCGCCGAGTGCGCGGCACTGCGCGCTTCCTCGAGCGGCTCGAGACGGAAGCCTTGGCGCTGCAGCGCGAGCTCGTTGCGGGTGAGTGGCGCCCCGCGCGACCGACGACGTTCACGATCCACGACCCGAAGGAGCGCGTGATCACGGCCGCGCCGTTCCGCGACCGCGTCGTGCACCACGCGCTGATCGATCCGCTCGAAGGGCTGTTCGACGCCTCTCTGGTTCCAGAGACGTTCGCGTGCAGACGCGGCAAGGGCACGCACGCGGCGATCGCGCATGCCCGGGAGCTCGTGCGACGGCATCGGTACTTCCTGAAGCTCGACATCGCGAAGTGCTTCGATTCGATCGAGCACCGGGTCGTGCTCGACACGTTGGCGCCGCTCGAGTTGGAGCCGGAGGTCGCGGACTTGTGCGCGCGGGTGCTCGGCGGCGCGGACGGAAAGCTCGGCGTCGGCCTGCCGATCGGCAACTTGACCAGCCAGTGGTTCGCGAACCTCTTGCTCGGTCGACTCGACCGCTTCGTGCTCGGCGAACTCGGCGCGACAGGCTACGTGCGCTACATGGACGACTTCGCGCTCTTCGGCGACGACCAGCTCGCGTTGAAGCACGCGCACGGCGCGATCGAGGCGTTCGCGCGCGACGAACTGCATCTCGCGCTCAAGACGCGCGCGACGATCCTCGCTCCGGTCCGCGAGGGGCTGCCGTTCCTCGGCTGGAACCTGCGTCGCGGCACGCAGCGCATCCGCCCGAAGAACCTGTGCCGACTGCGACGGCGACTGCGGCACCGTGCGTGGGAGCTGCGCACGGGACGGATCGACGCCTCGATCTTCGCCGCATCACTGCGCTCGGCCTCGACCCACCTCGCGCACGGCGACACGCTCGACCTGCGCCGACGTTGGCTGAGCCGTGGTCTGTCGCGCGCTCCTTGAACAACGAATTGGGAAGCGGATCCCCGGCGCCCAGAACCGCGTGAACCGCGGCGGCAGTTTCAACAACGCCGCTTCGAACGCGCGGTCGGCGAACCGCAACAACAACACGCCCGAGAACCAGAACAACAACCTCGGGCTGCGCCCCGCCAAGGCAACGCAACGCCCGATCGCGGGGGAGCGACTCCCCCACGCAGCGCATCGCGATGCCCAGATCCGCTTCCCGTGCCGCCGCGCGACGAGTGCGGCGGCCGAATCCGACGCGCGTTCGACTGCAGGACCTGCTCGAGGACCAGGAGTACCGGGGGATGCCGGGCGAGCGCACCTTGTCAACGGATAGCCAATCAACCGTCCCACCGTGGCCCGACGCGGCAAAGCTCGACGTTCAGGATCGACCTCGATCATTCAGGCGCGCGCACTCGTAGGCGGCCTTCGCGGCCTCGAGGTCGGCGGGGCGGGTGTGGAAGCGGGACTTCTGGGACCAGCATGGGGCCACGCACTTCAGGAGGAAGGCGCAGTTGTCCCTGGGCGAGGATTAGGGTTGGCCGGCGACTTCGATCCAGATCGGGTTCGTGTGGCTCGTTGGGAGGATGCGCAGCGCGACCCAACTGGATTGCGAGATCGCAGTCTCAAAGTTGATAGGGCGCACATCGCCGTCGGCCAGCAGGCGCTGCTTCGCGACGGGATAGCCGTCGATCACGAGTTCGACTTCGACCTCGCGCGTGCCGGGGACGCGTGCGCGCTCGACGTGCCAGTACGGGGCGGACTTCCAGGAGCGGGTCGCGAGCTCGGCGTCGGGTTCTGGAGCGAGGAGCGCTTGCCGGTCGTCCTCGACGAAGCGCGCGCGCTGCAAGGTTGAGCACGCCCGTGCGCCGCGTGCACCGGCCCGTCACTTCACGCGCTGCACGAGCACGAAGCCGAGCGTGCTGTCGAACACCTGCGCGTCGCCCTTCTGCATCGCGAACACCGTCATGAAGGCGCGCGGGAGGCCGGGCATCGCGCGGTGGATCCAGCCGAGCTCGCCGCCGCGCTCCTTGCCGCCCTGGTCGTCGTTCGCCTCGCGCGCGAGCGCGCCGAAGTCCTCGCCCTTCTTCAACCGTGCCAGGAGCGCGTCGACGAGCTCCTTCGCCTTCCCCTGGTCGCGCGTCGTCGCGGGATCGGCGCCGAGCGCCTTGTCGTGCTGCACGAGGATCGCGCGCACGCGCGCCCAGTTGTTCTCGCGCAGCGCGGGGTCGAAGCCCTCGAGCGGGACGCGCCGCACGATGTGCCAGCCGATCGGCGAGCGGATCGGAGCACTCGTCTCGCCGAGGCCGAGCTCGAACGCCGCCGCCTTGACCAGCGTGTCGCGCGCGCCGCGCTCGAAGATCGCGAACTGGCCGCCGCGCGCAGCCGTGACCCGATCACTGGAGTGCTCGCGCGCCATCTGGCCGAAGTCGGCGCCGCGCGCGATCTCCGCGCGGACGAACTCGACCTTCTTCCGCGCTTCGACGTCGTCCGCGCGCCCCTCGACGCGCAGCTCGAGCACCGCGGCCCACGTGTCGATGCGCTGGAACACATGCACGCCGTCGGGGAGCACGATCGGATCGCTGACCGCACCGACGTTCGCCGCGAACAGGAACCGATCCGCCTCGAGCGCGAGCACGCCGGGCGCGAACGAGCCGAGCACGCCGCCTGACCTCGCGTCCGGCGCCTCGGAGGCCTCGCTCACCGTGCGCGCGAAGTCGACGCCCGCCCGCAACCGCGCGGCGAGGTCCTGCGCGCGCTCGAGCGCCGCCGCGCGCGTGCGCGTCGTCCCCGGCGGCGCCGCCTCGGCTCCTTGGAAGGAGAGCAGGACGTGACGCGCGGAGCGCAGCTCGGGCGGCGCGTCGCCGAGGTGGAGCGGCTGGAGGAGCGTGGAGACCTGGAGGAGCAGGGCCGCGAACATGCGCTCGAAGCATACCGCGGCGGGCGCGCGCGACACGGGGTCAGCGCAACGTGAGCGTCTCGAAGTCGACGCGGGCGGGGTCGATCAGCGGTACGACGCGGATCGACTGCGGCGTGCCGAGGTCGCCGACACGGATGGGGTGGAGACGATCCTGCAGGCGCAACGCGCGCGGCTTCGGTCCGAGGTCTTCGAGGATCCACTCGACCCAGTAGCGACCTCGACCCGGAGCGAGCCACAGCGCATGGCCGGTCGCGTCGAAGGGCTCGCTCTCGAAGCGGAGCCGTGGGGGCTCGGCGCCGCTCTTGTCGGGTTCGTCGCGGGACCAGACGCCGAGCGTGAGCTTCCAACCCTCGGGCACCTCGGCGATCGGCGCGTCGAGCTCGAGGGTCACAGGGAGGCCGCGATCGAGATCGACGCGCTCGTACGTCGTTTCCGTGTCGACGACCTTCGAGCGCAGACCGGGGCTCGCAATCTCCAATCGTGCGCCCGGGAGCATGCGGATCGAACCGTGAAACTCGCTCGCCACGCGCGGTCGAAAAACGCCAGGCATCGAACCGAATTCGAGCACCAATCCACGGGCCCCGCGCGTCGCGTAGAAAAGGCCCGAGACGGGTGCGCCGTCCGGACCGTACACCTCGATCGTTCGCAGTGCGTCCCGCGCGGTGAAATCGCGCTCGATCAGCGTCGTGCGTCCATCCTCGATCGAGCCGCGCCATTGGAAGAACTCGTCCGATCCGTAGGCCTCGAAAGCCCCCACGCAGAGCTCGTACACACCGGGAGTGAGTCGCGTGAAGGTCGCGCGGCCGAGCTCGTCCAGCGTCTGTCGGCCGGAGACATCCCGGTCGTTCCAACCGAGCGCCCGCTCGTCCGGCACGATCGTGAGCACTGCGGCGAGGCTCGCCGCGTCGAATCCAGCGGGTAGCACGAAGCGAAGCGCGAGCGTCGCCACCGCCTCGAGCTCGATCGCGAGCTCGCGCTCGCCGAGCACGACGTTCGTCGACACACGCGTCTCGTGCCCGTCGAGCGCGAACCGCAGCGCGAACGCCGAGCCCAGCACGGGCCCGCGAACGCGGAACGCGCCGTCGAAGCCACTCTTGCCGAGCGGGATGACACCGTGGCCCGTCCACAGACCGATCTGGACGTCGGCGAGCGCGTTCCCCGACTTGCGCTCGCGCACGCGGCCCTCCGCGAGCAGCTCGCCCTCCGAGAGCCGCACGTCGCCGAGCTCGTGCACGCCCGCGAGCCAGCGCGTGTCGAGCGAGACCGTCGCGGAGCTCCATGCGCGCTCGCTCGTCGCGGTCGAGTCGCTGCGCCGACCGAGCACGACCAAGCGCTTCCCCTGCGCGCGCGCGTCGGTCGTCTCGTAGTCGAGCACGAAGCGCCCCTCCGTGTCGCAGCGGACCGATCGAGCCGTCGCGAAGACCTCCTCCGCCGGCGTGGTCTCGCGCACCTCGCGCACGGACTCCGGCGTCGCGCCGGGCAGGTCCGCGTCCGTGATCAGCGCGATCGTGACCTCCGCGTCCGCGAGCGCTCGGCCCTGCTCGTCGAAGAGGCGCCCGGTGAACGTCGGATGGTCGCGGCCGAACTCGAGGCGCGCCCCCGCGTGCTCGCCCGCCCGCGCGGGGCCGTCGAAGCGCACGACCGTCGGCGCCGCCCCCGCGTCGCGGCGCGCGCCGGCCTGGAGCTCGAGTCCGAGTCCGACGTGCGGCAGAACGACCCTGCCGTCGGGCGTGGCCTCGACGAACACGACGTCGAGCGGGAAGGCACTCCCGTCCCACGGCCGCGCTGCGTCGCCGAAGGGCATGACGACAGCGCCGTTCTCGCGCGCACGCGAGAACTCGACCGGCAGCCGCGCGCCGACGTCGCGGCCGAGCGCGTCGCCGAGGGTCAGCTCGAGCGCGCCCATCGGCGGCGCGACGAGCCGCACGGGCGTCCTGGGCGGCGCGTCCGTCGCGATCGGCGCGTGCACCGGCTCGCGCGCGAGGATCGCCAAGCCCGCGTACCAGCGCGCTCCGCGCTCGTCGGGATCGGCGCGCACGCGGTAGCCGACGTGCGGCAGCGTCGCGCGGCCCTGCGCGTCGGTCGTGACGCTCGTCTCGTTCACGAAGAGCCCGCCGCGCTCGCGCCGCAGGCACACGGGGAGTCGCGGCGCGGGTTTCCCATCGCGATCGACGACGACGACGGGGAGATCCCAGTCGGGGAGCACGTCGAGACGCAGCACGAGCCCCGACGCGCCCGTGAAGCGCGCGCTCCCGAAGCGCCCTGGCGCCGTGACGCGCACGACCGCCGCGCGCGCCGGCCGGTCGAGCTCGGCGTAGCCATCCGCGTCGGTGGTGCCGAGCGCCGGCACGTCCGCGAAGAGCTCGTCGTGCCGCGCGACGTCCTCGACGTGCCGCAGGCCGAACGCGGTGCGCGCGAGCTCGAGCTCCTTCCAGCGCACCTCCGCACCCGCGACCGGCGCGTGCGTCTCGCCGTCGAGGACGCGGACGAGGAAGCGCCCGCTCGAGAGCAGCCGCTGCGCGCGGTCGTCGGGATCTTCGAGCGGAGATGACGACACGCGCGCGGCGAACGCGAGCGCGACGAGGGCGAGGAGGGCGTGCGGCATGGTGCGTGGGGAAGTCGGACGGCGGGGACAGGATCCACCCGACGGGCTCGGACGCGCAAATCGGTCCGCCTTTCCGGCCGGACGACCAACCCCGGCCGATGGGCTCGGTTGCGCGGGAACGGGTCGATCGCCGACGCAACCCTCGCGACGGCCGCCGCGGTTGACCCGTTCTCGACACGTCGACCGCGTGCGCAAATGTCCGCCGTTTCAAGTTCGGCACTCTCGCGCTCCGCGGACTCCCCCGGCACGGACAGGACGCCCCGGCGACGACGAGGGCTGGGTGGAGCGGCGCAGGAGCACGACGCGCCGCGCTCGACGAACGCCGCGCGCGCGCGCCGGGCTACTTCGCGCGCCGCACGGTCGCGATCGCCCTCGCGAGCCCCGGTTCGCAGAACGGATCGAGCACGACCTCGTTCGGGCCCTCCTCGACCACTTCGAGCTCGCGTCGCTCCCCGGTGCCGGACTGCCAACCCAGGGGCTTCGACCGGTCGTGGAGATAGACGTACGGGAACCACGCGCCCGGACCCGGCGCGCGCAGCGTGGCGATGCCGTTCGCGTCGAACGCGGCGTCCTCCCCGCGCCAGGTGCGGAAGTAGGTGGCGAGCTCGCTCCCTGCCGCGGGCAAGTACTGCACTCGCAACTCGAATCCCGCCGGCACGTCGATGGGCGACGCCCAGCGCACACGCACGTCGATTCCGGGCTCGAGCACGATCTCCGCGTTCCCGCGCACCGCGACGCGCGCGATCCGATGACGCGGCTCGACGATCCAGAGCTGCAGCTCCTCGCGCACGAGGTCGAGCTCGATCGCGCCATCGCTGAACTTGCGTGCGTCGGTCCAGAACTCGAAGTCGGGCACGGGGCCGAGCCAACCGGCCCGCGGAGTCGGCGGCAAACCGCGCGCGGCGGCAGCGACCCAGAACATCCCGCACGCGGGAGCACCGTCGCTCGTGCGGACCGACAAGCGCGCAGGTCGCACGAACGCCCCGAAGTCCGGCGGATGAACGACGACGAGTTCCTTCGGCCCGACCGTGATCGCCGGCGTCACCGCGAGCGTCTGTCCGAGCGCGCTGCGCCAGCGCAACCGGTAGTTGCCCGGCTGAACGGCCCGGAACAATGCAGCGGCGCCCGGCTGCTGCTCGCCTCGGCCATCGAAAGGAACACCGAGATCGAACTGCGGCTCGAGCTCGACGCGCGGCACCCGGGTGTGGCCCGGTTCCGGATCCTCGGCGACGAGGAGCGCTCCGCTCGATGCGTACGCGACCTGCACGTCGCGTGCACCGCGCTCGGCGCGGAAAGGCGTGTCGAACCACGAGGTCCGCGTGCCGACCCAGTAACGCCGGACGCCCTCCGACGCCCACGCGCGCAATTCGAACCGGCCGTCCGCAGCGACCTCCGCTTCGGCGTGGAGTAGGTAATCCGTGCGAACGACGAGTTCCTCGAGGTGCGCACCGCGCGACTCGGTGACGCGCCCTGCGACGAGCAGCGGAAGCTCCTCGAGCACGCAGTCGCCCAGCTCCTGCAGCCCGACCCCCGCCCGCCCCGGCACGCGGATCCAACGACGGCCGATCGCGCGACCGCCGGACTTCGCGCGGAGCTCCAGCTCCATCGGCCCTTCACTCCAGAATGGATCCCCGGCGAAGGTGACGCGACCGTCGCGGTCCGTCCGACCGCCGAGCTCGGTCCCCGACGGCTCGATTTCTGCCGTGGTCTCGATGAGCGGACCGGAGCGCTCGGAGTCCCACGCGATGACTCGGGCCTCGACTTCGGTGTCGCGCAGCGGCGCTCCGTCCGGGAGCAGGACGCGCGCCGCGAGCACCCGCCTCGACCAGGGAAGCTCGAGTTCGGCCCGGGTGAGCTCGCCCTCGCGCGTCGACGCGCGGATCGTCGTCGACCCGGGCGGCGAGTCTCCCCACCTGTATGCACGCGCGAAGACGTTCACCTCCTCGCCAATCCCGACGTGATCGAGGCGGAGCACAGTGTCGGGAGCGCGCACCGGGCCCACGACGCGGCGATCGGCGCACAGCGAGTTGTCGTTCCGGGCGAAGGCCGCTCCGGGAGTGAAGTTCCAACTCGGCGGCGCGGTGGTCAGGGTCCGTGGCTCGGGAGGCGCTCGCCTCTCCGGTGCGGGCGACGAGTCGCTTCGCGCCGCTACACCCGCCACGACGGGATCAGGATCGAGCGCGGCGACGATCGAAGCGCCGCCCTCCGCCGCCGATTCTGCGAGCGCGCCGTGCAGGCGCACCTCGACGGAGGCCGTCGGCGGAAGGCGCAACACGAGCTCCGCGCACTCGGATCCACCGAAGGTCTCGATCGCGGCGCTCGGCGGAGCGCGCAGGAGCACGTCGGCCGCAACACTCCACTCGGTGGCCGGAGCGTGCTCGCACCGATCGTCGGCAAACGTGCTGAACAGGTCCCGAGGACGCGTCGACGCGAGCGCGAGCATCGCGATCCCGTGCTCGTCCGTCACCGTTCGTCGTACCACATGGACGCGCTCCGGCCATGGCGGGCGACCACGCAATGCCACCGTCACGCCCGCAGCGGGACCTCCGTGAGCGTCGAGCACGCGGACCGTGCAGCGCCACGGACGAGCGAGCCGGACCCCGAGGCCCTCGAGGATGAGCGGCGGGTTGTAATCCGGCCTCAACGACGCGAGTGCCGGCGACCTTCCCCATCGCCCCGAGCTGGACACGACGGCGGAGAGGGATCGGTCGTACGCCGGAACGAGCGCTCGCCCATCTGCGTCCGTGCGGGTCACCACGAGCGCCGCGCGCACCGCGTCACCGTACGGTAGCTGATCGTCGACCACGTCGTGTCGATCGAGGTTCCCGCCGTTCGCGGTGCGCAAGCGGCTCAGGTCGATCATGCGCACCTCGGCACCTGCGATCGGTTCGAGCGTGCACGCATCGACGCACCGGATCGGGATCCAATGGGGCATCGCGGTCGAACGGTGCTCGAGCTCGACGGGGGTCAGTTCGAGCACGGGACCGCCGATCGGCGGCGTTCGCGGCGACTGGCCGCGGCCGGCCATAGCCGTGGAATCACTGCGTCCGCCATCGTCCGCGGCCTCCTGCGGTCGTGCCGCGATCCCCAGCACGGAGACGAGCGCGAGCGTCGCGAGGTGCATGCCCCTCTTCTACCCCAGAGTCCCATGGTGGCTACCACCGTCGGCGGGTTGACTCGGCACAGGCGGGCTCCGTGCGTCGGGTCGATCGCCTGCACGGAATGTCCGCCGAATCAAGTTCGGCACTCGCGCGCGCGGAGAGTCGTCGCCGATCGCACTACCGATGCCTTCGCGTCACTTCGGATCGATCTCGATCGTCCCGACGTCGAGCAATTGGTCGGGCTCCACCCGCAACCCGCCGCGCGACGCTACGACGACCGGCGGCGAACCGCGCAGGAGCTCGAGGCGATAGAGGCCCGGCTCCCGCCACACGAAGTGCACGCGTCCGTGCGGATCTACCGGATGCTGATCGGGAACGCCGCGCGGATCCCTCAGCGTGTCCTCGCGGACGATGCGCGCGATCCAGGCCGCCTCGGACGCGGGCGGTGGAGGCAGGATCCGTCCGACGATCTCGCCCGTGCGGCGGAGCACGATCTCGACGTCGCGTGCACCCACCTTCCTCATCCCGCTCCGTTCAGCTCCAAAGCGCACGTCCACCGCCAAGGCGCCGACCTCCGGAGCGAGGGCGAAGCCCCGCAGCATGAAACGGCCGTGCTCATCCACGGCGAGCGACTGGTTCATGGCTTCGTCGTCGCCACCCGGGTGAATTGTGACGCTCACGACAGGCGCACCGAGCTCGTCGACGACGCGGCCCTCCAGGATCACCGGCGCCGGCGTGAGCCTCACGTCGCCGACCTCGACGATGCCGCGCTCGTTCGGCGCCGGGATCGCGACCTCCGCGAGCGCGTGATCCGGCGTTCCCGCGCAGCACTGCACGACCCACACCAGGGTCCCACCAGGCAGGCCGTGCCAGCCACAGTCGGCGGAGTACCGCCCGTCAGCCGCGGTCCTCGGCTCCCCATGGCCCAGCACCTCATGCGCCCGAAGCGCGCTGGCAACCTGCATCGGCGGAAGTACGTGGAGGCGCTGCGGGTGACTCCATCCCCCGCGCGGAGGACGCATGTGGAAGCTGGAGAACACGGCCCGATCCGCCAGCGGCTTCCCCACGACGTCGAGGATCCGGCCGCGAACGACCAGCCGCTCCTCGCCGAAGCGCAACACGATGCGCGTGGTCTCGCCCTCGTCTCTCGGTCCTTGCCCATTCGTGAACGCCGCAGCCGAACACGCATGCCTCGACGCACCGACCCAGAACTCGAGCCCGAGGCCGACGCCGTGGAACCGAGCCAGCCCGCCCTGCGTGGTGGCGCGCATCACGCCCGCGGCGCGCTCACGGCCGCCGAACTCGGGGTGGACGGCGGAGTGGATGCGGCTCTCCGCCCGCTCGCGCGTGGCGGGCTCGCGTCCGTCGCGAGCTCGGGCCACGAGCGCGACCTCGACTCCATCGGGCGCGGGAACGCCGTCGACGTCTTCGACACGCACCTCGAGGTTCCCGACGTCGGGCTGCACGAGTTCGTGCAGCGCTCCCGAGTCGAGGACCTCGACGGGCGTCTCCACCGGTGGATCGATGCAACTCGCGAGCGCGAGGCTCCAGCGCGCACCATCCCGGACGATCGATGCATCGAGCGCGACACTTGCGTGCCGCAGCGTCGCGATCCCGTCCTCACCAGTGCGCGCCTCGAGTACGTCTCGGACGACGCCCTCTTGTGTCACGCGAAGCACGGCCGGAACGCCGGGCACGGCGTTCCCACCTCCATCGACCACGCGCGCGCGGAGATCGAAATCGCGGTGGAGCTCGATGTCGTCCGCGACTCGGCGTCCAGCCTGCAACCAGCCCAAGCCCAAGCGCCCAGGCGCTCGGGCGACGAGGAGGCAGTAGGAGCGCGGCTCCGCGATACGTGCGATGCCGCGAGCGTCG